>NZ_JBIVGI010000019.1:0-108034 GCF_044748625.1 Kitasatospora sp. NPDC089913 | reverse complement strand
CCAACTTCACCGACGCCCGCCCCCCCCGCCCACCGCAACGCCTACCCCCCCCCCCCCCCCGGCCCGTCGGGGGGCGGGCCCCCACACTTCCGGACCGGTGGATGTCAGCCTGCCGAGTGTCGGCGTTCGGCCCCGTCGGGCGGCCCCGTCCCGTTGACCGCCGGGCCCGCGCAGGTGCCGCCGGTGCGCCCACACGGGTGAATTCCTGTCACCACCGGGTGAGCCGGGCGTGCTTCGGGGGCGGTCGGAGGAGTTGGCTGGGGCCCACTCCTCGGGAAGGTTCGTCGTATGCGGTGTGCGCCCCGGCACTGGCACTCCGTGGTCCGGTGTGCCGTGACGGCGCTGCTGGGCGCCGCGCTGGTCCTGCTGGGCGGGGCGGATGCCGCCGAGGCCCGGCCGTGGGTGGCCGGTGCGCACTGCGTCACTGTCCAGGAGGCTCCCGTCGGGGGAGCGGATCCGCTGCCGCTGGTCGCCCCGAGCACCGACGAGTGCCCCGAACCCGCCGAGCGTCGTCGGAGCCACGGGACCGTCCCGGTGCACTCCGGTGCCCACCGCGCGGGACCGGCGTGCGTGGCGGGGTGCGGGCAGCCGCCGCTGCCTCCGGGTGAGGCGTTCGCGGGGCACGATCCTGCCCGGACCGCCTCGCCCACGACCAGGTGTTCCGGACGGACCGGGACCGAGGCCATCGGTGCACGAGGTGTGGTCCTGCGCTGCTGAGAGGGCCCGCCGGGCGACTTCGGCTCCACGCGCCGCGCGACACGGCGGTGCGGGGCCCGGCCCGGCTTCCTGCGTCCCCTCTTTCATGCCGTACCGCAGGAGATCCACCATGCCCTTCGACGTCTTCTCCGCCATCGGCGCCATCGTGCGCGCCGAAGCCACCCGGACCACCGAGCACGGTCCGTCGCACCCGTCCGACCTGTCCCACCCGTCGGGCGAGGGCGCTGCCGCCCACCCCGCCGAACTGCGGACGGCCGAGAACCCGGACCCGGAGGCGCTACAGGGGCCCGCCGCCGAACCCGTCCCCCAGGCCGGAGCCCTGCCCCCGGCTGCGCCCCTGCAGCCCGGTCTGACCGCCTGAACACCCTCGGGGTCGGGCGGGCCGGGCTCTCGCGGCCCGCCCGACCCCGAGGTGTCCGGCCGGACGGGGAGAGGGCGGGCGTGCTTCACCGGGCGGCGGGCCTTCGGAGCGCTCGGGTCCGTCACTCCGGTTCGCCGACGGCGCGGCGGAGGTGGTGGTACTGCCACCGGTAGCCCGGTTCCAGGTCGGGGACGGCGGCGCGGACGCACCACAGGACGTCCGAGATCTCCGGGGCGTTCAAGGCGGGGTCCAGGTCGCCGAGCCGGCGGAGCAGCAGCGGATCGGCGGTCAGCAGCAGGTCGAGGGCCGCCTCGTCGTGCTGTTGCCGGTGGTGCAGCAGCCGGACGCGCAGCGCTCCGCAGAGGACGGCGTCGAGGCGGCGGTTCCAACCGGCGCTGTCGATCCGGTCGAGCAGCCCCAGTGCGCCGTTGTCGTCGCCGGCTCGATGGAGGCGGCGGGCGAGCACATGGCGCGCGCCGAGGTCGCCGTCGTCGACGGCCTGCCGCAGTTCGTCGTCCGCGCGGTCCGGGCCGGCGAGTGCGTCGTAGTGGGCGGCGAGCGCGGTCCACATGCCCTGGGTCGATTCCTCCCAACCGGACGCGCGCTTGTCCTCCCAGCGCTCGTTGTGGATGAGCTCGCGGCAGACGGGCTCCATCGCCGGCAGCCGATGGAGCGCCATCAGGGCGGCGGTGACCTGTCCGCAGGGCGGTGGCGCGACCTCGCCGTGGCGGCGGACCAGTCCGATGGCCCGTTCGGTGTCCTCGGTGCGCCCGGTGTCGAGGAGCAGCCGGATCAGCCGGTTGACGGGGCGTCGGGGCGCGGTGCCGATGAGCCGGTGGAGCAGCCGCTGTGCCTGGGCGGGACCGTCGGGCCGGTGGAGGAGCGTCTCGGCCAGTACCGGGCCGAGCGACGACTCGCCCGCCTCGAAGGCGTGGCGTGCGACGGCCTCGGCCTCCGGCCACCGACCGAGCCGGACGTGTGCCAGGACGTGGTAGCCGAGTTCGAGGTGGGGCCACGGCACGATCGTCGGGAAGGGCCGGCAGCGGTCCAGCAGTTCGTGCCACCGGCCGGCCCGGCGGAAGTACTCCAGGACCGGCAGGTCGTGGCCGGTGCGTCGGGCTTCCTGCTCTGCCTCGGCCTCGGTGAAGTCGCGGGCGGCCGGCCCCGGATGCAACTCGTGGAACATCGCGGCCAGGTGCCGGTCGAGCTGTTCGGTGGGCCGTGGGTCGAGGTGCTCGGAGACATTCCCGAACTCCCGTGCGAGTGCGGGGGAGAAGTCCTCGCCGTCGTCGGGGACCGGTGGCAGCACGGGCGCGGCGATGCGGCGGGCGATCGCCCGCCGCCGCTCCAGGACGTCGGCGACTCCCATGGCCCCGTCGGCCAGCGCTTCGTGCAGCAGTGGTTCGAGTTCGTCGCGCCGTCCGTGGGAGGAGAGGAAGAACAGCAGGTGGCTCCAGCCGTACAGGGACCGGCCGTGGTCCCACTCGGCCGCCGACCGAACGAGGCGCTCCTTCTCGGAGGCGAACGGGTCCTGGGCGTCGAGCCGGCCCTCGGCATGCTCCGTCGCGGGCCGCCGGTGCGCCGGCTGGGACAGCGAGGCGATCCGTCGGCGCCACCACTGCCACGACGACGAGCCGTTGGGGGAGGTGTTGCGCAGCACGACAGCCGGGAAGGGGAGGGTGAGCCGCTGCCCGGGATCGCTCCAGCGGAGCCGTTTCACGGCCCGTAGCTCGGCATTCAGCGTTTGCCGGGCCGGGCCGTTCGAGTTCCGCGCGAGGAGCAGACGTTCCAGGTCGGTCCAGCGCGCGCACGCCGTCAGGGCCGCGAAGAGGCCGTCCGGCTCGCGGCGGGGCCCGGTGACGTCGGTGTCCGCGATCCAGCGGTCGAGGACCTCGTCGTACCGGCCGCAGTCGACCAGGTACGCGTTCAGGTCGTCCCGCCATCCGCTCGACCGTTCCGCCCGCCGCAGGACGGCCTCCGCCGGGGAAGCCTCACCCCGGTCCAGGTGGAGCCGGCCGAGCCGCCGCGCCGCGTCGGCGGCGACGTCGGCCACCTCGCTGTCCAGTGCCTTGCGCAGGGCGGCCTCCGCGGCGCTGCCGGCGAGCGCGTTCAGGGCCCGCTCGCCCAGGGTGAGCGCCGTCTCGGGGTCGGCCGCGGGGACCAGGGCGTGCCAGACCGCCTCCGGGACGGCCCGGCCGTGCTGGGCCTGGGCGTCGTCGACCAGGTAGTCGAACGCGCTCAGCGCGCGGCGGTCGTCGACGGAGGGGATCAGCAGTCGGCTGTAGCCGCGCCGGCGACGCGTCGACCAGGCGACGGCGGTGTCGAAGGACTCGGCCGTGACGTCGCCACGCAGTTCGGCGGGCACGTACTGGGGCACGAGCCCGCGCAGCAGTTCGACGGGGACCGGGCGGTTCCAGCCGGCGCGGACGCAGTCGACGGCGGCGTGGACGAGCGCGGCGCCGACGAACTGACCGTCCGCGTCGCCGGTGTGCGCCGCCAGCAGGTCCCGGAGCTCCGGTCCGGCGGCGAGGAGTTCGGCGAGGCCGAACCGGTTCGTCCCGGGAAGGGCGGTGGCGATGCGCGGGTCACCGTCGAGTCGCCCGGCGCGTCCGAGCTCGGCCGCAGTGAACAGCCGTTCCAGCACCACGGTGCGGGCGCGGCCCAGCAGGTCCTGGACCATCGGGAGGTCGCCCGCGGTGGCGACCGCGCGCTGCTGACCGTCGTGCGGTCCGGCCTCCTCGCCGTCGCCGCGCAGGGCGGCCCGCTCGCTGGACCTGATCGTGGCCAGGAGGACCGGGCGGCCCGGGTGGGCGAGCAGCCGGTCGAAGGCGTGCACGTGCGCGCCGCCCGGGCCGAGGTGCAGTTGGAGGTCGCTGAGCCACACCACGGTGCGGGACAGGTCGAACCGGGGATCGGCGAGCGGCGCGAGGTCCGCGGAGACGACGGGGATCAGCAGCTGCCAGCCCGGCAGGCAGCTCCACATGGCCTCCGCCGCCGCCCGGGACTTGCCGGCCGCGGACGGCCCCTGGAGGAGCACGAGTCCGCCGTGGTCGCGCGCACGGCCGAGCTCCGCGCGCAGCTCGAGGTCGCGGTCGCGCTCGACGTAGCTGGGCAGTTCGGGATCCAGGACCACGTCGCCGCGGTACCCGCGCACGGGCGGTGCGGGGTGGATGCGCAGCAGGGCACGGTCCCGGACCGATCCGACCGACGGCAGGTCACCGTCGGCCCCGAGGTGCGCGCGACCCCGCAGCAGCAGATGCCGCCGGGCCAGTTCGGCCGCCGACCGGTGGGTGCCGGTGACCTCGCGGCGTGCGGCGGCCTGCCGGTCGGCCTCCGCGGTCCGCGCCCGGTTCTGCTGGTCGGCGGCCTGCGCCCGGGAACGCATCGTCTGCCACGACCGGTCCGGTGCGATGTCGCAGGCCGTCAGGAGCTTGCCCAGGGTGCCGGTCGTAGGAGCCCGTATGCCCCGCAGCACTTCGCCGACCACCGTCTCGCCGAGTCCGGAGGCGGCGGCGAGCCCGGAGTTGGTCGGGAACCCCGCCGCCTCCGCGACCTCGCGCAACCGCAGCGCCAGCTCGCGCACCGCCGCAGGTGCGGCCGGGTCGACCGCGCGGCGTCGTCGTGGCATCGAGACCCCCGATTCCCCGTGCGGAGAATCCGGTTCCCCGCGTGGACCACCCGTGATTCTCCGCGTATTCCCCGCTCCGTGCCAAGCGGACCGGACGGGGAACGTCCGCGCGGCGAGGCTCCTTTCACGGCCGGACGTTCCTGCCGCGGAAGGGAAGCGAAGATGACCGTCCTCTCCGGACTCGCCCACGACCTGAGTGTGCTCCAGCCCGTGCTCACCCTCCTCCAGATCACCGTCGGCACGGCCAATGTCGTCCTGAGGCTCGTCGCTCTGCGGCGCACGCGGCGCGAGCAGGACTGACCCCCGCTCGGGCGGGTCGGCCCGGGGGCACCCCTCCGCAGGGGCGGGGTGCCCCACCCGGGTGAGTCGTGACCGCCTCCGCGGCCCCGCCCAAGTCGTCCGACGAGGACCCGGCATGACGACTCGTCGAATACGGGCACGTCATCGGGGCTCCGGTCCGGCGTGCCCGGTTTCGGCAAAGAGAAGGTAAAGGAAAAGTGGTCTGAACCTCTTGACTGGTTGGTCTGGACCTTTCTAGTCTCGCCGGAGCACCCTGCGGCGGACGTCGCGCAGTGTGCGGTCACGGACTCCCCCACCCCTGTCCGCCCCCACGTCGAGGAGCCCCCTCTTGCTGACTCGTTCCGTCCTGCCCACAAAGAGGTTGAGGGCCGCCGCAGCCGGCCTGACCGCGCTCGCCCTGCCGCTGGTCGCCGTCGTCGGCCTGTCCACCCCCGCCCAGGCCGCCGCCGCGGCCACCGCCACCTTCGCGAAGGGCTCCGACTGGGGCTCCGGGTTCGACGGCAAGTGGACGGTGAAGAACACCGGTACCACCACGCTCACGTCCTGGACGATCGAGTGGGACTTCCCCGCCGGCACGAGCGTCGCCTCCGCCTGGGACGCCACGGTCACCAGCACCGGCAACCACTGGACCGCCAAGGACAAGGGCTGGAACGGCACCCTCGCCCCCGGTGCCACCGTGACCTTCGGCTTCAACGGCGCGGGCCCCGGCGCGCCCAGCGGCTGCAAGCTCAACGGCGCCTCCTGCGACGGCACCGACCTGCCCGGCAACCAGGCGCCCTCCGCGCCCGGCACCCCGGTCGGCTCCGACATCACCGACACCTCGCTGAAGGTGTCGTGGACCGCGGCCACCGACGACACCGGCGTCAAGAACTACGACGTCCTGCGCAACGGCACCAAGGTCGCCACGGTGACCGGCCTCACCTACAGCGACAGCAACCTCACCGCGGGCACCAGCTACACCTACACCGTCGTCGCCCGCGACACCGCCGACCTGACCGGCCCCGCCAGTGCTCCCGGCACCGTGCGCACCACCGGCGGCGACATCGTCACCGGCGACCAGGTCAAGCTCGGGTACTTCACCAACTGGGGCGTCTACGGCCGCAACTACCACGTGAAGAACCTGGTCACCTCCGGCTCCGCCGCGAAGATCACCCACATCAACTACGCCTTCGGCAACGTCCAGAACGGCAAGTGCACCATCGGCGACGCCTACGCCGACTACGAGCGCGCCTACACCGCCGACCAGTCCGTCGACGGCGTCGCCGACACCTGGGACCAGCCGCTGCGCGGCAGCTTCAACCAGCTGCGCGAACTCAAGCGCCTCTACCCGCACATCAAGGTGATCTGGTCCTTCGGCGGCTGGACCTGGTCCGGCGGCTTCGGCCAGGCCGTGCAGAACCCGGCCGCGTTCGCCAAGTCCTGCCACGACCTGGTCGAGGACCCGCGCTGGGCCGACGTCTTCGACGGCATCGACCTCGACTGGGAGTACCCGAACGCCTGCGGCCTGACCTGCGACACCAGCGGCGCCGACTCGTTCAAGAAGATGGTCCAGGCGATGCGCACCGAGTTCGGCCGCGACCTGGTCACGGTGGCGGTCTCCGCCGACGCCTCGCAGGGCGGCAACATCGACAAGGCCGACTACGCGGCCGGTGCGCCGTACCTCGACTGGATCAACGTCATGACGTACGACTTCTTCGGCGCCTGGGCGGCGAAGGGCCCGACCGCCCCGCACTCCCCGCTCACCGCCTACGACGGCATCCCGAAGGCCGGCTTCAACTCGGCCGATGCCATCGCCAAGTACCGGTCGATCGGCGTGCCCGCCTCCAAGCTGCTGCTGGGCATCGGCTTCTACGGCCGCGGCTGGACCGGCGTGACCCAGTCCGCCCCGGGCGGCACGGCCACCGGCGCGGCGGCCGGCACCTACGAGACCGGCATCGAGGACTACAAGGTCCTCAAGAACACCTGCCCCGCCACCGGCACGGTCGCCGGCACCGCCTACGCCCACTGCGGTACCAACTGGTGGAGCTACGACACCCCGGCGACCATCACCGCCAAGATGGCCTGGGCCAAGGCGCAGAACCTGCGCGGCGCCTTCTTCTGGGAGTTCAGTGGTGACACCGCCAACGGCGAGCTGGTGAACGCGATCCACACCGGCCTCAAGTAGCAGTCGCCGCACCACCTGTACTGCCGGTACCACTACCGGTCGCAGCGGCCCGCCGTCCCCGGCGGGCCGCTGTCGGCGTTCCGGTCCCGCTTCGTGGCACCGCGCCGGTGTCGACGTGGCCGGCGATCGAACCGGTCGACCGACCGCGTGCGCCCCAAAGGTGGTGAAGGATAGACCACGCGCCCCCGGAGCGCCTGCCGGGCGGGAGCGGCACGGCGGGTTCGACCCGGCCGCCGGCACGGCGACGGGTCGGCGCCTGCCTCCGGCGGCCCGCACGGACGTTTTCCCAGGCCGGGGCGGTGACGAGGGGAGCGGTCGGTCCCCGTCCGAGCGGCGTCACCTCCTTCCGGCCGGCGTGTACGCGGGCCTCTGGTGCCCCTGCCGTCCCGCCCGGCACGGCGCGCCTCGGGCGGAAACGGCCGACACGAAGTCGGTGTGCCGGACAAGCAATTGACCGTGACCTCGCCCGACGGGATGCTGATCGGACACGATGCAATCACTGCTGGTCGCTTCGTGCATTTTCGATTCGGTTTTCGATTCGTGCGAGGAGAATTCGTGATCTCGAGGACGAAGAAGCTCATGAGCGTCGCGGCCGCGACGTTCGCCGCCGCGGCCGCGTTCACCGTGGCGGTGCCGAACAACGCGTTCGCCATCGACCACGTCGAGTGCCGGGGAGGCGAGGACTTCCTGAAGATCTGGTCGCACAGTGGCGGCCGGGAGAGCGTGGACTGCTACGCGAACGCCGGGCGGACCGACTTCGGCAACTGGTGGGTCGACCGGATCTCCACCGGGAACAACGACCTCATCTACTACGACGTCAACGGCGACTCGGTGAGGATCAACCGCTGGACGGACATCACGTTCCCGAACCGCCCGCCGCAGGTGAAGTCCATCGAGATCCTGTGACGAGTGTCGGAGCGTGATCATCGCCAGGAATTCGCATTTCCGTCCCACGGCGTGAGCGGCCGTACAGCCGTGCAGCTGTGCATTCGGATGGTGTGAATACGCGGGCGTCGGGCGGGGTTACCGCACCACGAGGACCCGGCGCCCGCGGGTGTGGCCGGCGCGGCTGTCGATGTGGGCCGACGCCGCTTCGGCGAGCGGGTACGACTTCTCGACGGGGATGTGGAGCTTTCCTCGTGAGATGAGGTCCACGGCCGTGGTGAGTGCCTCCGGCACGCTCCCGGCCGTGCCCGAGAACCGGACGCCGTGATCGGGTGCACCGAGATCGGCGATGGAGACCACCTTCCGTGCGTCGCCCGTGAGTTCGACGAGTTCGGGGACCACGCCCGAGCCGGCCAGGTCGAGGGCGGCGTCGACCCGGCCGAGCCCGCGCACCCGGTCGGGCCAGCCCTCGCCGTAGGTCGTGGCGAGGGCGCCCAGGCTCCGCAGGTAGTCCTGGTTGTGGGCTCCGGCCGTGCCGATGACGCGGATGCCGCGGTCGCGGGCGATCTGCAGGACGGCCGAGCCGACGCCGCCCGCCGCGCCACTGACCAGCAGGGTCTGCCCCGGGCGGACGCCCACCTCGGCCAGGATCCGCAGTGCGGTCTCGACCACCGAGGGGTAGCCGGCGGCCTCCTCGAAGGTGAGGCCTGCGGGCATGGCGGTCCAGGCCGTCAGGACGGCGAACTCGGCGTAGGTGTCGATGCCTTCGCCGAACACGTGGTCCCCGACCTGTGTTCCGCGGACGCCCTCCCCGACCGCGTCGACGACCCCGGCGGCGTCCAGGCCCAGTCCCGAGGGCAGTCGGGTGGGGTGGGCGCCGAGGATCTGGCCTTCGCGGATCCGCCAGTCGACGGGGTTCACGCCTGCGGCGCGGACGGCGATGCGTATCCGGCCGGGCCCCGGGCGGGGCTCGTCGGTGTCGAGGAGGTGCAGGACGTCGGGGCCGCCGAACTCGGCGAAGACCATCTTCTTCATGCGGACGACCGTAGCACTAACCGTTAGTGTTTTGTAGTTGTGAGGATTTTGCACCTGATAGCGTGGATGGATGACCGAGAGCACCGGGTCGACCGGGTTGACCGGGCGCCGCGAACGCAAGAAGGCCGCCACCCGTCAGAAGATCGCCGACACCGCACTGCGGCTGTTCCTCGAACGCGGCTACGACGCGGTGGGAATCCGTGACGTGGCCGCCGAGGCCGACGTCGCCGTCACCACCGTCTTCGCCCACTTCGCCTCGAAGGAGGCCCTGGTCTTCGAACAGGACCAGGACTTCGAGCAGCGACTCGTCCACGCGGTCGCCGGCCGGGCCCCGGACGAGGCGCTCGTTCCCGCGCTCCACCGCGAGATCCGGGCCCTGGTGCACCACTGCACCGCCGACGGCGCCGCACCGGTCTGGCACCTGATCGACACCTCGCCCGCCCTGCGGCAGTACGAGGCGACCATGAGGCTGCGCCACGCGGAGTCGCTGGCCGCCGCCATCGCCGCAGGTGACGCCGTCACCGAGGGAACCGGGCCGCGGCACAGCACCACGGCCTGCCGCACGATCGCACGATTCGCGGTCGACGCCTTCACCCTGGCCCGGGAGGCGGCCGATCCGGACGCGGCGCTCGAGGAGATCTTCCGGATGGTCGAGGCCGCCTGGAACGCCGCGGGCGCCGATGGGCGCCCCGCCACCCCGGCGGGCGGCTGACCTCCTCCCTCAGGCCCCTCCTGCAGGCCCGCCGCGCGGCCGACCGCGACCGGTGTCCGTCCGGGGTGGTTTGCGGCGGCGGATCGGGGTGACAAGAGGGTGCGGTGGGCGAGTGCGACGTCCGGACGGCGGACATCCCCCCTTCGCCGTCCGGACTCGTCCACCACGCTCAGAGCCCGGTCACCGTGACGACAGCGCACCGGTGGCCGGGCGCCCGCCGGACCCGTTGGACCCGCCGGACCCGTTGGACCGGCCGTCCGCCGGGCGGGACCGGGCCCGGCGAAAGACCTTCCGGTGCCGCTGTCACATCCGGCCCGACCGCCCCCTCCTCTACCTCGCCCCCGTCGCAATCACTCTCGGCCTCGCCCTGGCCGCCTGACCGGCGAACGCTATCGTGCGTCCATGGCCGGCTCCGCGCAGCGTCCGCTGCTGTTCCTCGACGTCGACGGACCTCTGATCCCGTTCGGCGCGGCACCCGACACGTATCGGAGCTTCGCGACGGGGCCCGACGAACTCGGTGACGACGCGAATCCGCTCCTCGGCAGGATCGATCCCGCGCACGGACCCCGCCTGTTGGCGCTCCCGTGCGACCTCGTGTGGGCCACGACATGGATGGCCGACGCCAACGACTGCATCGCTCCCCGCATCGGCCTTCCCCGCCTCGCGGTGGTCGTCTGGCCGGAGCCGTCCGCCGTCGACCAGCAGGACGAGTGGCACGGACTGCACTGGAAGACCCGCACCCTTGTCTCCCGGGCCGAGGGGCGCCCGTTCGCCTGGGTCGACGACGAGGTGACCGACACCGATCGGGCGTGGGTCGCCGGCCACCACCCGGGACCCGCCCTGCTCCATCGCGTCGACCCCCGCGTCGGTCTGACCGACGCAGACTACGCGGTCCTCGGCTCGTGGCTGCACCGGCAGGTCGGCAGGGGCTCCAGTTGAGCACCGATCGGGGACCGGCGGGCGGCAGGCCGTCCCACGCCCGCCGCCGGCCCGCCCAGAGGCCGCCCATGCCGAACACCGGTGCGGCGCAGGGGTTCATCAGCGCAGCCGGGGGTGGTTGGCCTCGCGCACCCGGGCCAGCAGCCGGGCGCGGCGTACCCTGTCCCCGTCCGACAGCGGCTCTTCCGTCCAGTCCTCCGGCGCCAGGACCGGCCGGGGCCCGGACGTCTCCCTCGCGGGCCACGGGTGGGTGGGCCGCCACGCGAGCGGATCCACCGGCCTCACCAACTCCTCGGCGGTGCAGTCCGGGGCCGCCGGGGCCGCGTCCTGGTCACTCACCGGCCACCTCCGACGCCACGCACTCCCCGTCCTCGAGGTGCCTGGCACGGTTGCGCGCGAGCATGCGCCCGATCGTCGGGTTCACGGCCTTCGGGTACTGGGCCTGGGCCCGGTCGAAGAACGCGCACCCCGGACACTGGTCGGCGTCCGGCGGCACGATGTGCGGGCGGGCAGCGATCTCGCGAAGACTCACCGCATGCCCCTGTCCGGACACACGTCCCTGCCGCAGGAACAGGGCGGCCACTCCCGCAGGATGCTGACCCTGCCCGGGACGGGGGGTCGCAGCAGCTCGAACCTTGTGGGGCCGGTCACGGCCTTGTGGTACTTGCGCTCGGGGTTGCGTCGCGCCATCGGTCTGTCCTCCTTCGCCGAGGCGGTGGGGGTGCGTGATAGACCGTAGGGAGCCGTCTACAGACAGTGCCACCGTCTTGCACCGTCTTGCACGGATTCACCCGAGGGCGTGGATGGCCTGCTCGATCAGGGTCCGGGCCTTGCCGCCGTGCACTGCCATGCCCGAGAGAATTCGGAACGCCTTCGAATACGCGACGACCTCGCCCGGAGTCGTGATCCTGACGATGGCAGTGAGCAGCTCGGCGTCGACCTGCCGGTCGTCGAACATGTAGAAGGCTTCGAGTGGCCACATGGTTCGCGGGGCTCGGAAGGGGATCACCCCGAGGCTCACGCGCGGCAGAGCCATGATGTCCATCAGGTGGTGAAGTTGATCAGCCATGGCTTCGTCGTCGCCCAGAGGGTAGTACAAGACCGTCTCCTCCAGTACGAAGGCGAAGGTGCAGTTCCCCTGGTGGAGATAGCGATCCCGTTGGAGCCGACTTTCGACGGCAGCCTCAACGTCGTTCGGTGTGTTCTGGAACGCCGTGATGGTTCCCATGAGCGCACGGGCATACTGACGACGCTGAACCATCCCAGGCATGACGTTGGAGCAGTACATGCGGATGTGCCGGCTGTTCTCGAACGAGGGCAGGATGGCATCCTGAGCGTGCTTCATCCCGGTTCGATGCAGCCGCTTCCACTGCACGTACATCTCGTCGGCAGCCCGACCGGCGGCTACCAGATCAGCAGCCTCGCCTTCAGCGCCACAGGCAGCGCACCACCGCTGGATGTCATCGGCGGAGGGCGGTGTCTTCGCGCCTGCGATTCGTGAGACTTTGGATTCGCTGAAGCCCGTCCGCAGCGCCAGATCATGCCCTGTCAGGCCGGCATCCTGCTGCAGGTATTTCAATCGTTTGGCGATCGTCTCTCGGGCGCTCTGCGCACTGGACGAGGGAGACAGGGGCATGATCCGGAGGTCCTGTGCAGCAGATCAGACGACGAACTTCTCGTGCTCCGTTCCGCGCTCCCAGACCGCTTCGAAGGCGCTGGCGCACAGCTCGACAACCGCGGGGCCCTCGGAGTACTGGGGGGCCAGCGCCGCCCCGGGGCCGTCGAACAGGTTGAAGCGAACGGCGCGGCCGTCCACGAGCCAGAAGTCGTTGCCCGGCAGGGCGATGCCCGACGCCTCACTGCGGGGCAACCAACGGACCTGCTCGCCGATCGCGAGGTTCACGCTCGTGATGTGGTGTTCGTACCGGACGTAGTCGGTCACCGGCACCGAGACCACGCGGGCCCGGCGCACCTGGACACCTCGGGCGACGGTGCGGCGGACGAGGTTGCTCCACCCGCTCCAGTACTCCGATTCGGGGTCGACGTCGACGGCTTCGCCGCGGTGCCACTTGGCGAGTTCGGAAGCTTCCTCGGCGACGCTGTACTGGTCACGCAGTTCCAGATGAACCGCCGTGCTGGTCGCCGAGTCCAGCATCTCGAAGAAGCTGGGAACGCTCTGCCTCATCACACGCCTTCCTGAGAATCGGCACCATGCGGGCCGGAATCCGAAACACACCCTCGTGCGCCGGGATCGTGTTCTCGTGGTCCGGACCGTGGCCGGCCGCGAGGACACCGTTGACCGACGCTTCGTCGGCCACAAAGGTCTGGACCAGCAAGTCCCCGTTCTCCTCGTCCACCCAGACGGTCGGACTGTTCCCCTGGCCGGTCTCCGGGTCGATACCAACGAACCGTATCGCCATCGCTGCCACTCCTGTCACTTCACTTGCGCGATCTTGCATGGTTGTCGGCGCCGGAACCAGGATCTCCTCCGGGTGCGGCTCCTGTCAGGCATTTCGCCTTCTGGTGAACCGCCGGCTCGGCCCTGGAGCCCGGCCGACGGCGGCACTCCGCAGCTCCAGGGGATGCTGCGGGTCGAGTGGTAGTGGGCATGGGCCTCCTGGGTGGTCGAGGCGGAGTCCGATGCCATCGGTCCTGAGTTCAGCGGGCGTCCCTCCGGCCTCGGGAGGGCCGACACACCCGAGGGCATCCACCTCTGGGTGGACCCGCTGTGCCCTCGGGGTGGACGACTGCTTCGTGTCCACCTGACAACATGTCAATTTCTCACACTTTTCGGGGTGTCGCGGAAGCCGTCGGCACGGACATCAGGAGGACTCATGAGGGTGGTGGAGCACCGGGCCAGGGCACGGACGGCGCCGGCCCGGCGTGGCACGGCCCTGCGGGTCCTCGCGCTCGCGCTGGCCGGCGCGGGCGTGGTGGGCGTGACCGCCCCGGCGGCCGGTGCCCGCGGTACCGAGCGGGCCGGGTGGACCGGGGCCGCGTCCGTCGGCGAGGAGCGGCCCGGGACCGACCCGGAGGCGGCCGCTGGCGGTCCGCACCGGGGTGACGTGGACGCCCGGGCCCTGAACGAGGCGTTGGCGGGCGTGGTCGGCATCGGTGGGGCGTCCAGCTCCCTCGCCCGGGTGACCGAGAACGGGCGCACCGCGTGGAAGGGCGCGGAGGGCGTGGGTGACTTCCCGACCGGCGCCGCGCCGTCGCCGAACGGCCGGTTCCGGATCGCCAGCGTGACCAAGACCTTCGTGGCGACGGTCGTCCTCCAACTGGTCGGTGAGGGGCGGTTCGGGCTGGACGACAGTGTGGAGAGCCTGTTGCCGGGTGCTGTCCCGGGCGGCGCTTCCGTCACCGTGCGCCAACTGCTCGACCACACCAGCGGGCTGTTCGACTACACCGAGGATCCCGCCGTCGGCCTCGACCACGAGACCTGGCTCCGCGAGGGGCGTTGGCGGAGCTGGACGCCTCGGCAACTCCTCGCGGTGGCCAACAGCCACCCGCCGTACTTCCCGCCCGGCACCGGCTGGCACTACGCGAACACCAACTACCTGCTGGCCGGCCTGATCGTCGCCCGTGTCACCGGCCACGACTGGCGCCGGGAGGTGGAGCACCGGATCATCGACCGGCTGGGGCTGACCGGGACGTCGATGCCCGTCCACGCGACGGCGATCCCCGGTCCGCACGCGCACACCTACCTCGATCTGCCCGGCGGCCCGGTGGACGTCTCCGAGATGGAGCCGAGCGAGATGGACGCGGCGGGTGCCGGGATCTCGACCACCGCGGACCTCGCCACCTTCCTCCGGGCCCTGCTCGGTGGGCGGCTGCTCCCCGCTCCGCTGCTCACCGAGATGCTGACGGTCGCCCCGGCCAGCGGCGGTGCCCAGTACGGCCTGGGGATCCACCGGTTGAGCACGCCCTGCGGCGACGTCTGGGGCAACAACGGCACTACTGGCCGTGGGCACAACAGCGCCCTCTACGGCACCCCGGACGGCCGTCGGCTGGTGGCGGTCTCGACCAACGGCTACCGCAGCACCGGCCAGGGCTGGCAGACCTCGCAGAGGCTGCTGGCCACCGCCTTCTGCGGCCGGCAGTCCGCAACCGCGCCGGACGCCGCGTCCACCGACGGAGCACCCGGCGTGATGCCCGGCCGGACCTTTGCCGCTGCACTGTAGGTCGGCGCCGCGCGGGCCGTTGAGCCCCGGCCTTCCCCGATCTCGGTTGGAGAGTACCGAGGTGCCAGGTCGCTGTGAACGTACTGGTAGTTGGGCGCGCGTCGCCGCTAGTGACGAGTAGCTACTGGGAGTCCTCCGGATCTGCTCGACAGACGAGCGGGTCACGTCCCAGCTCAAGGCGCACTTGAGCTCTCAAGGCCTCCCGGGCTTGATTCCGACGCTGGCCCTCGGGCGACCGTCCGATCTCCTCGGCGACGGCATCGGGGGACCACGGGAGATTGCTGCTTAGGTCGATGACCTCCTGGTCGGCCTCGACCGCCTGGAGCCAAAGCTCGTAGACGGTAGCCGACGCCAGCGCCTCGGCTTCGGCGATAAGCTCCGACCGGCGTTTCGCCGTCTCGTAGCTCTCCGTCCGGGCGTCGTCGTCCCAGTCTGATGGGTACCCCTTCGTCCTTGTCGACATGGTTGCAGTGCTGTCTGCCAGCAGCCGGGTATAGAGCTGTTCCTGGGCGCTGGATGCCCGCGGGGGAGTACTCGTCGGGACCCGGTTGTCCTGGGTGAAGTGCTTGCTGTCGATGACTGCCGTGGAGTTGTTGATGTTGTATGTCGGTGCGCTGGCCGCCACACGCCGATGGTCCACGTACGCGGCGACATTGCCGGCCCACCCTTCGACACACAGTTTGCCGTCCGTTGTCGCTGTCGGGTGCTGGATGCTGGAGGTGACACCGATGATTGTCCAGCCGGCCTCTCTTGCCAGCCCCAACTCCCGCAGATCGTCGTAGGCCTCCCGAATCTCGCGGTCGCTGAGCTGAACGCAATCAAGGTAGGACCGCCTGTCGCGGCGGAAGAAGGACAGGTCGTAATAACTGCGCAGGCCCAGACCGCGTTGGCCGGGCTGGTCGTACAGCCACCGTAGGACTGCGTTGCGAGCTTGGCTGCGTCGAAACTGGAGGTCACTCCGTCGGGCCCGCACCTGCTCGATGTGCGTGACGCCTTCAGCGGTCAGCCTCAGCTGGTGCTGGCCAGCACTGCAGCTGACGAGGCCCGCCACGACCAGCTCCTGAACAAGGTCGAATACCTGGCCGGATTCGGTGTCCGCGAGCATCGGCCAGGCCCGCACATCGATGTCGAGTTGGCCGGCGGCGGTCCGACCGGCGGCCCACTCCAAGAGGGCCAGGCGGAGGCAGGCGGCGTCCATGAGCGAAGATCCTTAGGATACGGAGCCGGCAGTCGTGCGCGAAGGGCGATCAGCCGCCGAAGACTGCCTGGTACGCCTGGTTTGCGTTGTCGATGAGCAAGGGCAGCCCAGCCGAGATCTGGGTTACCGAGTTCAGACCAGCGATCACGCGATCGGCGGTCGCACGCAGCCGACCTTGGTCGGGAGCAGCTGCGGTCGCTTCATCATGAAGCAGCTCGGCATCGTGGATCAGTTCGGCTTCCTGGTCGGCCGAAGCACCCAGGGTGGGACCGAACTGGCGCACCAAGTTGGCTAGGGAGGCAAGCTGGCTGACCTCGGCCGGGTTGAAGCCGAAGGTATTGTTCTGGGTGAAGTTGCTGGATCCGAACACCATGCCCTGGCCGTTGGTGATGTTGTAGGTCGGGCCACTCTGGGTGCGGCCGAGGTGGTCAGTCACTGATCCTCCGGAGATTGCGCAGTCGATGCCGTCCGAGGTGAGCGCGATGTGCGCCGGCCCAGTGACGTATTGGTTCAGTCCGCTGGCGGTAACGAGCTGTTTTGTCACCAGGTACCCCAGCGCTTCTTCGATCTCACCCTCGGTCAGGGCATCGCCGACGAAGAGGAGCCTGCGGTGGACAGAAAGGCCCCAATGCTGACAGGACCCGAGCGCCGTAGGGGGAACAGCCAGTTCACAATCGCGTCGCGGCTGTAGCGGACGGGCTGGACGGGATCCTGCTGCGAGGCGCGTAGGCGTCTGGCCTCGGTCAGGCCGGCTTCGGTGAGCAAGATCCCCGGGGTTGTTCTGGCCAGGTTGCGGCTCAGAGCGGCCTGGCCCCGCAACTCCAGGGTGCACGCCAGATCTTCCACAGTAGTCTCGGGCAGCAACTCGACGGCGGCATACCCTGCCGACTCGGCGGTCTCGCCCGGCTGGCGGACGAGTTCGTCGGCCAGCCACAGCAGCAGTCGCTGTAGGTGCGGCTCGGTGTCCATGACGCCACAGACTAGCGCCAATCCGACGAGCCGATCAGCAGCTTGGATCGCTGAGGTCGACTCCGTGAAGTAGCCGTTGAGGTATGGCACTGGCGGTTTTGACGCTCCCCGCTCGTCACCGGCCAGGGTGTGAATCCCGGATTGTGCATGACGGTTGTGCACCAGGGAGGACCTCGACGGGTCAGCCGGGCCCGAGCGTACGCCGGGCGTGGGGTTGCCCGGGCATGCGTGTTCGGCGCCCGGTGGCGGGAGGAGCGGCGTGACCGCTCAGCCACGCAGCACGACGGTGCAGCTCCGGGTGTCACCGGAACGGCCGGACGATGCCGCGTGGGAGGGTGCGAGGGTGTGGACGCCTGGGTCGTGGTAATGCCCCGAGGTGACCGGGCGGCGGTGCTGTCCCGGCGCTTGTCGGTTCGCGATCAGGCGGTGAGGGCTGTGTTGGTGCCTGCCCCCGGGGCGGGGGTGGCCGGGCAGGGGCCTGGCCCCGGGCCCGCAGGGGTCAGTGGGCGGTGGTGAGGATGCCCAGCAGGCGGGTCACCTCGGTGGCCACGGTGTCGCGGGCCGGGCCGAGGTAGGTGCGCGGGTCGGCGGTGTCGGGGGCCGCCCGCAGGCGGTCGGACACGGTGCGGGTGAAGAGCCGGTTGAGGTGGGTGGAGATGTTGATCTTCGTCATGCCGGCGGCGACGGCCTTGGCGAGGCCGGCGTCGCCGACGCCCGAGGAGCCGTGCAGGACGAGCGGCACGTCGAGAGCGCCGCGCAGTCGGGCTATCAGATCGAGGTCCAGGACGGCGTCACGGGTGCGCATCGCGTGGGAGCTGCCGACGGCCACGGCCAGGGCGTCGACGGCGGTGGCCGCGGTGAACGCGCGCGCCTCGTCGGGGTCGGTGCGGACGCCCGGTGCGTGGGCGCCGTCCTTGCCGCCGATCTCGCCGAGTTCGGCCTCGATCCAGACGCCGGCCCGGTGGCAGTGCTCGGCGATCTGCCGGGTGGCGGACACGTTGGCGTCGTAGTCGAGCCGGGACGCGTCGAACATGACGGAGGTGAAGCCCAGCTCGACGGCCTCGTAAACGAGTTCGGGGGTTTCCGCGTGGTCGAGGTGGACGGCCACCGGCACCGCGGCCGTCCGGGCGAGCGAGAGGGAGGCGAGGGCGATCGGGGCGAGCGCGCCGTGGTAGCGGACGGTGTTCTCGCTGATCTGGAGGACGACGGGGCGGCCGGCCCGTTCCGCCCCGGTGACGATGGCCTCGGCGTGTTCGATCTGCACGACGTTGAACGCCCCGACGCCGTGGGCGCCGGTGCGGGCGGGGCCGACGATGTCGCCGGTGGGTGTCAGGGGCATGAGGGTTCTCCGAGGCGGTACGGGCGAGGGCGGTACGAGCGGTGCCGGTGGTACGGGCGGGCGTTCACGCGGTGGCGGGGCCGAGGATCACGGAGCGGGTCAGGTTGCGGGGGCGGTCCGGGTCGTAGCCGCGGGCCTCGGCGAGCAGCACGGCGAGCCGCTGGACGAGGATCAGGTCCGCGAGCGGGTCGAGCGAGCCGGGCTCGGACCCTGAGGCCTGCCGGAAGAGCCCGCCGACCCGGGCGACGTCGTCGGCGAGGCCCTGCGGGGCGGGGCCGAACAACCAGGCGACCCGGCCGGGGCCGGTGATGCTGATCGGGCCGTGGCGGTACTCCATGGCGGGATAGGCCTCGGTCCAGGCGCCGGCGGCCTCGCGCATCTTCAGGCCGGCTTCGAGGGCGAGCCCGTACGTCCATCCCGTGCCGAGGAAGGTGAACTGCTCGGCGCCGATCAGTTCGGGAGGCAGTGGGGTGTCGAGGGCCGGCGCGGCGTCCCTGACGGCTTCGGCCACCGGGCGCACCCCGGCCGGCCGGGCGCCCTCGGCCTCCAGATGGGCGCGCAGCAGGACGAGCGCGGTGGTGGCGAACCGGGTCTGGACGACGGATTCCTCGTCGGCGAAGTCGAGCACGACGGCGTGGTCGGCGGCCGTCATCACGGGGGTCGCCGGGTCGGCGGTGATCGCGGTGGTGGGGACGGTGCCGCGGAGCTCGGCCAGCAGGTCGACGACCTCGGTGGTGGTGCCGGAGCGGGTCAGGGCCACGACACGGTCGTAGCCGCGGCCGAGGGGGAACTCGGAGGCTGCGAAGGCGTCGGTCTCGCCGTGGCCGCCGCTCTCGCGCAGCCGGGCGTAGGCGTGGGCCATGAACCAGGAGGTGCCGCAGCCGACCACGGCGACCCGCTCACCGCGGCGCGGCAGCGCGCCGGTGTACGAGCCGGCGGAGCGGGCCGCTCGCGCCCAGGTCGCGGGCTGCGAGGCGATCTCGACCGAGGTGCGGGAGGTTTCGAAGGCGGTCACGCGGATTCCTTGCCGTGAGAGGGCGGAGGGGGAGGCGATGAGGTTGAAGGTGGTGCCCGGTTGCTCAGCATGCTGTTTCACGAGCACTGTTTCTGTCAAGAACTGCTCGCAATTAGCATCTATCAATCACAATCAAGCAACTGTGGCGGCGTGAACGAAGTCACCGCTCCGGGGCCGCCGGGACCGCCTCGACGACGACCCGGGGGAGCAGCCGCCGGAACACGGCGGAGTCGACCTCGCCGGCGACCGGGCAGGGGACGGCGGCGGCCGACAGGGCCACCGCCGTGCGGAGGATCTCCGGCCAGGCCGAGCCCGCCGCCAGCCCGGCGGCGACCGCGGCCACGCAGGCATCGCCGGCGCCGGTCGGATTTCCGGCCAGCCGTTCGGGCGGCGCGCCCCGCCAGGTGCCGTCCGGGGTGACGGCGTGCAGACCCTCGGCGCCGGCCGAGGCCACCACCGCGCGGGCGCCCAGGGACCGCAGCGCGGCGGCCGCGCGGGCCGGGTCCGTGAGCCCGGTCGCCGCGGCGATCTCCTCGGCGTTGGGCTTGACCACGTCGGGCCCGGCCGCGAGAGCCCGGAGCAGGTCCGGGCCGCTGGTGTCGAGCACCGTGAGCGCACCGGCCGCCGCCGCCGTGCGGACGAGCTGCGCGTAGGCGTCCGCCGGGAGACCCGGCGGGGTGCTGCCGCTGAGGACCACCACGCGTGCCGTCGCGGCCAGGGCGGCGTAGCGCCGGTGGAAGAGCTGCCACTCGGCCGCGGTCACCGTGGGCCCGCGCCCGTTGAACACGGTGGCGTCGCCGTCCGCGCGCGAGACGACGGCGAGGGTCCGGCGCGACTCACCGGCCACCTCGACGAACTCGCCGCGGATCCGGGTGCTGCGCAGGCCGTCGAGGATCCGGCGGCCGGTGGCCCCGCCCACCAGGCCGGTGGCCACCGGGTCGTGGCCGAGGCCGCCGAGCACCCGGGCGACGTTGATCCCCTTGCCGCCTGCCCGTTCCTGCTCGCCGTCGACGCGGTGGGAGGTCCGGGGCCGGAGGCTGTCGACGGTCCAGGTGACGTCGAGCGCGGCGTTGAGGGTGACGGTGAGGATCATCGGCCCGGGACCCCCGCCGGGCCGTCGGCCCCTGCCCGGTCGTCGGCCCCCGTCCGGTCGTCGGCCACGGGACGCCCGGTGGGGGAGCCGGCGGCCACCGGAGCGCCCTCGGCCACGGGGAGCCCTGCCGCCCGCCACGCCGCGAGGCCCGCGCCGAGACAGGCCGCCCGGTCGCCGAGCGCGGCCCGCACCACGACCGGACGGCGCTGGAAGGTCAGACGCTCCGCCAGTGCGCCCCGCACGGGGTCGAGCAGGAGCCGGTCCGCCTCGGCGAGACCGCCGCCGAGCACGATCAGTTCCGGTGCGAGCAGGGTGGTGGCGGTGGCCAGTGCCTCCGCCAGTGCGGTCGCGGCCCGGTGCCAGACCGCGCCTGCCACGGGGTCGCCCTGCGCGGTGAGGGCGGCCACGTCGGCGGCGCCGGACACGGGCCGCCCGGTGCGCGCGGTGTAGGCGGACGCCACGGCGGCGGCGGAGGCCACCGTCTCCAGGCAGCCGGAGCCGCCGCAGGCGCACGTCCCCTCCCCGGACGCGACGGGGATGTGGCCGATCTCGCCCGCGTACCCGCCGGCCAGGACCGGTCGGCCGTCGCAGACGAGGGCCGCGGCGATGCCGGTGCCGATGGCGACGAACAGGACGTCGTCCGCCCCGCGCGCTGCCCCCATCGCGCATTCGGCGACGCCGCCCGCGCGGACGTCGTGGGCCAGGGTGACCGGCAGTCCGGTCCGTTCCTCCAGCAGGGCGGCCAGCGGGAGGTCGCTCCAGCCGAGGTTCACCGACCGGACGGCGCGCCGGCGGGCGTCGTCGACGATGCCGGGGACGGCCACTCCCGTGTGCCGCACCGGCAGGCCGGACCCGGCGGCGGAGCGGTTGAGGTCGAGCAGGGTGTCGGCGACGGCGTCGAGGACGGCGGAGGGCCCGTCGGTGCGCGGGGTGGGCCGGTGCACGGTGTGCAGCGGACGCATGCCGTGGTCGAGCACGGCGCCCTTCATCCCGGTGCCGCCGACGTCGAGTGCGATCACGCAACCTGGCCGGCGGCCGTCGGTGGAGGGTTCGGCCGGGGTCGGTGAGGTGTTGCTGATCAAGGGCATCGAACCATCCTGGATGATCGAAGATGCGCGCTGATGGCGCCAAAGCTGCGAAAACATTCACAGTGGATGAGCGCAGTATCGAGGCCGAAGGCCTGTCGAGTCCAGAGCCCGGCCACCGAATGTCCGGTGACGTGCGCGGCTCGCCCGGGCCACGCATGGCCCGGCGGTGCGGCGATACGATCAACTCCGCGCACACGTCCCGGGGCGGCGGACCGGCCGCCAGGGGCGGCCGAACCGGATCCCGCAGAGGCGCGGCGCGGTGCCGGAGTTCCGTTCGAAGAAGGGTCGCGCGCATGTCCAAGCAGGAGCGGTGGAGCAAGCTGCTCGAACTCCTCGCGGTCGACGGCAAGCTCGACGTCGACGAGGCGGCCGTCTCGGTGGCGGTGTCCCCGGCGACCATCCGGCGCGACCTCGACGAGCTGGCCGAGCAGCGGCTGCTGGTCCGCACGCGCGGCGGGGCGATCGCGCACGGCGTCTCCTACGAGCTCCCGATGCGCTACAAGTCCTCGCGGCGGGTGTCGGACAAGCAGCGCATCGCGACCGCCGTGGCCGAACTCCTGGGCGAGGGCGACGTGGTCGGGCTCAACGGCGGCACCACCACCACCGAGGTGGCGCGGGCACTGGTGCTCCGGGCCGGCGGGGGCCCCGCGGAGCGGGGCGAGGCGGCCTCCCGGCCGGTCTACACCGTCGTCACCAATTCCCTGAACATCGCCGGTGAACTCGCGGTCCGCCCGCAGTTCAAGCTGGTGGTGACCGGTGGCGTGGCGCGGCCGCAGACCTACGAACTGGTCGGGCCGCTGACGGAGGGCGTACTGAACCAGGTGGTCCTCGACGTCGCCGTGCTGGGTGTGGACGGCGTCGACCCGAGACTAGGTGTGATGACGCACCACGAGGACGAGGCCGGCATCAGCCGGCTGCTCGCGGAGCGGGCCCGGAAGGTGATCCTCGCGACGGACTCGTCGAAGATCGGCAGACGCGCCTTCGCCCGGATCTGCGGGCTGGACCGGATCGACGTGCTGGTCACGGATTCCGGTCTGACGCCCGACATGGCGGCGCGGTTCACCGAGGCGGGGATCGAGGTCGTCGCGGTCTGACCCTCCGTCGCCCCGCGCCGCCGACGGTTCGAGGCGCTCCGCCACCCTGAGTCGTTCGCGCGAACAACAGCGGTGGACGTGCCGGCGCCGACGGTCGGAGGCAGGAGCGGGCCGACCCGTTGGTAGCCTGCACCACCGTGATGCGCTCATGGATCCTGTCATTGCTCTTCGCGCTCAGCGGCTCGGCGGTCGCGGCCGGGACGGCCCGCTCGGGGAACCCCGGCGCGGCCGCCGGCGTCCTGGTGGCGTTCCTGGCGCTCGCGGGCGTGAACTCGCCCTTGATCTTTCCGGCGTCGGTCGGCGCGGAGGAGGCGCAGCGCCGCAGCGCGGCCGACGGCCGGCCGGTGATCTACTGGCGGCCGGGCTGCAAGTACTGCATCCGGCTGCGCGTCCGCCTGGGCCGCAGCGCCCGCCGGTTGCACTGGGTCAACATCTGGAGCGACCCGGCGGGCGCCGCGGCCGCTCGGGCGGCCAACGACGGCAACGAGACCGTGCCGACCGTCGTCGTGGCAGGCCGTCCCCGCACCAACCCCGATGCCGAATGGGTGCGCGAACAGCTCTCCCGCACGATGTGATGAGGCACGGTCGGGTCCTGTGGACCGGGCCGGCAGTCCCATGACCGGTCGATCAGGCGAGCGACCTGCGGTATCGGACGTACTCGTTCTGCCGCCGGAACCCCACACTCTCGTAGAGGTCGTAGGACCGGTGCGGATTTGCCGTGCCCGTGAACAGCCGGGCGGTCGTTGCACCCTGCTCGCGAAGGCTCCGCAGCCCGTCCAGCAGCAGGGCCCGGCCGACTCCGAGGCGTCGGTGGTCCGCCCGGACACTCAGCTCTTCCACCTCGCCCACCGTGGGGTCGTGACGACGGACGGAGCAGAGCGCGACACCGACCATGTCCTGCCCGTTCCAGGCGGCCCGCCAGCATGCCGGGTCGGCGGTGTCGACGAAGTCCTGGAAGGGCCATCCTTGGGCAAAGTCGGTGTCCGCGTACGAGTCGACGACCGTCTTCCAGGCCGCACGGTAGTGGCTCGTCCCGATCGGCCCGGTCCGTATCCCGGCCGGCAGTCCGCCGCCCGGCTCGGGCACCTGCCGCAGATCGCCCAGCTCCAGCTCGACCAGGCTGAAGACACGTCGATAGCCGGATGCGCGCAGAAGTGCCGTGGCGTCCGGCTCGGAGACCGTGGCGTTCGCACCGATCACTGCCGTCCGCGCCGTTCCGTGCAGTTCGACGAGCCGGCGGATCCGTTCCTCGGCCCAGCGGAGCATGGCCGAGCCGATGCCCTGACCGCGATGCTCGGGCAGAAGGTGACCTCGGTGCAGGTACAGCCAGGTACCGTCCCGCTCCTGCCACCACCGGATCGTCGAGTAGCCGACGACGACCCCGTCGAGCAGCACCAGGACCTGGTTCTCGGACGGCTCCTCCAGTCCGGCGGAGGTTTCGGCGATCTCGGCCGCCGTGGGGAGCCCTTCCAGCACCGAACGGGCATCGACCCGATCCCGCTCGGCGCAACCCAGCCGCACCGCGGCCATGGCGGCGTGGTCCTCGCCGCCGCGGTACGGCCGGAACCCGAAGCCGGCCGGAAGGTCCTGTCCCGCCCCGCCGTCCGACATGACCTGATGCTCTCGGACTTCGAGGCGGGTCCGCCACCCTGTTTCGCGTCACGGTCGACCGCGTGGTCCACGTGACCACGGTGCCGTGCGGGCCGGATCGCGGCCCGGCCGCGGCGCGGTTTCCGTACGGGACAGAACGACCTTGTGCCTGCTTCGTGAATGGGCATGGACCTGCCATCGATCGTCTGCGACGCTTCTTCTGCTACTCCGGTTCCTCTGTCCTCTCGATCAGAAGGAGCACAGACCGTGGCACGGATCTCCCGCAGGACCTCTGTCGCCGTAGCGGCGGCAGCCATGATCGGCGGTGCGCTGCTCTCCGCGCCCGCCGCCTCGGCCGCCGACCGGGCCGCCCGGGCGGGGCTCGGCTCGTTCCTGCAGAACACCAACAGCGGCAAGTGCCTCAGCCCGGCCGGTGGCGGCGGTGCCAACAACACGCCCACCGTCATCTACAACTGCGACTCCGACCCGTCCCGCCAGTGGTACCTGGTCAACAAGGGCAACAACCTCTGGCAGGTGCTCAACATCAACAGCGGCAAATGTCTGAGCCCGGCCGGCGGCGCGGGCGGCAACAACACCTCCACCGTCATCTACCTCTGCGACGACGACCCGTCGCGGCTGTGGTACTTCAGCGGCAGCTACCTGGTGAACCACAGCAGCGGCAAGTGCCTGAGTCCGGCCGGCGGGGCCGGCACGAACAACACGCCCACCGTCATCTTCAACTGCGACTCGGACCCGTCCCGCGCCTGGCGTTCGGCGTCCTGATTCCGGCCGTCGAAGGCCCGGTCGGGCCGCGGACGCGCGCCCACCGGCGGACCGGCGCTCACTGAGCGCGCCGCGGGGCCGGCACCCGAACGGGTGTCGGCCCCGCGGCGCGGTGGCGGCGGAGACCGAGTGTCGTCGCCCCGCCGTGAACGGCGACGGCCGCGGTGCCGGGCGGTGCCGAGCGGTGCCGCCCGGGGCGGGTCCGGCGGGCTGCTGGGCCGCACCCGGTCCGCCCCTTGCCTCGTCTATCGAAATTCGATAGATTCCCATCGCAACTCGATGGATGGGTGGATCATGGGCAAGCTGACAGTGCGCGCGCTGCGCGCCGTGCTCGTAGTGGTGCTGACCGGCACCGTGTTCGTACAGGCCATGATGGTGTGGGCCCTGGTCGGCGGGAACGATCCGGAGGACGGGACGCTCCCGTTGACGGCGCTGCGCGTGGTGACGGTCCTGGGCATCGGGGCGGCGCAGGTCGCCCTGGTCTGTGTCTGGCGACTGGTGGCGATGGTGCGGCGCGGAACCGTGTTCTCCCACGCGGCCTTCCGCTACGTGGACGGCATCATCGGCGCGATCGTCGCGGCCGCTCTCGTGTGGTTCTCGGTCACGGCCCTGAACGCGCCGGGCCAGCGGGACGACCCTGGCGTCACCCTCATCATGGGCGGGATCGGCCTCGCGATCCTGGGTGTCGCGCTCATCGTGCTCGTGCTGCGGATGCTGCTCGCCCAGGCCGTCGCCCGTGACGTCGAAGCGAACAGGATGCAGGCCGAGTTGAACGAGGTGATCTGATGCCGATCGCGGTCGACATCGACGTGATGCTGGCCCGGCGGAAGATGTCCGTGGGTGAACTCGCGGACCGCATAGGGATCACGCCCGCCAACCTGGCGGTGCTCAAGAACGGCCGCGCCAAGGCGGTGCGATTCTCGACGCTCGCCGCCCTCTGCGAGGTGCTCGACTGCCAGCCGGGCGACCTGCTCCGCTGGGAGGACGAGGAGGGCGAGGAGGGCGAGCGACCCGAACAGGTGGAGCGGTCCGAACGGGCGGAGCGACCCGAACGGGCGGAGGAGCCCGCGCGGCCCGAGGGCGGCTGAGCGACGCCGGTTCGACGGGGCGGCCGATGCCCAGGGGCCCCGTATGCAGAATGACCGGTCCCCGCGCGACAACAGCGCGCGGGGACCGGTCATTTGCGTACTGGTGCGCTGCGCGGACTGTGCAGGATCGCTGCACGCCTCGCACAGTCCGGCTCGCCGGGTGCGGGCTAGATTCGATCCCTGTTGCAGACGACGGCTGTTCCTGATGAAAGGCATGTCATGCGCAAGCCAATAGTGTTCCTGGCGACGGCCCTCCTGGCGGCGGGTTTCCACGCGGCCACGGCTCCGCAGGCCTCGGCGGAAGGCGGTCCCTTCTGGGGCGAGCTCTTCACGCCGGTCGGCCCCGGCACCTGGTACCCCGCGAAGTGCGCCACTCCCAAGGGCAACAGCACGGCGAACGGGACCATCATCACCCTGTGGAACTGCACGGGCGACGAGCTCCAGAAGTGGGACCACGACGGTCACCAGATCTTCCACAAGGCGAGCGGGAAGTGCCTGACCCCGCAGGGCGACGCCTACGGCGTCAACGGTGCGGTGCTCACCCTGTGGCCGTGCGGGGACTACCGCAACACCCCCAGCCAGAACTTCTGGTCCTCGGACTGGTCCATGCACACCAGGTACTCGGACAAGTGCCTGACCAACAAGGGCGGTTCGTCCGGCAACGGCACCTACCTGACCCTGTGGACCTGTGCCGCGGACTTCCCGCCGGAGCAGCACTGGCAGATGCGGTACTGACGGACGGCACCCCGGCGGGCGGGCACCGGACCGGCCTCCGGCCCGGCGGTCCGTCCACCGGGGACCTGCCGGCCGCACCGGATGTGCGGACCGGCCGAGCGGACACCCGCCCCGGCGGGGCACCGGACCTTCAACGTCCCGCCCCGCCGCGGCGAGTGGACCCGGCTGTGCCCGGGCGGGCACAGCCCCCGAACGACGAGATACGGGGACTTCTCTCTTGCGATCCATCCGACGGGCATGCCTGCCGGCCGCCGCGGCGGCCGCCTGCGCGGCCCTGACCGCGGGCCTGCTCCAAGCCCCTCCTGCGGCCGCCGCCGCACCGGCCCCCTCCGCCGGGGCCGTGCCGCCACCCGCCGCCTCCTTACGCGTGGACAGTCCGGACCAGACCCTGGGAAAGGAGTGGAAGGCCTCCGAGGACCGTGCCGTGACCGGCGCGGCCGACGCCGAGGCGTTCAAGATACTCGTCGCCGACGAGGCGGCGGCGTACGAGTGGAGGACGGTCGCCGCGCTCGCGGAGCCCGGGATGCCGGCCGACTCCTGGATCGGCAACCAGTGCGTCATGGACGACTCGCACGTGGCCGCCGTGTACGCCCCGCGCGCCTTCACGAACAAGCCCGACCTGATGCAGGGCGGCGCGTTCACGGCGATCGTCAACACCAGGACGGGCGAGGTGACGAAGCTGCCGTTCACCGCCACGCTCGCCTACTTCGACCCCGCCTGCAACACCACCACGCACACGGCCGCCTTCACCCAGTACCGCGACATGAACGACGCGGCGCAGGTCAAGACCCAGGTCGTCACCGTCGACACGGCGGGCACCGTCGTCACCAGGACGGGCGAGCTGCGGGGGCAGGTGTCGTCGGCGGTGCCGGTGAAGGACGGTGTGGTGGCCGGTCTGGGCCGCGATCTCGTCCGGATCGACGGCAAGGGCACGATCAGCCGGCTCGCCGGGGGCGACAGCATCCCCTTCGACATCCGCCCCATGGCGGACGACCGCGTCGGCTTCGTGGACCGCAAGGACTCGGGGACCGCGCGGGCGAAGGTGTACGGCGGCAGCGGCGACGAGCCGCTCACGGTCGCCACCGGGAACCCCGGCGAGCTGGAGCTGGTGTCCGGCGCGCAGGGGCGCGTCTTCCTCACCGGCCGTCCCCGGACCGTCGACGTGGAGGGGAGCGGAGTCACCCGCCTCGACGCGCCGGCGGGCACCGAGGTCTCCTCCGAGGGCCACCTCGCCGTCGCCCCCGTCCTCACCCCCGGTGTCCGCGCCGGACTGACGCGGATCAAGGCGGCGGGGAAGGGCTTCGACGGGGCGGCCGCCCCCGAGGCGGGTGCCCCCGACCCCTCGGGGACACGTCCCGGGACCCCGGCCCCGGTCGACGGCACCACGACGGTCACCTCGACCGTCACGGCGACGGGCAAGGAGGTCCGGCAGCGGGTCGCCCCGGCGCAGCCGAGCCCCGCCGACGATCCGTCCCCCGCCCTGACCGGCGACGCCGAACCGCGGACGACGCCCCCCACGGCCGCGGCCGCGGGCGCGCCCGACTCCCACGACCCCCGCGACACCGACCGCTGGTGCTCGGTCTCCCGCAACGACATGGGTGTGCAGGCGCTGCAGCCGACGCCCAACCAGGTCGAGTGGGCGGTGGACATGGCCGTCCGCGGCGAGTTGCGCAGCAACTGGATCCGGCAGGGCGACTACCGGGGCCAGGCCGGGCTGCTCACGATCGACCCGCAGGGGCTGTTCCCCCGCCCGGAGCTCAAGGGCGGCGGACGGATCCCCGCCAATGTGCTGCTCGGCATCCTGGCGCAGGAGTCCAACCTGTGGCAGGCCGAGTCCGGCGCGATCCCCGGCCAGACGGGCAGCCCGCTGGCAGCCGTGGACGGGTACTACGGCCACAGCGCGAAGGACACGCTGCTCGGCTACTGGCGCATCAACTGGGACAAGTCCGACTGCGGTTACGGCGTCGGCCAGGTCACCGACGGCATGCGGCTGAAGGGGCACGAGAAGCCCGGCGAGACGAGCCTCGAGCCGGCGCTGCAGAAGGCGATCGCCGTCGACTACGCCACCAACATCGCCGCCTCCATGAAGATCCTCGCCGACAAGTGGAACGAGGTGCACGCCGACGGGCAGCGGATCACGGTCAACAACGACGACCCGTCCCGTCCGGAGAACTGGTTCACGGCGGCCTGGAACTACAACCTCGGCTTCAACCCGAAGTCGGAGGCCGGCCGGAACGGCGGCGCCTGGGGCCTGGGCTGGTACAACAACCCCGCCAACCCGATGTACAAGAAGGGTGCCTGGGACCACCCGTTCATGGATGTGAGCCTCAACCCGAACAACATCCGGGACGCGGCGACCCCGCAGTACTGGCCGTACCAGATGAAGGTGATGGGCTGGTCCGCCTGGTCCATCGACGCCGGCTTCTCCTACGGCACAGACGGACGCCAGGACTGGAAGGGCGAATCGGGCTTCAACTCGGCCGGCTTCAACCCCGCCTGGTGGGCCACCCCCGCCGACCGCTCCCGGGTCAGCCCGCCGATCGGCACCTTCTGCAACACGATGAACAACTGCAACCCCGCCAGCCCGGTGGACTGCCCGGACGAGGCCTGCTACCGCCAGTTCTGGTGGAACCAGGAGAACGCGACCTGGAAGCCCGACTGCAGTCAGACCTGCGGGCACGAGAACATCAAGTACCAGACCCTGCGGGCCGAGCCGGGCCGCGGCTACCGGCTGAAGAACGGCACTCCGGTGTGCGCCGGCGCCCCGGCGGGCTCCGACGTCGTCACCTCGGTCCCCGCCGGCACGCCGACCTGGTCGGCCTGCGGAGCGGCCGCCTCGACGGGCACGTTCCAGTTCACCTTCCACGCCGACATGGACCAGCACTACGAGGCGAAGGCCGATCTGCACTCGATCGGGGGCGGTCACGGCGGCCACTTCTGGTACACCCACACCCGTGACGAGGACCACTACGGCGGCGACGGCAACCGGATGACGATCGTGGGCGAGTGGACGGCGGGCAAGTCGTACGACCTCGCCGCCGTCTACGCCTACGTCCCCGACACCGGGGCGCAGACCAAGGACGCGAAGTACGTCATCAGCGGCGCGGTCGGCGGTCCGTACGAGCGGTACGTCGACCAGAACGCGAACAACGGCCAGTGGGTGTCCCTGGGCGCGTACAGGTTCGGTTCCACGCCGAAGGTGACACTGACGAACTACTCGAAGGCGGGCACCGCCGACCGCGACATCGCGTGGAACTCCGTGGCCTTCAAACCGATCAGGGGCACCTTCGTCCAGCGTTCGCTGACCGCGGCCGCGGTGTTCGACCCGAACCAGGAGCTGAACTCCAACTGGCCGGTGTCGACGGAGATCAACTCGCCCGTGCGGTCCATGAAGGCCCTGTACGACTGGGGGCTGGGCCTGGCCGACCAGGGGCCGCTGTGGAACAACCCGGACGGGGCCGACGCCCACGGTCTGACCTCCGAGGCGCGCTGCCCGACGGCGCAGGCCGTCGGCGAGTGCACGGGGCAGCAGACGTGGGACGTGGCCGACCAGTGGGCGAAGGACATCAGGGCCGGCGGCTGGGCCCCGCGCGCGGACGGTTCCGCCCCCGCGATGTCGATCCCGGTCTGGATGGCGATGTCCAACCTGCGTCCTGATGTCTCCAGGCCCGCTTCCCAGGCCTTCAGCGACCCGAACAGCTACAAGATCAAGTCCGAGGTGAGCGTGACGTTCGTGGTCGGCGAGGACGGGAAGATCGTCGACGGCAGCGCCGGGTCGAACTACCGGGCCCGGGTCGGCAACGCCCACCTGCCCCACTTCGTCACCAGGATCATGAAGACGATCGAGGCGGACTACGGGATCGCGGCACCGGACATCGACTACACCACGCAGGACGCGCTGGAGTACGGCAACGTCCAGATCTCCCACCCCTACACCGACGGTGACACCCCGGGGCAGGCGTACTTCCCGCACTTCCGCGGGGCACGGGTGGACGACGCCAAGCAGTGCGTCGACTTCCGCGCCGTCGGCGGCGGTGTGCACGGCTACCGCGCCATGATCGGCCACAAGTCGGTCAACGACAACGTCAAGGCGTGGGTGGACAAGGTCGACGCGAGCCTGAGGACCAACCACGCGGTGAAGCGGTTCGCCGGCGACGTCTACGCGATGTTCTTCAAGAACACCGGATCCTGGAACAACAACATGGGCGGCTCCATGATCGGCAACGCGCCCCCGATCTGGCAGGACATCGCCGCGGCCTTCTGCGCCGACGGGTCCGTGAAGCCGACGCACTACCAGCGCAACGGCGACGCGACCCCGTCCAACGGGATCGTCTTCCAGTCCTACATGCCCGACCTGTACCTCTACGTCGACGACCGGCTGACCGACAACCTCGGCCGCCCGTCGAACCAGCGAATCAGCGGCGGGGACTGGAGGAACTTCTCCAACTTCCCCGCCACCGCCCCCAACGGCAACGCCTACGGATCCTGCTCGGCCGCCACCCGCGGCAGCGGCGGCAACCCGTGGGCGGTCGACGCCCCGGCTCCGGTCATCGGCGACGGCCCGGGGAACCGGCCGAACAAGGTGGTGCACTGCGACGACGCGGCCAACGAGTTCACCAGCAATCTCACCCGGTGACCGTGTGCGCCGTCGCGTGATGCCGTGACACGACGCGAGGAGAGGGGGAGGCCCGCCACGGGCCTCCCCCTCTCCTCGCGTCGGAGGGACCGGTGGCGTGCGGGCCCCGGCGGTCAGAGGCGCAGGACGATCAGGGCGGTGTCGTCGGTCAGACCGGCCGGCGGGACGAGGTCGGTCAGGAGCGCGTCGGCGAGGGTCTCGGGGTCGGCACGGCGGTGGCGGGAGAGGGAGCGGGCGAGCCGGTCGAGGCCGGTGTCGATGTCCTCGCGCCGGCGTTCGACCAGCCCGTCGGTGTAGAGGACGAGGACGGAGCCCTCGGTGAAGCCGGTCCGGGCCTGGGGGCGCGGGACGTGTTCCGGGCGGGCGCCGAGCGGGGGATCGGTGGCGCGGTCGAGGAAGGCCACGGTTCCGTCGGGGTCGCACAGGGCGGGCGGCGGGTGGCCCGCGCTGCTGTAGGTGAGGGTGTGCCCGGTCCAGTCGACGAAGACCGACACGGCGGTGGCGCTCTCCGCACCGTCGACGAAGCGGGCGTACAGGCCCAGCACGTCCAGGGCGGTGGCGGGACCGCCGGCGACCCGGGAGGCCGCGGACAGGGCGCTGCGCAACTGGCCCATCACACCGGCGGCGCGCAGTCCGTGGCCGACGACGTCGCCGACCGCCAGCGCGACCGTGGTGCGGGCCGTGCCGGGCAGGTCGGCCAGGTCGGCAAGGTCGTACCAGTCGCCGCAGACGTTCAGGGCCCCGGCGGCGGGCCGGTAACGCACGGCCGCCCGGTGGTGGCCGAGCGGGCGCGGCGCGGGGAGCATCGCCTCCTGGAGGTGGAGGGCGACCTCGCGTTCGCGGGCGTGGGCGTCGCGAAGGCGTTCGTTGATCTCCTGCAGCTCCTGGGCACGCGTGTACAGCTCGGCCTCCAGGGCGCGGGTGCGGTCGCCGTCGTGGGAGCCGCGGGCCGTGATCAGGTCCGTGACCTCCTCGACACGGTGCAGCAGCAGGGCCACCGTGCCGTCCGGGGCGAGCACGGGCGCGTTCACGGGGCTCCAGTGCCGCTCGTGCCACACGCCGGGGCGCTCGGGGTCCTGGACGTCGTAGCGCTGCAGGGCCATGGTGTCGCGCTCACCGGTGGCCATGACCCGCTCGAGCGAGGCGTGCAGGTTGCGCACACCGTTCGCCGAGGGGTCGTTGGGGTTGTCGGGGAAGACGTCGAACAGGTAGCGGCCGATGAGCTGCTCGCGGGTGCGTCCGGACACGGCCAGGAAGGCGTCGTTGACGTCCGCGTACACCAGGTCGCGGGTCAGCAGCGCGGCCGGACCCGGCAGCGCCTGGAAGACGGCCTGGTAGTCGATGACGGGTCCGTTCACGATCCACCTGCCCGTGCGGGGGGTCCTTCCACCATAGGAGCGGGCCGCCCGCACGGCACGCTCCCGGGGGCGCGGGGGCGCGGGGGCGCGGCCGCGGGAACGTGCGTCCTGGCGGCTGCGGCGGCGGTCGTGGGCCTGCACGTCGCCCGGACCGCCGCGCGGCCGCGCGGCAGCCGTGAGGACCGCCGCGCGGCCGCGGTCCGGTCAGGGCCCGATGACGTCGATCGTACGGTTGATCGAGGACACCGGCACGAGGATCTTCCTCATACCGAGCAGCCGGGAGTCGCCGCTTCCCGTGGTCCAGCACCGGTCGAACGCCCGGTCCGGCGTCCGGGTGAGGAATTCACGGCCCCGGCTCAGACGGCGGACGGCGGACGGCGGACGGCCGGGGAGGAACCCCCTAGGGGGCGCGAAGGCCCCTTCCCGGAGGGGGCAGGTCCACCGCTGAGCGGACGTCAGTTCCTGTGCCCGCGACCTACCGTCGCCGGTATGAGACGACTTCGCGCCACCGTCGGCGCGGCAGCCCTGCTGCTTGCGCTGCCCCTGTCCGTCGCCGCCGCCGGCCCGGCCCCGGCCGCACCGCCGCCGACCGGATCCGCCGCTGCCTCCTCCGCCGCCCCCGCGTTCGGTGCCGTCCCCGCGTTCGGTGCCGCCGCATCCGGCGGCCCCGCCACGACGAGCGACCCGGCCGCCGTCCGCATCGAACTCCCGCGCCCGACCGGACCGTACGCGGTCGGACGGGAGATCCTGCACCTGGTGGACCAGGACCGTCCGGACCCGTGGGTGCCCGCCGCCGGTCCGCGCCGGCTGATGGTCTCGATGTACTATCCCGCCCACGCCGGCACGGGCGGCCCGGCCCCCTACATGACCGCCGCGGCGGCCCGCGCGATGATGGACACCCGGCTGCCGGGCAACACCCTCCCGACCGAGGTCCTCGCCGGTGTCCGGACCTGGTCGGCGACCGGCGCCCGTCCACAGGGCGGCCAGTACCCGCTGGTGGTGCTGTCACCCGGTTTCGTCGACGCGCGGACGGTCGTCACCGGCCTCGCCGAGGATCTGGCCAGCCGCGGTTACGTCGTCGCGCTGGTCGACCACACCTACGAGAACACCGGCACCACCTTCCCGGACGGGCGGACGCTGCCCTGTGTGATGTGCGGCGTTCCCAAGGACTGGTCGAAGGTGGACGAGAGCCGGGCGAAGGACGTCTCGTTCGTCATCGACCGACTGACCGGCCGCCCTCACCCGGCGTGGCGCTACGCCCGGATGATCGACCGCGACCGGATCGGCATGGCCGGTCACTCCGCCGGTGGCGCGGCCGCCGTCCCGGCCCTGCTCACCGACTGCCGGATCCGGGCCGGGGTGAACCTGGACGGAACCATGGACGTCCTGGTCCCCGCCACCGGGATCGGCGGCAAGCCGTTCCTGATGATCGGACACTCGCTGGACGGCGAGGCCGAGGACGAGAGCTGGGAGAAGAGCTGGCCCCGCCTCGACGGCTGGAAGCGTTGGCTGACCGTCGAGGGCACCGACCACCACAGCTTCACCGACTTCCCGGTGCTCATCGACGGACTGGGCCTGCCCCCGCAGCCCGGCACCACCATCGCGAGCGGGCGCGCCGTCGATCTCACCCGTCGGTACGTCGCCGCCTTCTTCGACCTTCAGCTGAAGGGCGTCCGGCAGCCGCTGCTCGACGGACCGAACGCGGCCGACCCGGAGGTGGGGTTCCACCCCTGACCTCCGGTCCGCGGACATGTCGGTCCGAGCGGCCGGCATGACGATCCGCGGGCGTGCTCGTGCTCGTGCTCGTGCCGATCGCGTGCGGCGACCCGCGGTCCTGATCGCACGACGGGGCGGGGTCGGCCCGGGAGCCCAAGAGCTCCTCGGTGCCGGCCCCGCCCCTTCTCTGCTCCGGTTCATGGTGCGGACGCCGCGGCACTGCCGGGGACGGTGGGACCCCGGTGGTCCCAGCCCGGGGAGCGGACCTCCAGGCTGACGTCCGGGCTGCGCACCTCCACCCCGCAGGTGCGGCAGGTCCAGGCCGCGTCCAACGGGTGGCCGGGGCTGTCCGGGTCGTCCGGGGCGTCCGGGGCGTCCGGGGCGTCCGGGCCGTGCGGGTCGTGCGCGTCGTCCGGGCCACCCGGGTCGTGCCGGTGCTCCGGGTGGCCCGTGTGCTCCGAGCGCCCCGGGTGGTGGTGCAGCACCACGGGCGGCTCGGGCGACAGCCAGCGGTCTCCCCAGGCGAGCAGGGCCTGGGTGAGCGGGGCGAGGTCCCGGCCGGCCTCGGTGAGGTGGTACTCGTAGCGCGGCGGACGCTCGCTGTAGGCGCGGCGTTCGACCACGCCGGCCTCCTCCAGGGCGCGCAGCCGGGCGGTGAGCCGGTCGCGCGGGGCGCCGGTGTTGCGGGCGATCCGGTCGAACCGGTGATTGCCGTAGAAGAGCTCGCGCACGGCGAGCAGCGCCCACTTCTCGCCGAGGACCTGCAGCGCGGCCGCGATGGAGCAGGGGCGGCCCGGCAGGGCGGTGGTGGCGGGGCGGTCGGCCGGTGTGCGGGCATCGGTGTGCGGGGTCACTCCACCAGCCTGCCACAGTGGGTTGCGTATTCAAACTCACTGCCGCTAGCGTTCCGGGCCATGAAGTCAGTTGGAATATCAAACCCAGTGGCTGGGCCGACCGTGCCGACCCTGCCGGCCGACCGGGACCGCCCCCACCGCCGCGCCGTGTTCCTGGTGCTCGCCGCCGCGGTCTTCGTCTCGAACCTCGACCTGTTCATCGTCAACGTCGCCGTCCCGGCGATGCAGCAGCACTTCCACGGCAGCAGCCTGGCCACCCTGTCCTGGGTGCTGAACGGCTACGCCATCGTCTTCGCCGCACTGCTGGTCCCCGCCGGACGGCTGGCCGACCGCATCGGCCACCGGACGGTGTTCCTCGCCGGCCTGGCCGTCTTCACCGCCGCCTCCGCACTCTGCGCCCTCGCCCCGGCCGTCGGCTGGCTCGACGCCGCCCGGGTCCTCCAGGCGGCGGGCGCCGCCGCGCTGATGCCGACCTCACTGGCCCTGCTGCTCGACGCCACACCCGCGGCCGAGCGCCCCGGCGCCATCCGGGCCTGGGCCTCGATCGGCGGGATCGCCGCCGGCCTCGGCCCGGTGCTCGGCGGACTGCTGGTCGAGGCCGACTGGCGGTGGGTGTTCATCGCCAACGTCCCGGTCGGCATCGCCGCCGTCGCCGTCGGTACCCGGGTACTGCCCGGGCTGCGCGCCGAGCGGAACGGGCCGCTGCCGGACCTCTTCGGTGCCGTCCTGCTCACCGCCGCGATCGCCACCCTCACCGTGTCCCTGGTCAAGGCCGACGAGTGGGGCTGGCTCTCGGTCCGGGTCCTGGGCGGCCTGCTCGCTAGCGTCCTGCTGACCGCCTGGTTCCTGCGCCGCTCCGCGCGGCACCACGCCCCGATCGTCGAACTGCCGCTGCTGCGCGTGCCGGTCTTCGCCGCCGCCAACACCTCGGCCCTGCTGTTCACCCTCGCCTTCGCCGGCATGCTGCTGACCTCGGTCCTGTGGTGCCAGCAGGCCTGGGAGTACTCGGCGCTGCGCACCGGACTCGCCATCGCCCCCGGGCCGCTGCTGGTGCCCCCGGTCGCCCTGGGCAGCGCCGTACTGGTGCGCCGGCTCGGCCCCGGACGGGTCGCCGCGCTCGGCACCCTGCTCTTCGCCGCCGGGATCGGCTGGTGGACCGCCGCCGTCGGACTCCGGCCCGGCTACGCCATCGAACTGCTGCCCGGACTGCTGCTCACCGGCCTGGGCGTGGGACTGACCCTGCCCACCCTGATCGGGTCCGCCGCCGCGGCGCTGCCGCCCACCCGTTTCGCCACCGGCTCGGCGATCACCACGATGGCCCGGCAGATCGGCGCGGTGGTGGGCGTGGCGCTGACGGTCGGCCTGATCGGCACCCCGCACGGGCCGCAGGCCGCGCTGGACGGCTTCCGGCGCGGCTGGACGCTGGTGATCGCGGCAGCGCTGCTGGCGTGCGCGGCGGCCCTGGTGCTCGCGGCCGTTCAGCGCCGTGCGGCGGATCGGCGGTAGCGGACCCCCGTCGGCGACCGTGACCTGCGTCTTCAGGAAACGTTCAGCCTGCCTCCGCCATGCTGGCCGCGCCCCCGGGCCACCCGGGAGCGCGAGCGCCGCGCAGCCGGGGGCAGGCAGCCCGTTCCGGGGCCGTCACCCGGGGCTCCTCCTCCGAGCGGAACGGGAAGACACGATGCGAAGCGAACAGCGGGCATGCGCGGCGGGTGTCCGGTGATCGGCTGGTTCCACGCGGCCGTACTCGGCCTGGTCCAGGGGCTCACGGAGTTCCTCCCGGTCTCCTCCAGCGCCCATCTGCGGGTCTTCTCCGCGCTCCTGGGCTGGGACGACCCGGGCGCCGCCTTCACCGCGGTCACCCAACTCGGCACCGAGTCCGCGGTCCTGATCTACTTCCGCAAGGACATCGCCGCGATCGCTTCCACCTGGATCCGTTCGCTGTGGACGCCCGCACTGCGCCGGGACCCGAACGCGCGGACGGGCTGGTTCGTGATCGTCGGCACCCTGCCGATCGCGGTGCTGGGCAAGCTGTTCCAGGACACGATCGAGACCCAGCTGCGGGACCTGCGCATCATCGGTACCACGCTGATCGTCTTCGGCCTGGTCCTGGCGGCCGCGGACCGCAGCAGGGCCGTCCGCAGCGCCCGGCAGATCGACTCGCTGACCTTCCCGCATGCCCTGGTCTACGGCGCAGCCCAGTCACTGGCGCTGATCCCGGGCGTCTCGCGGTCGGGCGGCACGATCAGCGCGGGCCTGTTCCTCGGCTACAGCCGGGAGGCCGCGGCCCGGTACTCCTTCCTGCTGGCGATCCCCGCGGTGCTCGCCTCCGGCACGCTCGAACTGTTCAAGATCGGCGAGGGCCCGGCGCCCGCCTGGGGACCGACCGTCCTCGCCACCCTGATCGCCTTCGCCGTCGGCTACGCGGCGATCGCCTGGTTCCTGAAGTACATCTCGCACCACAGCTTCCTGCCGTTCGTGATCTACCGGATCGCTCTCGGCATCCTGATCATCGCCCTGGTCACCGCCGGCGTGCTCGCCCCGACCGCCGGCACGGTCCACTGACCCGCCGGCCACGGCGGGTTCGCCGCCCTCGCCGCCGCCGTGGTCCGTCCGGACGGACCACGGCGGCGGTGGACGGTGGTCCCGAGGAACCCCGCCGCACTGTTGCGACGGGGTCCGGTCGGCAGGCCTCGAGGAGACACCATCAGACGGCGCCGAACTCCCCATTGCGCACCGCACTGAGGAACGACGAGAACTCGGCAGCCGGGAAGACGAGGGAGGGGCCTTCGGGGTCCTTCGAGTCACGGATCGGCACGATGCCGGCCGAGGTCGCCAGATTCGCTGCAACCTCCACGCAGTTGCCGCCGTTGCTGCTGTACGACGACTTGAACCACTCAGGTTCGCTCACGGCAGGTCCTTCCGTAGATGGCTGATCAGAGCCACAGACTCCACCGGTGAAAGGGCTGCGGCCTGTAGCTGATAGTAGGCCGTCAGAATCGGCACCACGGAGTCACTGTCCCGTTCGAGGTGCCCCTGCTGCGACGACTCGGCGTAGGACATCAGCGACCTGTTCGGCAGCGTGAGAATGTTCACCGGCAGGTCGAAGGCACGGTTCTCGCCTATGGCGTAGGGCGCAACTTGCAGGACTGTATGCGGAAGCGCTGAAAGTTCGGCCAGTAGCTCCAACTGCGCAGCCATGACAGTCGGTCCACCGACGGTCCGACGGACACAGCTCTCGTCCATCACGACGTGCACAAGGGGTGGCGGGTCCCGACGCAGCCGAAGCTGACGGGCCGCGAGGTAGTCCACTCGCTTCTCGGCCTGGTCCTGCGTGACGCTCCCCCGACGCACGGCCCCGGCCGCAATTGCTTCCGCATACTCCTGCGTCTGGAGCAGGCCGGGCACGATCCCGAGATCGAACAAGCGCAGTTCGACGGCCTTCGCCTCCTGGGCTACGTACTCGGCGAACCCTTCCAGCAGTGGAGAGTTCTTGACGTCGTGGGTCTTGCGGGCGAAGACGCCGTCCGTTCCGAAGGCCTTGTCAAGTTTCTTCGAAAAACGTGGAGTTGGCGGCCTCCGATTGGTTTCCACCGCGGAGATGTGCGACGAGGAGTACCCGGACAGTGAGATCGAACCGAACGAGATCGAACGCGAGTTGATAGAGCGGAGCCACGGCTTCGACGAGTGGCACGGCCTGAGTGCGGCAGACCTTCCGTCGTTGGGAAGGGTTCGACAACAATGATCGACTCGCAGGAGGGTACCCCCGCCCCCGGTGAGCCCGACCTCAGCGGTCAGAGCAACGAGCAGTCCGACGACGCCGACGTGCACGATCGTGCCGCCGTCGGGCGCTTCGAGAGCTTCTAGTCCTCCTCGGCCTCGTTCCGTGCGATGCCCGCGTAGGAATGGGGCACCCCCACCTCACCCGAGGAGTCGTCAATGGAGCGGGCCTGCCGGCTCGGCGTCCAAGTTCTCGTCCTGGACCAGAGCGGCACGTCCGTACTGCTGACCTGCTCTCCCGCTTCACCGAGCCGTACATCGAACGTCGTGTCCGGGCGGCCGTCGCGGCTGCGACCCTCGGACACCGGTTTCCGCTGCTCTACCGAGATGAGCCGGTCAATGCGGCGTAGTCCGTCGGTCTGCCCGGCCCGGTCGGTCGCACCATCCCCAGCGCCCGTCCGACCGGGCGTCGTGTGACGGCACCCGGTCGGCGCGGGTTCCGGCCGCCGTTGTCCCGGCGGGCCGTTCGTCACCGATGAGAGAGGACGCACACGCCATGCGAACCAAGATCGCGGGACACACCTCGGAGAACTGCCCCGGGGGCGGGGAGCACTCGTACCAGATGTGGAGTGGCAAGATGCGTTGCGTCAAGTGCGGTCAGACACAGGGCTGATCATGTGATTCGGGGAGGGGTCCCGTTGGGTCCCCTCCCCTCACGGAGAGGGGTCTCGCGTGCCGGATCCGCACGCCGGCTGGGAAGAACTGCCGCAACAGGTGCGGCGGGCGGTGGAGGAGCAGTTCGGTGCGGTGCTGTCCACGCGGACGGTGCCGGAGGGGATCACCTGCCGGACGGCGCTGGTGCTCTCGACCGAGACGCGGACCCTGTTCCTCAAGGGGGTGCCCGTCTCCGATCGGGAGGGCGTGACGGCGCAGCGCACCGAGGTGCAGGTGAACGGGGCGGTGCGGGCGGTGGGGCCGGCGGTGTGCTGGGAGGCTGCTGCGGGCGGTTGGCACCTGGTCGTGTTCGACCACCTGGACGGTCGGCACGCCGATTTCGCGCCCGGAACGGCGGACGCCGGTGTCGTTGCCGATGTCCTGGAGCGTGCTCGGCTGTGCACGGCACCTGTCGGCGTGCAGATCACGCCGTTGGTCGAGCGCTACCGCGCGGTGCTCGGCCCGGGGGACGCCGAACTGCTCTGCGGCTCGGCGCTGTTGCACACGGACACCAACCCGCACAACATCGTGGTCACCGTGAGTGGTGGTCACCTCGTGGACTGGGCGATGCCGGCGGTCGGCCCCGCCTGGGTGGATGCCGCGCAGACCGCTGTCCGGCTGATGGGGTTCGGCTGGCAGCCGAGGGATGCTCTCGGCTGGCTCACTGCGTTCTCCGCGTGGTCTCAAGCCTCTCCGTTGGCCCGCTCCGTGTTCGTGCGTGTGGTGACCAGCGATGCCACAGCCCGGTTCGGTCGGTACGCCGACGGCGAGAACACGCGCTTCCGCGCACTCCTGGCAACCGTCTGACGCCGATGGGCGGAGCCAAGGGTTCATCGGCTCCGTGCGGATCACGAAGCTGCTTTGTGCCGGGAGCAGGTGACCACCGGAGCGTCGGTCCGGAGGTGGGCGCCCGCTTCGCGGGTCGTCCTGCATTCGGCTGTCGTTCGGGAGGGGTGGAAGGGACGGTGTGGCCCAGGCATCGCGGCAGCACCACCCTGTTCGAGTGATCGTTCGCATTAATGTCCCGTGCCTCCGCTGCCGGGCCCGGCAGCTCTCCCATAACGCCCGCTTCAACAACCAGGCGTCCGCGCTGATGCTGAACTGACCGCAGGGACCTGCGCCAGCCCGTCGCCGGTCCGAGCCTCGGTCGGACCGGCGACGCGGCTCGCCCGGCCGGACCGGTCAGAGGAATTCGACGAAGAGCGGGCCTCCATTGACGGGGAAGCTCTTCGTCGTGCAGGTGTCCATGGAGCCGAACACGACGTGGCACCTGTGGGCGCGGTACAGGAAGACGGGGGTGTCCGTATCCCCATGGGCAGGAGTCCGCTGCAGCGGGCTCGTGGTTCGCTGGCCTCGTGGGTGAAGAGGCGCTGGACGAGAAAGGCGGCGTCGCCTTCGTCGGTGGCGAAGATCCAGGTCGCGGTGGCTTCGAGGCGGACCCGACGGCGTTGCCGGGCCGGGCGCGTTCAGCTGTCCGGGAGGTCGAGGGTGGCGAGGGCCCCGCCGTCGGGGGCGTTCGTGAAGGTCAGGCGGGCGTTGAGGACCGCCGCCTGCCCGGTGGCGATGGTGAGGCCGAGGCCGTGTCCCTGGCCGCGTTCGGCGGCGCCGGTGCGGAAGCGCTGCGGTCCGTCGGCGAGGAGGGCGTCCGGGAAACCCGGTCCGTGGTCCCGTACGGTGATCCGGCTGCCGGTGACGGTGACCTCGACGGGGCCGGAGCCGTGCCGGTGGGCGTTGGCGACGAGGTTGGTGAGGATCCGCTCCACGCGGCGCGGGTCGGTGCGGACGGTGGCGGGCGTCGTCAGCCGGAGCCGGACCTCGCCGTCGCCCCTTCTGCTCACCTCGGCGACGAGATCCCGCAGCGGGACTTCGTCGAGTCGGGCGCTCTCGGCGCCGGCGTCGAGGCGGGAGACCTCCAGCAGGTCCTCCACCAGTCCGCGCAGGGTGCGGACCTGGGTGCGGACCAGCTCGGTGGCCTCGTCGCCCTCGGGCAGCAGCCCGGCGGCCGTGACCAGGCCCATCAGCGGGGTGCGGAGTTCGTGGGCGACGTCGGCGGTGAAGCGCTTCTCCGTGGCGAGCCGGCCCTGCAGCGTGGTGGCCATCTCGTCCACGGCGGTGGACATCTCGGTGATCTCGTCCCGGGCGCGGCCCCGGCGGCCGATCCGGGCGTCGAGGTCGCCGTCCGCGATCCGGCGTGCGGTCCGGGACCCGTGGCGCAGGCGCCGGTTCATCCGCTCCGTCGCCAGCACGGTGACGGGGACGACCACGGCCAGGGCGGCGAGGGCGGCCTTGACGATGCTGCGGTCCAGCAGTTGGAGACTGCGCACGGTGGCGCTCATGTCGGTCCTGACGGTGAGCACCCGGCCGTCGTCGACCGGGACGGCCGCCCACATCCAGTACCAGTTCGGTGCTTTGACGTCGTACCAGAGGGAGTACTCGCCCGGAACCTTCGAGTCCTCGACGGCCTGGGCCAGTGGCTGGGGAAGAGCGGCCGGGGACTCGAAGGAGGCGTTGTCGGGGCGCCGGCCGGTGCGGGAGAACTCCTGCTTGGCGGCGGTGAGCTGAACGATCGCCTGATCGCGCCCGGTCCGCTCGCCGCGCTCCGCGGTCGCCCGGTGGACGAGCAGGCCGATCACCAGGGCGACCGCACCGCAGGCGAGTGCGACCAGGGCGGTGATCTTCCAGCGCAGGGAGCGCGGGTCCAGGAGGCGGGGTCCGACGCGTCGTGCGGTCATCGCGTCAGCCCCGCAGGAGCTTGTAGCCGAAGCCGCGGACGGTCTCGATGCGGTCGGCGCCGATCTTCTTGCGCAGCCGGACCACGCACAGGTCGACCACCCGGGTGTCGCCCTCCCAGCCGTAGTCCCACACCTCGCGCAGCAGGTGGCGGCGGTCCAGGACCGTGCCGGGGTTTTCCGCGAAGACCAGCAGCAGGCGCAGTTCGGTGGGCGTGAGGGCGACGGCACGGCCGTCCAGGCTGACGTCCAGGCCGCGCGGGTCGATGGTCAGGCCGCCGAAGGTGAGCAGGTCCGGCACGTTCCCGGTGGGGGAGGGCCGGTGGCGGCCGCCCGGATCGCCCGCCGCGATCCGCTCGTCCCGCAGCGGCTCGTCCCGCACCGGCGCCTCCCGTACGGGCGCCTCCTGCCCGGGAGCGGCTCGCCCGGCCTCCGCCCGTCCGGCGTCCGCCCGCCCGGGCCCCGCGGCCGGGTGGTCGCGGAAGGTGGCGCGGCGCAGCAGGGAGCGGATGCGGGCGACGAGGACGGGGATGTCGACGGGCTTGACCACGTAGTCGTCGGCACCGGCCTCCAGGCCGGACACGACGTCGAGGGCGTCGCCGCGGGCGGACATCATCAGGATGGGGGTGAGGGTCTCGTCGCGGACCCGCCGGCACAGGCTGATGCCGTCGAGGCCGGGCAGCATCACGTCGAGGATCAGGACGTCGTGGGAGCCGGCCCGGACGGCGTCCAGGCCGTCGAGCCCGTCGCCGGTGACGTCGACCCGGTAGCCGTAGCGCTCCAGGGCGAGCTGGACCGAGCGGCGGATGACCGCGTCGTCCTCGACGAGGAGCACGCTGACCGCGTCGGGTACTCGGGTGGCGGACAAGAGCTCTCCGATGTCATGGCCTGGGGGTCGGGTCATCATTTGAGCACGTCCGGGGCCGGTCTTCGGTGTCGGGGGGCTGCTGCGGGGCGCCGGCCACCGGGGGCGGGGCGGGCGGTCAGGGCGGTCACAGCCGCAGGGACGCCGCGACCGGGAGGTGGTCGCTGCCGGTGTCCGGCAGGGTCCACGCGGAGCGCGGGGTGACGCCCTTGACCAGGATCTGGTCGATGCGCACCACCGGGAACGGAGCGGGCCAGGTGAAGCCGAAGCCGTCGCCGGCCTCCTGCTGGGCCGAGCGCAGCGGTCCGGTGAGCGTGCGCAGCGCGGAGTCGTCGAAGGAGCCGTTGAGGTCGCCCAGGACGACGACCCTCGGCAGCGGTTCGCTCCGCACGGCCGCGGCGAGCTTGGCCGCCGCTTCGTTGCGGGCGAAGGTGGTGAACCCCACGTCCAGGCGCACCCGGACCGAGGCGAGGTGCGCCGTGTAGAGGGCGACGGGGCCCTTGGGCGTGAGCACGGTGGCGCGCAGGGCCCGGGTCCACGGCATGATCTCCACCGTCTCCACCCCCTGGAGCGGGTACTTGCTCCAGAGTCCGATGCCGCCGTGCACCTCGGAGTAGGGGTAGGTGGCGGCCAGCTCGCGCCGGTAGGTCTCCTGCGCCCGGCTCGCCAGTTCCTCCACCGCCACGACGTCGGCTCCCGAGGCGGCCAGGGCGAGTGCCGTCCGGCGCGGGTCGGGGTTGTCCTCGTTCACGTTGTGGCTGACGACGACGAGGTCCCCGCCGCCCGCGCGCTTGTCGACCAGGGAGGGTGCGAACAGCACGCTCCAGACCAGGGCGGGCAGCAGGACGGCCACCGCTGCCAGGGCGGAGCGCCGCAGTGCCGCGAGGAGCAGCAGCAGCGCGATGCCCAGGCCCGACCAGGGCAGCACGGTCTGCCAGAGGCTGCCGAGGTTGAACGGGTCGTTCGGCAGCCAGGGGCTCACGACCAGCAGGGCGGCGAGGGCGACGGCGGCGCCTGCGATCAGCCGCCCGCGCTGCCCTGCGGCAGGGCGGGTCGGACGGCTGACGACGCGGTGGAGGCAACGGTGGAGGTGACTGTGGAGACGGCCGTGGACGACCGTCCGGTGGCGGGGCCGGTGCCCGCCGTCCTCGCCGGGTCCGGGGGCCGGTACGGCGGTGTCCGCAGCCGGGGGCGTCGTGGGCGCGGCGCCGGTGTGCGTGCTCGTGCTCATGACCACTCCTGCTGACCGCCGTCGAGCGCCGGCAGGACGGCGGGCAGCTTCTGCCGCAGGGCGTCGACGAGTCGACCGCTGCGCTCCAGGGCGGCCCGCAGGCCGTCGGAGGGGGTGGTGCCGGCGCGCTGGCCGAGCACCACGCCGTAGACGAGCCGCCGCCCCGAGCCGCTCCTGCCGTCGGCGACCTCCAGCGCCCACATCAGGTTCCCGCCGGCCGAGGTGGTCGAACCGGTCTTCAGGCCCACCACCCCGGGCAGGTCGAGCAGTTTGTTGGTGTTGTGCAGCGGTGTGGCGCGGCCCGGGAGCTCGGTGTCGCGCAGGGCCACGGTGGCCCGCAGCGCGGGTTCCTTCATCGCCTCGCGGGCCAGTTTGAGCTGGTCGGCGGCGGTGGACACGGTGCTGGCCTCGAGGCCGCTGGCCCCGGTGTAGGTGGTGCCGCTCATCCCCAGCCGGGCGGCCTCCGCGTTCATCCGGGACACGAACGCCTCCTCGCTGCCCGCGTCCCACCGGGCCAGCAGCCGGGCCACGTTGTTGGCGGAGGGCAGCAGCATCACCTCCAGCAGCTTGCGCTGGCTCAGGCGCTGCCCGGCGGTGACGGGGGCGGTGGACTCGTCCACCGAACCCGCCTCCGCGGCGGCCTGCGCGTCGACCGTGATCGTCGGTCCGTCCTCGCCGTCCTTGAGCGGGTGGTCCCTCAGCACGACGTACGCCGTCATCACCTTGGTGACGCTCGCGATCGGCACCGGCTGCTGCGGTCCCTGGACGCCGAGCACGCCGACCTTGGCCGCCGCGACCGCCGACTGTCCTTCCTCCGGCCACGGGAGGCCGAGGGCGGCGATCGCCTCGGGCGCCGGCAGCACCGGCGCCGCGTTGACGTGAGTGGTGGCGGCGGCGACCGTGTCCCCGTCGTGCCGGGTGGCCAGGGTGGCACCGCCGGCTCCGGCGAGCACGACGAGGGCCAGGATCCCCAGCGTCCTGCGGCGGAGCGGGGGGAGCCGACCGGGCCCGGTACGCCGGTCCCGGTCCTGCTCGCGGTAGTGGCCTCCGTCGCCGTCCCGGCCCGGGTTTCGGTCCTGGTCTCGGTCTTCGGACTGGATGGTGACTGACACGGTGGCGGCCTCCCGGACTCCGAGGGACAAGGTCCCGGGGCGGTCGCCTCCGGGTGTGCCTACAGGCTCGGCGACCGGCACTTCGGCCCGGTCGTGGCGCGGCTTCCGCTGTCGCGCAGTCGTGTATCAGCTGTGTACCGGCCGGCCGGCCCCGGTCGTGGCCGATCGTCCGGCGCCGGTCGTCGACGGTCGTCGCCCGTCGCCGGTCGCCGGTCGCCTGTCGCCCGGCCCCGGTCGCCGCCGCCGGGGAAGCCGTCGACTGCCGACCGCCGACCGCCGACCGGCCTTGACCGGACGCTGACCGAACGATCACGCCGGACGCGGACCGACGGTCGGGCACGCGTGTTCTTCGGACAACTCCGTTCAACCCCGGCCCGGTCCGCAGATGCGAGGCGCCGGGTCGATTGTCTGGTCCCGAGCAGGCCCCGAGGTCCGGACCGACGGTCGGTCCGGCCCCGGAGGCGGGAGGACGGAAGCCCCATGGTCGGCATCGACGGCAGTGGCCGCGCGGATGCGCACGACAACGCCCCGGTCCCCGAGGCCCGCCAGGGACCTCCCGAGCCGACCGCCGGGGCCGAGGTCGGCGGCCTCGCGGCGGACACCTCCCTCCCCGACGACCTGGTGGCCCTGCTGGTGATGTACGGCGAGGCGTACTGGGAGTACGCGCGCCTGCACCTCGGTGACGCCGACGCCGCCGACGCCCTGGTCGACGACGTCTTCGCGGACCTCGCGGCCCACTGGGACGTCGTCCTGCGGCAGGAGAACGTGGAGGAGTTCTGCTGGGGTGTGCTGCGGGCGACGATCGACGACACGCTGGTGCTGCGTGCCCGGCCGTCGGCCTTCACCTCCGCCGCGTTCGCCTTCGCGATGGCCGACGCCAGGGAGGCGTTCCAGGCACTGGAGAGCGGGATCGGCCTGTTCGCGGCGATCGGCGGACTGCCGGAGCGGCAGCACGACGTGGTCGTGCTGACCTATGTGCTCGGCCACCCGGTCGTGACCGCCGCACGGGTCATGGGGATCACCAGGAGCGGGGTGTACAGCCTGCGCCGCGACGCCCGCCGCCGGCTCGCCTCGGCGCTGGGCCTGGACGAACAGGGCGCCGAGAACGCGGAAGAGCAGTGATCGACATCCACCGCGCCGTCGTGGCGCGGTCCGAGGCCGCCCCCGGGGCCACGGAGCCGGGCGCTCCGGCCTGGTCGCCGCTGGCGGAGGTGCGGCTGCCGGAGCCCGTGACCAGGAGCCGGGCCAGCGTCTGGCTCGACGGGGCGCCGGCCAGGATCGCCGCCCGCCTGGCGTGCCGTACGGCGGAGCGCCCCTCACCGTCGGCGGCGGTCCGTCTGGACTGCGGCCGGTTCGAGCTGCTGGCCCTGTGCCACCTCGTGGTCGAGGACGCCCGGGCGGCGGAGTGGATCGCGGCACTGGCGGACACACCGGCGATCGACCCGCGCGGGGCGCTCGTCCTCGGCGCCCTGTGCCACCTGGCGGTCCACGAAGGCGACGGCGAGGACGGCGCGACCACGCGCCGGGCACTGGCGGACGGGCCGCGCACCTGGTGGCAGCTCGCCGCCGGAGCGGGCTGCTTCCAGGCCGCCCACGCCCTCGCCTGCCTCGCCGCCGGCCGGGGCGACCGGCGGGAGGCCGGGCACTGGCAGGACCAGGCCCGCCGACTGGCCGGGCGGCAGGACGTCCGCTCGGCGGCCCTGGCCGCCTTCGAGGGGGTCCGGCCCAGCCACGGACTGTGCGCCGGTGTCCGGGACGCCCTGGCGGCGCTTCCCACCAGCCGAGACCCGGACTTCGGACGCACCCCCGCGATCGCCCCCGGCCCGCTCGCCGCGGCGCTCCGTCGGCACCGGACCGCCGACTGCTGCCGGCCCACGCCGCCGCCGTGACCCGGACCGCGGACGGACACCGCGCCGGGCCGGGGTGACGCCGGTGATCTGAACGGCCCGGGCCGCCCCCTCCCGAGCGACCACGGGCCCGGCCCGCAGGAGTGCGGACCGGGCCCGGGCGGTGGTGCGCCCCGCGCCCCGCGCCCCGGAGCGTCCGGAGCGTCGAGCGTCGCGGTACGGGTCTAGGAAGCGCTCTCCCCGGGGCGGGCCCTGCTCATCTTCGCCGCCCTGGCCTGCGCCCAGCGCAGCAGCAGCACCGCGACCACCACCGCCATCAGGGCGGCCTTGCCGACCTGCACGACCGCCCCGCCGCGCAGCGCCGAGGAGAACATCGGCGTCAGCGCCGCCACGCCCACGGCGGGCCCGGCCGCGTACCAGGCGGCGAACAGCGCCGGGCCGGGACCGCCGCCGGTGCCCTGGGTCGGGGAGAACAGCAGGTCCTTGCGCAGCACCCCGCGGCAGGCGTTCACCAGTCCCGCCGCGACCAGGGCCGGGGCTGCGGCCGGTGCGAGCCAGGCCGCCGGGCCGGTGCCCGCCGCCAGCAGCGCCCCCGTGCAGGCCAGCCCCAGCAGGACCCCGGCCAGCGTCGGAACGACGGCATGGCGCAGCATCAGGGAGGCGAACGGATACGGCGACCAGGAGGCCCGCCGGACGTCGTCCGTCTCGATCCGGGCCGGCTCCAGCAGCTGCGCGACGGCCAGGTAGCCGAAGATCAGCGCGACGGCGGTGGCCAGCCAGGACAGACCGCCCGTCGCGCCGTGCGCGAGGACGGCGCAGAGCAGCGCGGGCACGGTCAGCACCGCCGCGCGGCCCAGCCGGGCGGGGGAGCGGAGCAGGGCGAGGGTGTCCCGCCACGGCACCACCAGCCAGGCCCGCCGGGGCGCGGGCAGCCGGAGCCGGCGTTGCCGGGCGCTGCCGTTGGCGCTGTTCACCGCCAGCCGCGCGCTGCGCAGCTCGACCGTCCGGAGCGCGGCCAGCACCCCGGCGGCGGTCCTGGCCCGCTCCCGCAGCCGGGCCAGCGGCACCGTCGCGGCGGCCCGGTCGGCGAGCACCAGGGCGGCACCGGTCGAGACCAGCAGCAGTGCGGCGGCCACCCAGCCGCCCGCCACGGCGGCCGGGGTCGGCGCCAGCGCGGCGATCGCGGCCCAGCCCCAGGGCCCCGACCACAGTTCGACCAGTTCCAGCCAGCGCACCGGGTGACCGGCGACGGCCAGCGCGCTCTGCCCCGCCAGCGCGATGATCAGCAGCGTCAGACCCGGAGTGAGCCGGCGCACCCAGCGGGCGGCGCGGTCGCTGCGCTCCACCACCAGCGCTGCGCAGGTGGCCAGGAGCGGCACGCAGAGGCCCCCGAGCAGGCACCAGCCGAGCGCGGCCGGCAGTCCGGTCCGGACGGTGAGCCCGAGCGCGACCATGCCTCCGACCGCCGCCACCAGACCGGGGAACGCGGCCACGGCGCAGGACAGCCAGAACCACGGCCGGAGCACCGGGCGGGGCCGGACGGGGTGGATCAGCAGCCAGTCGGCCGCCGCCCGGGGCGGCACCACCGGGCCGCGCCACAGGCCGTCCCGGACCAGCAGCAGGAAGGTGACCAGTCCGATCGCGGTGATACCGGAGGGCATCGCGGCGAGCAGATCGGCGCCGTGGCCGGTGTAGTCGGCGCCCATGGACGCCTGCAGGAACAGGCCGAGGCTGGGCACGCCGCCCCAGATGATCAGGACGAGGATCACGCAGTAGACGGCGAAGCCGACCGACTTGGCGCGGTTGCGCCGGTGGGGGGCGCGCAGGGCGCGGAGCAGGGCGAGAGTTTCGTCGGTCCAGTCGTCGATCGAGTCGTCGTCGATCGGGTCGTCGTCGGAATCGGTGTCGGTCTCGTCACCGACCGTCGAGCCGCTGTCCGTCCCGTCCTCCTCCGTCCGGTCCTCTCCGGTCCGCTCGTCGTCGGTCCCGGCTGCTGCTTCCGGGGCAGGAACGGCGGTCACCGGGTACCCGCCGATCCGGCGGCGGTGCGGGCCGCGAGATCCGCCGCCAGCACCTTGCGGGTGGCGCCCTGCTTGAGGATCCTGCCGTCCTCCAGCACCACCACCCGGTCGGCCACGTCCAGGGCCAGGTCGGTGTGGTGGGTGACCAGCAGCACCGCGACGCCGTCGGCCAGCTCGGCCTTCAGCAGGTCGGCGAGGGCGCGGCGGGCGTCCGGGTCGAGCCGTTGCTCGGGCTCGTCCAGCAGCAGCAGATCGCGCGGGCGCACCAGCGCGCAGGCCAGCAGCAGCGCCTGCATCTGCCCGGAGGAGAGGGCCGAGGGCAGCGCGTCGGCCCGCTCCGTGAGCATCCGGTCCTCCAGCACGTGGGCGACCCAGTCGGGCGCGTCCGCGACCCCGTGCGCGACCGCGACCAGCAGCAGGTGCTCGCGGACGGTCAGGTCGGGGTAGCAGGCGACGGTGTCGCCGACCACCGCGACCCGGGCCCGGACCCGGGGGTCGTTCTCGTCCATCGGGATGCCGTCGAAGACCACGGTGCCCTTGCTGGGAGCGTCCCGTCCGGCCGCGACCCTGAGCAGGGTCGACTTGCCCGATCCGTTGTGTCCGAGCAGCGCCACGCACTCTCCGGCGGCCAGCGACAGGCTCACGGGGTGCAGCACCTCCCGCTCGCCGTAGGAGCGGCTGACGCCGGTCAGCTGCAGCAGGGGCCTGCGGGCTGCGGGGCGTGGTTCGGCGGCGTTCTTGGCCATGGGGGAGGGAACCTCTCAACGCGGTGTCCGGCCACAGTACCGATCCGCCGTCGGCCACCCGGGCGAGGGTGACGGCCGCCGACCCGCGACCGCGTCCCACCGGCCCGGCGCCACCGGGTCCGCCCCGGGAGGACGGGCCCTGCCTGCGGCGTAGGATCGAGCCCATGTGTGCAGCAGTTCTCGCGCCTCCCGTCCGCTGAGGCGGGTCGCGATCGACACCAGCGCGTAGCCAGGCGGCAGGCCACAGTCCACAGGCCGCCGTGACGCGCCGACCGGTTGTGCCCGCGGACGCGACCACGACCACCTGCTCCGTCTGGAGATTCCTTCCGTGTCGAGAACTGCTGTCTCAACAACCCCTGCCCCCGTGACGGCGCCGAGCTCCGTGCGCCGCGGTCTGGCCTGCCTCGCGTTCGCGGGCGTGACCTGGGGCACCACCGGGGCCGCCGTGGACATCGTCTACCGGTCCAGCGACTTCGGGCCCATGGCCGTCTCGTTCTGGCGCTTCCTGACCGGCGTCGCACTGCTGCTCGCGGGGCGCGCCCTTCGCCGGCCCCGCAGGGCGCCGCGGGCGCCGCGGGCACCGAGGCCGATGGGCCGGCGCATGCTGCTGTTCACGGGCACCGGCATCGGTCTGGCGGTCTTCCAGACCGCCTACTTCGCCGCGGTGCGGGACACCGGGCTGGCCGTGGGCACCATCGTCGCCCTGGGGGCGGCCCCCCTGTTCACCGCCGCCGGCGGTCGCCTGTTCCTGGGCGAGCGGGTGGGACGCGGTGGCCTGCTGGCCGTCGGTGGAGCCCTGGCCGGTCTGGCGATCCTGGTCCTGGGCAACCGGGCGGGTGTCGTCCACCCCGTCGGGGTGGGGGCGGCGCTGCTGTCCGCCGCCGGATACGCCGTCTCCACCGTCCTGGGACGCTGGACCGGACGGCACGGCGGGGGAGAGGACCCGTACGCCCTCACGGTGGGGGCGTTCGCCGTCGGCACCGCCGTGATGCTGCCGTTCGCCCGGGGCGAGGGCCTCCTGCCGCACGCCGCCCGCCCCGGCCAGGTCGTCCTGCTGATGCTCTACGTCGCCGTCGTCACGACGGCTCTCGCCTACCCGCTGTACTTCGCCGGAGCGGGCGCCGTCCGGGCGGCCACGGCATCGGTGGTGATGCTGATCGAGCCGGTCAGCGCGGCGGCACTCGCCGTCCTGTTCCTCGGCGAGCGGCTCACCGCAGCGACGGTCGTCGGCACACTGCTGATGCTCGCGGCCATCGCGGGCCTCGCCCTCGCCGAGTCCCGACTCCACGCGACGGACTGACGGAGCAACGAGGCCGGCCGGGTTGTCCGCCAGCCCGGCCGGCCTCCTTCGGACGGACGGCCGAACGGGCTTCACCCCGACGCAGAAGTCCCGTTCAGACACCCCAGGGGAGGCCTGTGGAGGGGTTGAGGCCCTGTTCGACGAGGTGGTCGTGTTCGCGCCAGTGCATGAACTCCAACGTTTCCGCGGCAGTGGTGCACCAAGCTCGCAGGTAGTCGGCGAACCCGCCTCCGTGGACGGTGAACGGGCCGCCGTCCTCCTGGAGTTCGACGATGGGCCAGGCGTCACTGTCCTCGCCTGTCATCAGCCAGAACAAGTGGGCACAGTCCTCGGTGAAACCCCACCGGATCAGCATGTCGGCACTGACGCCGGCGGGCAGCAAGTGGGAGTAGTGCTCGGGGGCCTGTTCCCAGAAGAGTTCGGCCATGCCGACCACACTGTTGCCTCCTGAAGCACTGTACGGGGCGGCAATCAACAGCGAGTCCCCGCCGATCGAGCCGGCTCCGTAGGTCTCCATGAAGGCGATGTAGTCCGAGGGCAGCCGTATCCCGAGCCGCCGTTCGGCTTCCGCCGCTCCGGCCACGTCAAGAGGGGCTCCTTCGCTGCTTCGTCTGCATGGCGCGAGCACGCCCAACAGCGCGCGCACGCCGGGATGGCTGGACACGGATCCTCCGGTTGTTCGGTGTGCCGACCACTCTAGGAGCCCCGTCCGACAGCGAGGACGGAGCCGGAACGGGTGGGTCCGGATGGGGGCCGGTGGGCACGAAGCGGGCAACCCCCGAATCGGGTGCCCGTGGTGACGTCCGCGGTCCGTCGGCCGTCGACGTGCCCCTGTGCACGATCTGGAAGTCGCTGATCCGCAGGTGCAGCGGTGGATGGTGGGGCAGGAAGGCCCCGATGGCGGTACGGAACATGACGTGTTGCGGTGAACACACGTCACATGTCGTAGTGCTCACCGTCCTCGCCCTGGACCCGGGCATTCAGCGCCTTCGCCAAGCGGCACATGGTTGAGACCATGGCATCCGTCGGGTTCTTGGCTTTGATCTGCCCGGCTCTCCACCACAAGGGCTCGCCGGACGACTCCCCGTTCCGCAGTGGTACAAGCTCGGCGACCCTCTCCGGGCAGCCTTCCGGCAGCGGGACCGCCACAATTCCGGAGTCTGCGGCGACTGCCGCTTCCCACTCCGCCGCGTCGATGTCCTCGCCCTCTTCGTCCCACAGGTTCTCACGCCGCGTGATGTACAGGTCGTAGCCCACGGCAGTACACGATAGACGCACGCGGAGCAAGCTGTCGGGCCGACTTCGCAACTCGGTGCGGCCTCCGTTCCGGCACCTACGAGTCGAGCTCCGGCAGGCGCTCACCGGGCGCGGCCGGGCGGCCTTCGGAGAGCCAGAACATGTAGTCGCGAAGGTAGTCCCCAAGACCGTGTTCGATGTGGGCGAGGTACGCCCGTGCCCCAGTAGCGGCGTCCCGGAACGCTCGGTTCTCGGACGTCGCCCACTCGCCCCGTCCCACTCGCAGGGCCCACTCCCGTGCTCTTCCGCGCTCTCTCCACCAGTCCCGGACCAGTTCCGGGGTCCAGTGACGGTCGCCGTCCCCTCCGTAGGCGCCGAAAGGGTCGCACTCCCCGGCGCAGGTCAACTCGTGCACGCCGGCGGCCTCGACCGGCTGACGGTAGACGAACTCGGTGCAGTACTCGTCCTCGTACGCGACGTGCTCCGGCGCGCACTGCCTGCCGGTGAGGCAGTTGTCGGTGCCGGCCGTGTAGAAGGGGCCCGGGACGTTCCGCCAGTCCCGGTTCTCCCAGCCGTCGGGCGCGGGCTCGGACCAGTCGTGCCGCACGATGCCGTGCTGCCACAGCGGGTGGGGTGTGCCTATGAGGAGGCGGACAGCAGGTATCGGATCCCAGTAACTCATGATCCGCAGGATGTCAGATCCTCGGTATGCGGGGCCGCCTCGGCGCGGTCCGTCCCTGCGACCCCTCCGGCCCTGCTCCGGTGAGTTCGGCAGGTCGGCCGACAGGAAGGGGCGAGCAGCGCGAGCAGTGCGCCGGGGCGGTCGTGGTGTCAGCCGGGTGTCGGCGTGCACTGGCGGGCCGCGGTGGCGAGGCGGGCGGCGGCTTCGACGAGGTCGGCGGGTTCGGCCGCGGCGGCGAAGCCGAGACGCAGATGGGCGGCGGGTGGTTCGGCCGGGAAGTGGCGCCCGCCCGGGTCGACGGTCACCCGGTGCGCCGCCGCGGCGTCCGCGACGGCCGCCTCCGTGAGGCCGGGGGGAAGCCGGAACCACAGGTGCAGGCCGCCTTCCGGCAGCTGCGAGAGCGTCCAGTCGGGCACTTCGCGGGCGAGGGCATCGGCGAGGACGGCGCAGCGGTGCCGCAGTGCTGCGGCCAGGCCGCGCAGGTGGCGGTCCCAGGCGGGGGTGCTGAGCAGTTCGACCGCGGCCTCCTGGAGGGGGCGGGCGATGAAGAAGTCGTCGACCCGTCGCATCCCGAGCAGGCGCCGCACGACCGGGCCCCGGGCGACGACGGCGCCGATCCGCAGGCTGGGCGAGGCCGGCTTGGTCAGCGATGTGAGGTGGACGACGGTGCCGTCGCGGTCGTCGGCGACCAGCGGGCGCGGCGCCGGACGGCCGTGGCCCAGGTTCCGGGCGAAGTCGTCCTCGATCAGGAAGGCTCCGGCGGCGCGTGCCACGTCGACGATCCGAGGGCGCCGCTCGGAGGAGAGGACGGTGCCGGTGGGGTTGTGGAAGGTGGGCTGGCAGTAGAGCAGCCGGGCGCCGGTCATGGCGAAGGCGTCGGCGAGCAGATCGGGGCGCAGGCCCTGGTCGTCCATCGGCACGGGCACCGGCTGCAGTCCGGCGGCGCGGGCGGCGGCGAGTGCGCCGGGGTACGTCGGTGACTCGACCAGGACCGGGGCCCCGGGGGCCGCGAGGGCGCGGAACAGCATGGACAGCGCTCCCTGCCCGCCCCCGGTCACCAGAACGTCCTCGGGGCCGACGTCGCCGCCCGCCTGACGGGCGAAGACCGTGCGCAGGGTCGACAGACCGGCCGCCGGGGCGCGGTGCCAGGCGTCCGGGCGGCGGGCGGCCCGGGCGAGGGCGCCGCCGAGCAGCCGGGTGGGCTGGAGGTCCTCGTGCAGGTAGCCGCCGGACAGGGCGACGGTGCCGGCCGCCGGCGCGGCGGACCGCTCGTCGGAGGGGTCCGGAAGGGGCTGGCGGCCGGCCAGGGCGACCGCCTGCCACGAGGTGTCCGGTTCGCCGCCCGCGGTCCGCGGGCGGCGGGCGGCGACGTAGGTCCCGCTCCCCGGCCGGGTGACGACCGCTCCCTCGGCCGACAGGAGCGCGATGGCCCGGGAGACGGTGACCGGTCCGACCCCGTGACGTGCGATCAGATCGCGGCTGCTGGGCAGGCGGTCGCCCGGGGCGAGCCGGGTGATCTCGTTCCGGAGGATCGCCACGAGGGCCTCGGTACTGCTACCGTCATTCATGAGGAATGAGAATAGCGCTTTCAACCACGGTGCGGAACCGCTCCTGGACCTCACCGCCCTCCGGGCCGACACCCCCGGTTGTGAGGCCGTGATCCACTTCAACAACGCCGGTGCCGGGCTGATGCCGCGTCCGGTGCTCGGGGCGATGCTCGACCACCTCCGACTGGAGGCGACCATCGGCGGGTACGAGGCGTCCGCCGCCCGGGCCGCCGAGGTCGAGGACTTCCACGCCTCGCTCGCCGAGCTCCTGGGCACCCGCCCGGGCAACATCGCCTTCGCCGCGAGCGCCACCCACGCCTACGCCAAGGCCCTCTCCGCGATCGACTTCCGCCCCGGGGACGTCATCCTCACCACCCGCAACGACTTCGTCTCCAACCAGATCGCCTTCCTCTCCCTGCGCAGGCGCCACGGTGTCCGCATCGTGCACGCCCCCGACCTCCCGGACGGCGGCGGCGTCGACGTCGACGCCATGGCCGTGCTGATGCGCGCCCACCGCCCGCGCCTGGTCGCCGTCACGCACGTGCCCACCAACTCCGGCCTGGTGCAGCCGGTCGCCGAGGTCGGCCGGCACTGCCGCGAACTCGACCTGCTGTACCTGGTCGACGCCTGCCAGTCGGTCGGCCAGTACCCCGTCGACGTCGACCGGATCGGCTGCGACCTGCTCACCGCCACCTGCCGGAAGTTCCTGCGCGGGCCCCGCGGTTCGGGCTTCCTCTACGTCTCCGACCGGGCCCTCGCCGCCGGGTACGAGCCGCTGCACATCGACATGCACGGCGCGCGCTGGGTCGCCCCCGGCCACTACCGTCCGGTCGCCACCGCGGCCCGGTTCGAGGAGTGGGAGTTCCCCTACGCCACCGTGCTCGGCTGCGCCGCCGCCGTCCGCTACGCGCTGCGGGTCGGCCTCGAACCGATCGCCCGGCGCACCCCGGCCCTGGCCGGACGGCTGCGCGAGCAGCTCGCGGCGGTGCCCGGCGTCCGCACCCTGGACGGCGGGCCGGACCCGGCCGCGCTGGTGACGTTCGCGATCGAGGGGTGGGAGGCCGAGCCGTTCAAGGAAGCACTGGACGCCCGCGGCATCAACTCCGCGCTCAGCTACCGGGAGTTCGCACAGTTCGACTTCGCCGACAAGGAGGTGTCGTGGTGCCTGCGGTTGTCGCCGCACTACTACAACACCGAGGACGAGGTCGACACGGTGGCGGGCGCGGTCGCAGAGCTCGCCGGGAGCATCCGATGATCCGGACCTCGACCGTGCCGGTCGCCACCGACAGCACTGACGCCACAGACACCGCGGCCGCCACGGACACCGCGGCCGCACCGCGCCGGAGCCTCTGGCACAACGCCGACTTCTCGCGGTTCTGGGTGGGCGAGACACTCTCCCTGCTCGGCACCCAGGTGACCGGCCTCGCGCTGCCGCTGACCGCCATCGGCGCGTTCGGCGCGACCGACGAACAGGTCGGGCTGCTGCGCTTCCTGCAGCTGGCCCCCTACCTCGGGCTCGCACTGGTGATCGGCGTCTGGGCGGACCGGTACCGGAGGCGGCCGGTCATGCTCGGCGCGAACCTGGTCAGGCTGGTCCTGCTCGCCCTGATACCGGTGCTGTACTGGTGCGACGCGCTCGACCTGCCCCTGCTGATGGCGATCGCCTGTACGGTCGGCATCGCGTCGGTGGTGTTCGACGTCAGCTGGATGTCGTACGTGCCGGTACTGGTCAAGAGCCCCGAGTACTACGTCGAGGCCAGTGCCCGGCTGAGCACCAGTTCCTCGGCCGCCGACATCGCCGGGCCCGGGCTCGGGGGCGTCCTGGTGTCGGCGGTGGGCGCGCCGGTGGCCCTGCTCGCCAACGCCTGCTCCTACGCGGTGTCCGTCGTCTCGCTGCTGCTGATCCGTACCACCGAGCCGCGCCCGGAACCGGTCGCCGAGCGGCACCTGTGGCGCGAACTCAGGGACGGCATGGGCTGGGTGATGCGCGACGGCGTGCTCCGGTCGCTCGCGCTGATCGGATTCTGCTGCAACTTCTCCATGGTCACGGTGTGGACGATGTTCCTGCTCTACGGCAACCACGACCTCCACCTCGGCTCGGAGACGATCGGCGCGGTCTTCGCGACCGCCTCCGTCGGCGGCCTGATCGGCGCGCTGATCTCGCGGAAGGTGATCGACCGGTTCCCGCTCGGCAAGGTCTACCTGGTCGCCCAGTCCGTTCTGCTGCTCGGACCCTCGCTCGTCCCCGCCGCCACCGGGCCGCGACCGGTGATGATCGGGATGTTCGTTCTGTCCTTCTTCGCCACCTACCTGGGCCTCGGCGTGGCCGGTGTCGTCATCGTCGGCCTGCGCCAGGCCATGACGCCGCAGTCGATGATGGGCAGGATGACCGCCGCGTTCCGGACCCTGCTGTTCGGCGGCGGCTCCCTGGGCGGCCTGTCCGCCGGCCTGCTCACCGGCCAACTCGGGGCCCGAGGAGCCCTGACCGTTGCCGCGGCCGGTTCCGCCGCCGTCGTCATCGGCCTCGTGCTCTCGCCGGTCCGCCGCCTCAGGACCCTGCCGTCCGCCCCCGACCGGGAGGCACCGGCACGCTGAGCGAACGACGCCGGGCCTGCGCCGTGCTCAGTCGGTGTCGCCGCGGCGCTCGGCCAGCAGCGCGTTCAGCCGTTCCACCTCACGGTCCACCAGGACGTGCTTGTCGTCGACGTAGGGGAGGTGGATCTTGCGGCCGTCGGCGCGGAACGCGTAGGTGAGGAACTTGGGTGCGCCCTTGGCGTGCGCGTTCGGGTTGGCGGCCTTGGCGAAGCGGGCGATCTCGGCCCAGCGCAGCTTCCGGCGGCGCACGATCCCGCGGACGGTGATCCCTTCGGCGGTGAGCAGCGTGCCGGCGCGGGCGGCGCCGACGATCACCAGCAGGCAGAAGCCGATCACCAGCAGGGAACCGATCGCCTTGGTGGACGGGGCGAACTCCTTGTCCTTCCAGATCGGCAGCAGCGCCCCGAAGGACAGCAGCAGGATGGTGAACGCGAGCCCCCCGACCCGGTTCGACGCCACCCGGTACTCGTGCGGAACTCTCAGTCCAATGTCGCTCATCCGCCCCAACTCCCGGTCGTCCCCGCCGGTTCGCCGTCATGGTCGGCGGCCGGTCGGACTCGCAGTGTAGGGGCGGGAGTTGATTGCCGACAGGCCATCGGCGGACAGCCGGTGTCCCGGCCGAACAGGTGTACCCGCACACGCTGTCCGGCCGGGACACCGGCGCGCCGCCGCGCCAGCGCGCCGCCCGCAGACCCGAGGCGCCCGCAGGCCCGCGGGCGCCCGCAGGGTGCTCAGGAGGCGATCAGGAGGTGATCAGCTCCAGGTGGGGCCGGAAGGCGGCGTTCTCCCTGCTGTTCAGGTTGACCGCCAGCCCGACCGCGCCGAGCGGCTGCCAGACCGCGAGGGTCACCGTGCCGCCGGTGGCGACGGCGGCGGTGACGTCCAGGCCGACCCAGTCCGCGGCGGTGGAGATCCGGCCGGTGCCGAGCGCTGTGGTGGGGGCGGGGGACCGGTTCCAGGTCACCGCGGTCTCCGTCCAGCCGCCCGCGGTGGTGGCGAAGGCCTGGAGCGAGGTCTCGGTGCCGCCGGAGTCGGCCACCGCCCCGCGCACCCAGAGCACCGCCCGGCGGACCGTCCCGCCCACGCTCGAGGTGTCGAAGCCCAGCAGCGCCCGCCGGCTGAAGCCGCTGCCGCTGGAGTCGGTGTTCTTCACGGTGAGCGTGGTCGCCGTCCCGTAGTTGGTGTCGCCGTACGAGCCGTCCCGGACGTAGGCGTCCTGGGTCGGCGCCAGCCGGGTCGCGGTGGCCGGTGCGGGCGCGGTGCCGGTGGTGCGCAGGGTCACGGTACGGCTCGCGCCCTGGGTGCCGCCCAGCTCGACCAGCAGGGTCACCGAGTCGCCGGTGGTGAGGACGGTGACGCCCGGGGCGGGATCGGCCGTCCGGTAGCCCGGTCGGGCGACGGTGACGTGGACGGTGGAGGCGGTGCGCCCCGGGTCCGCCACGGTGACGGTCATGGTGTCGCCCGACTCGCGGACCAGGACGGAGGCGGGTGCCGACACGGTGACCGGACCGGTGGTGCCGGCGGCGAAGAAGTTGGCGGCGGTGACGCCGGAGGCGCTGTCGGTGATCGCCTGCACGGAGGCGGAGTTGGCCAGGACGGTGACGGTCGGCGCGGTCGAGCGGGCCGCCGCCGCCGTGGCGTCCGCGCCCGGCATCAGCAGGTAGGAGTAGCCGGCGGCGGCCGGGTCGGTGCCGTGGTCGAACCAGAGCGTCAGGTAGCGGCGGGTCAGCGTCTCGCCGGTGCCGCCGGTGTTGATGTCGTGCCAGCTGCCGGTGCGGGCCTCGCGCAGCGCGTCGACCGTCGCGCCGCCGGGGAAGAGGTAGGCGCCGAATCCGGCGATCGCCGCCCAGCGGGCCCCGGTGAAGCGCCGGGACCAGCCGAGGGTGGTCGGCTGCGCCGTGCCGTCCACGGTGAGGGCGTGCTGGCCGGTCTGGCCGAGGTTGCGGTTGTCGACCACGGTCTCCACCGGCACGCCGTCCGCGCAGGTGATCCCCGCGCCCAGGCAGACGATCGAATCGTCGAGCACGAACCAGGACTTGACGCCGCTCAGCGTCGAGGAGAGGCCGCGCACGGCCTGCCCGGCGGCCGCGTAGGTGCCGTCGCAGGCGCCGCCCGCCCAGGTGTTGTCCGGGCGGGCCGCTCCCCAGGTGCCGCCCGCCGCGTCCGCCAGGGGCTTGGTGGAGACGGTGGTCCCCGGCAGCCGGTACGGGTTCACGGTCGGCCAGAAGGCGTCCGAGTACTGGCCGTTGCCGAAGGTCGAACCCCACCACGCGAGCAGGCCGTTGTTGGTGTGCCAGCCGCGCAGGTTCTCGCCGTTGCCGGTCTCGTAGAAGGTGGTGCGGGCCGAGCACATGGCCAGCGAGGCCGCCCAGCCGGGCCGGCGGACGACCGCCCGGTCCATCGCGAAGAGCCGTGCGCCGACCGGCTCGGCGGCCGGTCCGGTGCCGGAGTCGTTCACCAGCGCCTGGGCGCGGGCGAGTTCGGGGACGTCCACGGCGGCGTTGGTGAGGTACGGGCGGTAGGTGTCGCGGGTGATCCAGCCCTTGACCGCCGCCCGCCACGCCGCCGACTGCGTGGCCGGCGCCGCACCGGAGTCGGCGAGCCGCAGGATGTGCCCGATGATCGTGTGCCCGCGACCGTGGTCGTCCTGCTGCAGGTGCAGCGGGTCGCCGCTCTGCAGTCCCCGGCTGGGCGCCCGGCCGCTCACCGAGTCCATCACCAGGCCGTTGTAGAGGAACGGTGCGAACGCGGAGTCCACCGCGTCGAACACGGTCTGCCGCTGCGGGTCGGTCACGGCCCAGGTGGAGCCGGCGAGCAGCCCGAACAGCTTGCTCAGCCCGCCGAGCAGCACCTCGCCGTACGAGCCGGTGTACGGCACCCAGGTGTGCTGCACGAACGAGCCGTCCGGGTAGAGGCCGTCGCCGGTGAGCACGTACGGGAAGACGGGGGAGAGCGCGGAGGAGGCCAGGGCCAGCTTGGCGGAGTTCCGGCCGATCACCCCGCGCAGCGCGAGCACGCGGCAGAGGTCGACCCGGTTCGCGCCGGTGGAGGTGCCGGTGTAGGCGGCCACCTTCGAGTCGGGGACCGAGTGGTCCACGGCCGCGCAGTAGTCGGCGATCCGGGTGGGGCCGAGCAGCGGCTGGACCAGGACGCAGATGTCGAGCAGGGCCTGCGGGCTGCCGATCTGCCAGTCCCACCAGTTGTTGTAGTTGCTCGCGGTGGGGGTGTAGGCGATCGCGTGCAGGTGGTCGAGGCCGGTGGTGACGGCGGTGGCGAGCGCCGGGTCCGCGGTCGAGCCGGTGCCCGGCTGCGCCCAGGCCAGCGCCATGGTGCGCAGCCGCAGGTAGCTGGCGGTGATGTTGCCGGAGACGGTGCCGAGCGGCAGGTCCGGCCAGAGGGAGCCGCCTGTCGGTGCCATCGCCGCCTGCTGGGTGCGGGCGCGGTCGCCGAGGGCGGTGAGGGCGGTGCTGAACGGCTGGGCGGCCGGATCGAAGCCGGTGCCGGTCAGCAGCGCCCGCCAGCGCAGGCGCAGCTCGTCGTACGGGTCGGCGGCCCGGGCCGTCGGCACACCGAGGGCGGACCAGGTGCCTGCGGCGGCCAGGGCGACGGCGGATGCCTGGAGCAGCCGTCGACGGGAGAGCGGGAGGCGGGTGCGGGTGGGGACGTGCGCGGGAAGGGCGGGGACGTGCGCGGGACGGGTGGGGGAGAGCGGGAGGCGGGTGGCGGAGTGCGGCTCGGGGATCAAGAGGGCTCCTTGCCGGGTGCGACGGTGCGACGTTGCGCCGGTGCGACCGTGGGACGGCGCAACCGTGCGGCATGCCGGGTGCGACGTTGCGGCGCACGGCCGCCGGAGCGCCGTGGGGGTCGGCGCGGCAGCACCCGGGCGGCGCCGCACGCACCGGGCGGGAGTGACGGTAAGCGCTTTCCGGTACGGGCGTCAACGGATGGTGCAGACCGCCCCCTCACCCGTCACCGGGAACGCCGGGATCGTGGCCCGCAGCGGCAGCCGCAGCCGCAGCGGTCCGGGCGGTCCGCAGGAGGCGGACGGCCGTGGTCCCCAGGAGCAGGGCCGCGGTGAGTACGGCGAGCGCGGTGTACAGCCGTGCGGTGCCCAGCCCGTCCGCGGTGGCCACCCGCACGCCGCTGAAGCTGCCGACCGCCTCGCCGAGCCCGGTCGCGAGGGCGGCGAGGGAGAAGTGGGCGGCACGGTGGCGCGCGGGGCCGGCCGAGCCGACGAGGACGTCGAGCGCGGGCATCAGCAGCATCTCGGCGAAGGTGACCAGGACGACCCCGGCGAACAGCCATGCCACGGTCCGTCCCGCGCCGAGGCAGGCGAAGGCCGCGGCGAAGCACCCGAAACCGACGGCGCACAGGGTCGTCGGCCGCACGCCCAGGCGGCCGGAGAGCAGGGTCACCGGCAGTTGCAGGGCGATGATCAGGACGCCGTTGACGAGGAACACGGTGCCCAGGGATCCCCCTGCGCCGAGCACCTCCTTCGCGTACAGCGGAAGTGTCGCGAAGAGCTGGGTGTACAGGACGAAACCGAGGGCGGTGAGCGCGAGCGGCATTCTCGGCCCCGGTTCCCGCAGCAGGGCCTTCCACCGCGTCCGCCCGGCGCCGACGGCTGCCCCCGCAGCTTCCCCGGGCGGGCCCGCCAGCATGACGAGGCCGAGCGCCACCACGTGGACGCAGGCCGCGGCTGCGCAGAAGGCGGCGGTGCCGAAACGCTGCTGGAGGGCGACGCCGCCCAGCGGGCCCAGCGCCATGCCGAGGTTGACGGCGACGGCCTGGGAGGCGAAGCCCCTTGCCCGACGCCGGTCCGGGGCGGCGGCGGCGATCAGCTTCAGGGCCATGGCGTTCATGCCGAACCCCAGTCCGAGCACCGGGAGGACGGCCGCCAGGACGACGGCGCTGCCGCCGGTCGCGGCGAGAGCGCCGAACGCGAGCGCGCCGAGGCCCAGCGCGGCGGTGATCGCGGTGCGCGGGCGGAGCCTGCCCAGGGCGGGCCCCGCCAGGATCCGCATCAGGCGCAGGCTGACGACCGCCTCGGTGACCAGGGCCGCCACCGTGCCGGCGCCGTGGTGCCGCTGGGTGAGGTGCAGCGGCAGCACGGTGAGCAGGGCCCAGACGGCGCAGCAGGCCAGTGTCCACTGGGCGAGCAGGGCAGCCCCGGCCGCCGCGCTCCCCGCCCCGGCCGCCGCGCTCCCCGCCCCGGCCGCCGCGCTCCCGGCCCCGGGCGGGGCGGCGGGGTCGGCGGCGGCCGCTGTGCCACCTGCCGTGGCGCCCGCGGCGTCAGCGGGCATGGGCGGCGGGCGCGCTCTGGCTCGGGCCGTGGCTCTCGCCGTGCTCCGGCCCCTGGCCCGGTTCGGCGAAGGCGGGCGCGGCGGCCTGCGCCGCCTGCCGGAGGACCTCGTGCACGGCGGAGTGGCTCGCGCGGCGGGCGATGACGGAGCCGAGGACGCAGCTCATGTAGTCCTCGGGCGGCAGCGCCACGCGGGTGCCGACGGCCTGGTCGAGGGCCACGTGCTCGACTCCGGGCAGCTCGAGGACGGTGTTGAGCCCGGTGAAGCCGGTGAAGGTGCCGGCACGGGGGCTGATGAGCTGGCGGGAGCCCGCGTGGAGGGTGCCGCGCCGCTCGAGGTCGGGCGCGTTGCCCGTGGCGACGGCGATCGCGGCGGCGTAGAAGTCGATCCCGGTGGCGAGGGGGATCAGGTGGGACGTGATGTAGCCGCCGCCGATCCGGCCCGCGATCTCCAGGAGCCGGGCGGTTCCGTCGGGCAGCAGCCGGCACTCCAGGTGGAAGGCGCAGTCGCGCATCCCGGCGGCGCGTACGGTCCGCGCGGCCAGTTCCTCGACGGCGTCCTGCTGTCCCCGGTCGAGGGCTGTCGGATGGATCTGCAGGTATTCGACGGAGTAGGGGGCCGCGACCCACTTGTCGGTGATGCCGACGATGCGGATCTCGTCGCCGACGACGAGCCCCTCGACGCTGTGCTCCGTCCCGCCGAGCAACTCCTCGTAGATGAGCTCGCCGGGCCTGGCCCGGAAGATCGGGTCGCGCTCCGGACGGGTGAAGCTCCGCAGCAGCCCGTACTCGGTGGCCAGGTCGTCCGGTCCGTGGACGCGGTGGATGCCGCGGCTGCCGGAGGCGCCGGTGGGTTTGAGGACGGCGGGGTAGCCGACGTGGGCCGCGGCGCGGCCCAGGGACTCCTCGTCGTGGACGAGCGCGTAGCGGGGCATGAGGTCCGGGCGGCCGGCGGCGGCGAGGGCCTCGCGGGTGAGGAACTTGTTCCGTACGGTGCGGGCGGCCGCGGGCGGAAGGCCGGGCAGGCCGAGTTCAGTGGTGAGTCCGGCGACGAATTCGACGTCGCGGTCGCCCCAGGTGAGGACGCCCCGGACGTCGTGGCGCCGCACCAGCTCGAGCGCGGCCTCGCGTGCGGCGGCGGTGTCGAAGGTGTCCACGATGCGGGTCTCGGCGACGAGTTCACCGGCGAACGGCGGCTGACGGTCCGCCAGGACGAGGACCTCGAACCCGAGTCGGTGGGCGGCCAGGGCGGTGGCGTTGACCTCCAGGGGGGACCTGCGGGTGTTGACGAACAGGACGGACGGCATGCGTACTCCGGGCGGGTCTGGTGGGCGTGGGCGTGGGCGGCACGGCACGTGGGTGGGACGGGGCGTGGGCGGGACGGGGAGCGGTCAGGCGGTGCGGCGGGTCAGCGCCCGGACCTCGGCCGCGTCGACGGGAGCGAAGCGGGGCAGCGAACCGGGGGCGGGGGCGGGGAGGTGGAGCGTGTCCGAGGACAGCAGCCGGCCGGCCGCCGCGAGTGACGGTGTGTCGGGCAGCCGCAGTCGCTCCTGGACCAGGCCGGCCCAGCGGGGCATGAGGGGGGCGGCGAGGGCCGCCAGGACGGCGAGGACGCGGGTGGCGCCCGTCGCCTCGACGGCGTCGGGGGCCAGGGCCAGCCAGTCGTCCACCGCGGCGGCGGCCTGGGCGAGGTCACCGGTGCGCAGCGCCTCGCGGTGCCGGGCCGCGGTGTCCTCGAAGAGGCGATGGACGCAGGCCGGGGCGCTCGCGGCGCGGGTGTGCGGGGCCGGGGTGCCGGCCTCGCACACGTCGAGCAGTCGTGAGAGCCGTCCGGCCAGGGTCTGCGTGATGTCGTCGGCGAAGGACTCCGGGGAGAAGTCGGTGGGCTTCTCCCCGGGGCTGAGCCGGGCGAGGTGGAAGCGGAGCGCGTCGGTGTCCAGCCCGGCCGCCACGTAGTCCAGCACCCGGACGACGTGGTTGCGGCTGGTGGAGAACTTCTGCCCGTCGAGGGTCATGAACCGGTTGAAGCGGTACTCGTCCGGGGCGCACGGCAGCCCGGTGGCTTCCTGGACGGCGAGTTGCATCAGCAGGGGGAGCGCTCCGTCCATGCCGAAGCACAGGGTGAAGCGCGGCCGGTGCGGCCCGCCCGCGAGCAGGGGGTTGTCGGGCAGACCGTGCGCCCGGGCGTGCTCCCGGCCGGCCAGCAGGAACAGCGCGGTGGTGCCGAGGGCGTAGGTCGAGTGGACCTGCCGGGGGGCCAGGGGAGCGGGGGTGGTCCAGGGGACGCCCCAGCCGAGCGGGTGCGACAGCCGCCAGCGGGGTCCGTTGAGTTCGAGGTAGCCGCGAACGAGGTCCAGGTAGTCGCCGGGGACGCGCCGTTCGCGCGCCATGTCGAGGAGGGCCGCTGGGTCCAGGCGCAGGAACGCCGAGGCGGTGTCGGTCGCGGTGACGCGCTCGCGCGGGTGGCGGGGGCGGGGTTCGCGCACGTCGGCGGGCTGGAACCACATGCCGCACGCCTCGCAGGTGTATCCGGCCACCTCCTCCCCGCATGCGGGACAGCGTCCGGCGAGCCAGCAGGCGACGAGTTCCTCACCCGTGCCGGCGTCGGACAGCAGGCGTTCGCGGTGGACCTCGATCCGGCCGCGTTCGGAGAGGCGTTCGGCGAGGGTGTGGTGCCAGCCGCGGTGGTCCGCCTCCGCCGTTTCGTCGTGGACGTCGAGGAGGACGTCGGGCCGGCAGTGGGTCGCGGTCAGTGCCGCCTCGATGCGGGCGTGGTAGTCGCGGGCGGTGGCCTCGGGGGTGCGGCCCTCGCGGCGGGCGGCGTCCAGGACGTAGGACTCCCGGCCGTCGGTGGCCGAGACGGTGGTGACGCGGTGGCCCTCCGCACGCAGGTGGCGGGCGAGCGCGTCGGCGGCCAGGAAGGGGCCGCCGAGGTGTCCGAGGTGGAGTTCACCGTTGGGGGTGGGCAGGGCGGCCAGAATCAGGTGATCGGTCATGCGCGGTCCGTACGTCGGTCGGGCGGAAGGGGCGGAGGTGCGGGCGGAAGGGGAGGAGGCGGGGGCGGGGCTCCGCGTCGTTCACGGTGTCGTTCACGGCGTCGTTCACGGGGCGAGGAGTTCGAGCACCCGGTCCGCGATGCCCCAGCACAGGCGGGCACCGGCGCCGGACGCGGCCGAGGCCCGTGCGACGCCCGGGGCCGGGAGGTCGGTGAGCGGCGTGCGGTCGGGGGTGTAGCCGTCGACGCCCGCCCGTCCCGCACGCGCCGCCGCCAGCAGCCCCGGCAGCCGGCGGCCCAGGACGGCGAGCCCCTCGTCGAGGGTGTGCGGGCCGAAGGTGTCGGGGCCGCCGTCGGCCGTGACGTCCCACTGCTCGCTGCGGAAGCTCACCCACGCTCCACCCGCTGCGGGGGCGCGCCCGGAAGCCCCGCCGCTACCGCCGGGGGCGGGCAGGAGGAACAGGTCGTCGTCGGGGAAGCAGACCATCGGCGCGCCGGCGGGCAGCTCCCGGTCGATGCGCAGCGCCGCCATCCGCTTGGTGCGCCACGGGGTCTGCTCGCCCCGGTCGGTCCGCGTCCCGGACCCGATCGTCGGACTGGGCCACGGGCCGGTCGCCAGTGCGGACCTGCGCGCGGTGACGCTCGATCCGTCGGACAGCAGCAGCCGTTGCGGGCCGGGACGCGCGGTGTCGATCCGTGTCACGCGGGCGCCGGCGCCGGTGCGCAGGTGGCCGCCCGCGTCGACGACCGCGCCGATCAGGGCGGCGGCCGCGGCGGCGGTGTCGATGACCGCGATGCCGCCGTGGACGGTCGCGAGGCCGTCGCCGGGTCGCAGGAGCAGTTCGCCGCAGGCGTCCCGGGCGGCCCGCACCGTCCCGGGGGAGGCGGGTCCCATGGTGGCCCCCACCGTGCATCGGGCGAGCCGTTCCAGGGTGGGGGCGCCGGCGACCACGAGGACGGGCACGCGGCGCAGGTGCGGGCGGACGAGCGCGTGCAGGCGCGGGTCGTGGAACCTGGCGGTGCCGCGCTCCAGCAGGGCCCGCTGGCCCGGTGTGGCGGCCCAGGGGGCGAGCACGCCAAGCGACCGCTCGGTGGCGGTGTTCCTCGCCCCCTGGTCCAGCACGAGGATCCGGCTGCCGGGGCGGTCGGTGAGTGCGCCGAAGGCGATGGCCGCGCCGACGATCCCCGCGCCGACGACCGCCAGGTCCGCCGCCTCGCCGCTCGCGCGGGCGGGTGCTGCGGGCCCGGGGGGTGTCATGGCTGTCCGCCGAGCCTCGCCACGATCTCCGTACGCCGCATCCGGCCCGCCCGGTGCTCGTCCCGCAGCACCTGCACCTCGGCCAGGTACCGTTCGCCGGGTGCGTCGCCCAGCTGAGCGCGCAGCGCGGGCAGTCGGCTGGCGAGCGCCGCGTACAGGCGCTCCACGCACTGGGCGTCCGGTTCGGTGAGGTCCCGCACCTCGATCTCGAAGCCGGCCGCGCGCAGTGCCGCCTCCCAGTCCGGGTGCGGCGCGAACAGCCCTTCCTGCAACGTCAGTTCGACGTCGTACGGGGTCTGGGGGCGCAGGATGCGGCTGATCACGACGACCACCGCGGGCCGCTCGCCGCGCAGCAGGGTCCGCCAGTGCCCGACGGTGGTGGCGGGGTCGGACCAGTACCCGGAGCCGATCGCGAGCACGGCGTCGAAGGAGCCGGGCGGAAGGGCCGGGTCTCCCATGTCGCCGACGGCGTAGGTGACGCGGTCGGCCTCCGGGCGGTCCGCCAGGCGGGTGCGTGCGACGCGTACCGCGGCCGGGCTGGCGTCCAGGCCCACCGCCGTGCAGCCGGTGCGGGCGGAGAGCGCGGCGGTGAGGCCGCCGGTACCGCAGCCGGCGTCCAGGACCCGCGTGTGCGGGTTCCAGCCGAGGCGGGCGGCCAGGTCTTCCAGGTAGCGCGGGGTGGCGCCGCTGAACTGGCCCGCGAACTGGTCGCCGAGGGCTTCGGCGTAGGCCTCGTCGATGGCGGGGACCTCCTGGTAGGAGTCCCATTCCTCGGCGATCTGCGCCATGCTGGCGGCGGGCGGTGTGCTGGTCATCGGGGGTCCTTGTGGTCGGGGGCGTCCGCGGTGCGGGCGGCGTCGTGCGGGGCGGTGTCGTGCGGGGCGGCGTCGTACCGGTCCGCTTCGTCCCCGTCCGCCCGCCGGGGGGCGGTGTGCACCTTCAGGCCCGCGAGCAGCGCCTCGACGCCGTCCGCCGCGGCCCGGGCGCTGTCGGCGCCCAGGCAGACGGTTCCGGCCCGGTCGGCGGAGGACCGCGGGGGAGCGACGACGTCCCCGGGCGTCACCGCCAGCTCGGCGTGGATGAGCCGCTGGTCGGCCGAGAGCGCGTCCCAGCCCTCCACGGCGGTGACGAGACCTGCCTCGGGCAGGACGAAGCGGACGGCCGCGCCGCGTGCCGGGCGGGTGGGCAGCGTGACCGGGAGTCCGAGCAGGTCGTCGTGGAGGCCGCCGAGGAGCTCGAACCCGGGGTGGGACCACTCGACCATCGCGTGGAGCCAGTCCCCGCCCGGCCGCACGTGCACCTCGCCGAGGACCGGGCCCTCGGCGGTGAGCCAGCATTCGACGTGGAAGATCCCGTACCTCAGCCCGAGTGCCTCCAGGGCCCGGGTGGCCTCGAGGGCGATGTCCCGGTGGCGTCCGTCGGGGAGTTCGACGGGTGTGACGTGTCCGGCCTCGACGAAGGTGCCGGGGGCGAGGATCTTGCGAGTGACGGCCAGCGCGTGGGGGATGCCACCGGTGAAGAGGCCCTCCACGCTGTACTCGGGGCCGGTCACGAACTCCTCGACGAGCACCGGGCCGGGGCCCGCGCCGGCCCGCGCCCGCTCGAAGGCCCGGGCCGCCCCGTCCGGCGCGTCCACCCGTACGACGCCCTCGCTGCCCGCCGCGTCGCGCGGCTTGACCACCACGGGGCCGCCGTGGCGGGCGAGGAAGTCCGCGACGTCCTGCGGGGTCGAGCACAGGGCGGTGGCGGGCTGGCGGAAGCCGAGGTCGCGCAGCGCGCGCCGGCACAGGTCCTTGGTGCGTACGGTGCGGACGAGTTCGGGCCGGTTGCCGGACAGCCGGAGTGCGGCGGCCACCTCCGCGACCGCGACCACGGAGTACTCGCGGAAGCCCGTCACCGCGTCCACCGGGTGGTGCGCCCGTCGGGCCAGCGCCCACCGCACGCAGGCCGCGGGGTCGGTGTGGTCGAGGACGTGGGTCTCGTCCGCGAGCGCGGCGTACTCGGGGGCGGCGGCGAGGGCGGCGGCGGTGTCGGTGACGACGACGCGGCTGCCGCGGGCCTTGAACTGCGTCAGCGCGCGCAGGCTCAGGTCGCGGCCGTGCCCGGCGTCGGCGGGTGCGGCCCCGCCCAGGACCAGGACGGTGTTCACGCCGACCACCACACGGAGAAGACGGTCAGCGCGGTGGTTCCGGTGTTGCGCACGCGGTGCGGGCGCCGTCCGGCGAAGTGGAAGCAGTCGCCGGTGGCCACCGGACGGGTGGCTCCGCCGTACTCCACGTGTCCCTGGCCGGCCGCGACGAACCAGGTCTCCAGCACGTCGTGGACGTCGGGGTCGGTCACGGCGCCGGGCGGCAGGACGAACACCGAGGAGGAGAACGGGGCCGGGATGCCGGTCAGATCGTGCTCGCGCAGCACGATACCGTCCGGCCCGGGGACCGGCGCGAGGCAGCCCACGGGGCCGCCGGGGTGGGCGGGTACGTCAGACACGGGCGGTCCTCTCCTGGGGGCTGGTGGTGTGCGGGGCCGGCGCGGGGGACCAGGCGACGGTGCTGCTGTCCCGGTCCGTGCGGTAGAGGGCGCGCCCGGCGACGGCGTTCGCGATCACGGCGTTGCGCCAGGCCATCAGGCTGAGGTTGGCGTCGGCCACGCCGTGGGTGTGGCCGGCGGCGCCCTGGACGAAGATCCGGCAGCCGGGCGGGCCGTCGAGCTGGACGGAGTAGTCCGCCCGGACGCGGAAGGCGCCGTCCTCGTCGAGCGGGATCAGCTCGCGCAGGGGCTCCAGGTAGGCGGGGGTGTGGTTGCGGTACCCGGTCGCCAGGACGACGACGTCCACGTGTTCGCGGTGGACGCTGTCGGTGTCGATGTCCCGGGTGACGACGTCGATCGGTGCGTCGTCGGCCCCGCCGTCGACGGCGAGCAGCTCCTGCCCCGGGCTCAGGCGGTAGGCGCACTGTCCGGGCCGCAGGGCGTCGAGGCGGTAGAGCTGCGCGTGGATCGCGTCGAGGAGGTCCGCCGACACGCCGTCGCTCGTCAGGCGCTGCGTGCGCAGCAGGTCGGCGCGGCGTTTCGCGGAAAGGCGCGTGAAGTGCCGTACGTAGCCGGGGAAGTACCACTCGTTGCTGAAGGCGGAGTCGTCCAGCGGCAGGAAGCCGTCGCGCCGGGTCGACCACACGAGGAAGGAGGGCAGCACGTCCTTGTCGCCGAGGAGCCAGTGCACGATCTCGGCGCCGGACTGGCCTCCGCCGATGACGGCCACACGCTTGCCGAGGGTCTCGGGGCGCCGGTGCATGATCTCGGCGGCGTGCAGGACGCGCGCCCCGCGGGCGGTGACGCAGCGCGGCACGTGCGGCCGGCGGCCGCTGCCGAGGACGAGGTTGCGGGTCCTCGTGACGGCGCCGGTGGCGTCGTGGACGCTGAACCCGTTCTCCTCGGCGCGGACTTCGGTGATCTCGGTGCCGAAGGTGAGCTGGGGCATCAGGTCGGCGGCCCAGCGGTAGTACTGCTCGAACTCCTCGCGCGGTGTTCCGCTCCGCGAGGCGATCAAGTGCCGGTAGAGGCGGCCCTGTTCGGCGAGGAAGTTGAGGAAGGAGAAGCGGGAGGTCGGATCGACGAGGGTGACCAGGTCCTTCAGCGGAGGCACCTGGAGGGCCGCCGCCGGGAGCATCGCCCCGTCGTGCCAGGCGAAGCGGCTCCTTCGTTCGAAGAACCTTGCGGTGAGGGCGGGTTGGGGATCGAGGAGGGCGGACAGCCCCAGATTGGCGGGCCCGATGCCGATGCCGACGAGGTCGGGCCCGGCCGCGCGGCCGTCCTTCATTGTTCCGGTCATGACAGCCGCTACCCCCGCGACCGTTTCGTGATCGTGCTCATACTTGCCGGTTCCCCCTGGTGACTACGGTTTCCGGGCTTCGATCGTCCGTGTGCAACTCGCGGCGTGGGGACAGTCAACAGAGATCGACCACGCCGCCGCCCCCGCCGAACCGGAGCACTTCGCGCTCGTCTTCAGGCACAACGGCGCATTGACGACTGCCGGACGTCGCGCCCGCCCGTGGCTCCGTGCCCACGGCCCGGATCGGTTCCGGGCAGGGCGAGTTGTCGTCCCGTCAGGTCGCTCCGGTGCCCTCCCGAAGTCCTCCGGGAGGGCGGCCCCGGGTCCGCAGGACCGGCAAGGCACGGGGAGCACGAAGCGGCAGCGCCGTTCCCGATCTCCTCCTCCGACCTCCCCCGGAACGCGCCGCCGTCCCGGTCGAAGGCGCCCGTCGGGGTGCGGTACGGGCGGGGGAGGACCAGGATGGAGGTTCGAGCGAGTTGTCCAGGAGGTGTGCGATGGATGGAGACCCGGGATCCGGTCCGGAGCAGGGGACCCAGCGGTCGGTCCAGCTGTTCACGGGTTCGGAGCGGCCGTTCGACGCGGAGGACCTGGTGATGGCCAGTGGCCGTGAGCCGACTCCCGAGCGCCTGGAGCGGGCGCGGCTGCTGATCGAGAAGGAGGGCGCGCGGGCCCTGGAGCGCTACCTCCCCTGAAAGCGCTGCCTCCCCCGAATTCGGGGAGCGGTCGGGCGGGCGCCCCGGGCAGGCGCCGGCCCGGACCGGTGCCGACCCCCCGGACGGCGCAACCATCACATGATCGACTCGTTGGACCGTCCGCCACGACAGCACCGACGAATCCGGGGAGGGCCCGTTGGCAGGACGGACGATGGACCTGGCGGCGCCCGCCCGGGGGGCCGCCGCCCGCCCGCTGCTCCAGGCCGAGGCGGCCCTGGTGCGCCACTACCGCAGGCTGGTCCGGCTCGCGTACCTGGTGCTGCCCGCGGACCGGGACCGGCACAGCCGCGTCATCGCCGCCCACGCGGCCGCCCAGCGCGCCCTGCCCTCCCGCTGGACGCGCCGGGCCGACCCGGCTCCGGGCGACGAGGACCCCGTGTACGCCGCACTGCGCCTGCGGGTGCTGCGCGACGTGCTGCGCCCCCGCCCCGCCCGCCTGCCGCTGGCGCCCCGGGTCTGGGGCCTGCGGCTGTTCACCCCGCACGGTGGTGAGCAGGACACCGCGCTGGAGCAGGCGCTCGCGGCGCTCGACGCGCCGGCCCGGGCCGCGTTCGCGCTCCGCGCCCTGGAGGACCTCTCCGTCGCGGAGGCCGCCGAGGTCCTGCGGCACGCCGGGGTCGAGCAGGTCCAACGGGCGCTCGACGCGGCGGCCGGTGCCGGCGCGGGGACGGCGGCGGACCTGTCGGTCTTCGACCTGTCCGCCGTCGACCTGTCCGCCTTCGACCCGTGCGCCGTCCGGGTCCAGCCCACCGATCTGCTGCGTCGCCGCCGGGCGCTGACCGCCGGGTTGCTGGCCGGTGCGCTGGGCCTGACCGCCGCGGCCGTCGCGCTCGCCGACACCGGCCCGACCGCGACGACCTCCTCCTCCACCACCACCAGGCCGGCGCCTCCACCACCGGTCGACGCCGGGGCCGCTCCGGCGGGACTGGTCCGGGCGCCCGCCGACCTCTGGCAGCACACGGCGCGGGTCGACTTCACCGCCTGGCCGGCCCGCGGCGACCGCACCGACGACGCCGCGCTGCTCGGCCGCGCGCTGACCGCCTGGGAGCGCCCCGGCCCGCGGACCCGCGCCGAACCGGGCACCGACACCGCGCCGCCGCTCGCCGCGCCCCGGCTGCTCTACGCCGGCACGGTGGACGGCGCCGCCGTGGTCCTGCTGTACGACGGGCAGCGGCTGGCCCGCTACACCGACGGGCCCGGCGGCGGCCTCGACCTCGCCCGCGCCGACGACTCGGACGTGACGACGGCCGGAGCGGTGGTGCTGCACCGTCAGGGCGACTCCGTGCGCTACCTGCTGGCCCCCTGGGTGGAAACCGCCGAGACCCGCCGGATCGACCGGCCCGACACCGCCGCCCGCCCCCTCGAGCATCCCGGGGGCCTCACCCCGGCGGCACCGGGCGGCGCGCCGACGGACTGCCGGGGAGCCACCGTGCTCCAGCTCCGCTCCTCCTCCCTCATCGCAGAGAAGCACGCCTTCCTGCTGGCCGACCTCGGCGGGCTCGTCCCCGCCCACCTCACCTACACGCCGCCCCCGGACCGGAGCCAGCCGGCGCGCGCGCCGCGCGAGGCGACCGGCCCGGACGCGCTGCAGGCCTGGGCCCGGGCGGGCTGCGCGGCCCCGGACGGCACGCCCGGTGTCAAGCAGCTCAACCTGTGGGCGTTCGCGGTGCAGCCGCTGCCGCAGAACGCGGGCTCGGCGTCCTGGGTCTGCCTGCGCGCCGACCGCTGGACGGGCGAGGGCAGCGCCGCCACCGCCGTACTGCTGCCCGCCGCCCCGGGGCCGCAGCGTACCGGCGGCGGTCCGGGCCGGTCGTGCAGCCGGTTCCAGCAGGACACCATGGGCTGGACCTGGTGGCGTTCCCCGCAGGGCACCGAGTTCCTGTTGGCGGCGGGCAGCCGGCGGGTCGCCCGGCTCACCGCCAAGGGCCCGGACTGGTCGGTCGACCGGCCGGTACCGGACCACACCCTGGCCGTGGAACGCCCGGCCAGGGGCAGCGTCCAGGTGGGGGGCGTACTGGACGGCGGAACCCGGATCGGCCCGCAGTAGGGGGACGGCGGGGACGGCGGGGACACGGCAGTGCCGGTGTGGCGGGCGTGCCGGGATCGACCTCGTGGGAAATTACAAGCCTATTGTATGAATTGGAATATCCGGGTCGCGGGTCTGGCCATATCCGGCTGCCCGGGAATAACCTCTAGCGCGAGAGTCGCAGTCGTCCGGCGGTGACGGATCGAGCCCCGCCCACGGACTCTCCTCCGCAGATCGTTCCCATGCCCGTCACTTCGTGGCGGCCCCCATGCGCGCGGAACGGACCAGGTCAGGGAGACCCTGCCCCTCGGCCCTGCCGCGGCATGCCCGACCGACAGCACGGACCAAGAATCAAATGAGGCGACATGAGCAGTCAATTCGACGGCCTGGCGCAGATGTACGAGGACATGTTCGCCCTGCCGTGGCGGAAGGACCTGGAATCCCACAGCGTACTGGCGGCCCTGGGCCGCGTCCGAGGTGAACGCGTTCTGGACATCGGGTGCGGTACCGGCCTCTATTCGCGCCTGCTGAAGGCGCAGGGGGCGGACCTGGTGATGGGTCAGGACGTCTCGGAAGGCATGCTCTCCTACGCGAGAGCACAGGAACCCGCGGACCGGCGGGGCATCGAGTACGTCCGCACCCTGCCGTCCGCCCTCGAGGGGACCTTCGACGCCGCGCTCGGCGTCTACGTCCTGCCCTACGCCGAACAGTACGCGGAACTGGTGGAGTTGTGCGGCCTGGCGGCGCGGGCGCTGAAGCCCGGCGGCCGGTTCGTCACCCTGCCGGTCAACCCCGACTACGACGGCGGGCGCGAGTACTACCGGCGTTACGGGCTTCGACTGTTCGACGCCGAGCCGCGGTTCGACGCCTCGAAGGTGACCCTGGAGCTGGAGTTCGGGCCCTACCAGGAGACGATCACGGCCCGGTACTGGAGCCGCCGGGCGCTCGAGCGCGCGCTGACCGAGGTGGGCTTCACCGACATCGGCTGGCCCCCGTTCCGGGTCTCGGACCAGGGGATGCGCGAGCACGGCGCGAGCTTCTGGGAGCCGTACCTGCGCTCGCCGCACGCCTCGCTGATCACGTGCGTCAAGGGCCCGTCCACCCCCGGTACGGCCGCCCGCGACACGTCCGTTCCTCCCCCGTCCACCCCGTGAACGCGCTCCGCACGTCGACCGCGGGGGCGATCGCCACCCGGGTCCTCCCCGACGCCCACGGCATCGACTCCGCCGCCTGGGACCGCCTGGTCGGGGCCGACAACTTCTACGGCAGCCACCGTTGGGTGCGTTCCACCCACCTGGCCTCCGGCGCGGATCCGGTCGTCACGGCCTCCGTCTCCGGCGACCTGCTCGGCGTGCTGCCGACCTGGCCCGGCGAGGGCGGCGAGGACGCGATGTTCTCCCTGTCCGGCATCCTGCCCGAAATTCCGCCGGGTACGGTCGCCGGCCGCGGCGAGCACCTCTGGCTCGGCACCCGGCGCGCGGTCTGCAACGAACTGGTGTGCGTCCGCGGACCGCAGCGGCGCCCTGTCCTGAGGGCACTCCTCAACCGCGCGCTGGACCTCGCCGCCGACCGGGGCGCCGACGGAGTCGTGATGCCCTACCTCGCCGGCGCCGACGCCCTGGAGCTGGCGGCCGCCCACCCGCGCGCCCGCGCCCTGCTGCACTCGGCCGACACGTACCTGCCCGTACCGCCCGGCGGCGCCGGAGAGCTGACGGCCCGCGCCGACCAGCACAGCCGCACCCGGCGCAGGAGCGAGATGCGCGCCTTCCAGCGCACCGGAACGGTCATCAAGACCGTCCGGCCGACCGAGGACATCGTCGCCCGCATCGCGTACCTGATCGCCCAGAACCGTGCCCGGCACGGCGGTTCCGGAGGGCCGCAGGTGGTGCTCGACGCCCTGAACGCCCAGCGCGCCACCGGTCTGCTCGACGACGCCGTGGCGTTCCTGGGCCTGCGCGGGACCGAGCTGGTGGCCGCCACCGTCTGCTACGAGCACGGGGACCGGCTGTACGCCCGCTACTTCGGCTACGACTACGCGCGGACCGCGCCCACGAACGAGTACTTCCTGCTGACCTACCACGCACCGCTCGACTACGCCGCGGAGTGCGGCTTCCGGCGCTACCGGACGGCGATCTCCGCGTGGGACGTCAAGGTGCGCCGCGGTGCCCGCCTCACCCCGCTCGCCGCCGTGGTCCTCCCGGTGCACGGTGCCGTCTGCACCCCCGCCCGTCAGCGCGAGCACAACATCGCCGCCGCCGGGCGCTGGCGGGAGCTGGCCCGGACCCACCCCCTGGCCATGGGGCCGGAGTGGGCCTGCTGGGACTCACCGCTGCCCTGACCCGGGAACCCCGACCCGAGAGCCCTGATCCGACAACCCTGATCCGGGAACCCTGATCCGGGAACCCCGACCCGACAACCCCGACCCGAGGATCCCGATCGAGGGAAGGAAACGACCATGCTCCACCTCCACTACCGGCTCGAGCTGACGGAGGCCGCCGAGGCGGACCCGGCCGGGTTCTGGGCCTGGGCCGCCGAACGCGAGAAGTGGTTCTACGAAGGACTCGACACCGTGCTGGCCACCCGCTGGTACGTGCGGACCGTCGGCACCCATGTGCACGCCCTCGAACACCTCGTCACCTTCGCCGACGAGGCAGCCTGGGGCACCTACCGCCGACAGGTCTCCGCCCGCGGCCGCGACCGCGCCTGGGAGCAGCGCCGCACCGAGCAGAGCCACTGGTGGCGGCTCGCCGAGGCCGCCCTGCTCAACGACCCGCCGGTGGCGATGGGCAGCGACCCCACCCCGCCGAGCCGGTGACCGCCGTGAGCACCGTGACCACCGGTTCCGAGTACGCCGACCACGTCGCCCGCAGTACGCACCTGCTGGACCACGGACGCTTCGCCACCCTCGCCACCGTCGGCGAGGACGGTCCCTGGGCCTCCACCGTGAACTTCGTCGCCCTCCGCGATCCGCTCCGTCTCCTCTACTACTCCCTCCACCGGTCCCGCCACTCCCGCAACATCGACGCGCGGCCCGACATCGCCGGCTCGGTCCACCTGCTCGGCACCCCCGGATTCGGACTGGACGGCGCCCAGTTCACCGGCCGCTGCGAGGCGGTGCCGGCCGCCGAGGTCCCGTGGCACCGACAGGTGTACTACGAGCTGAACCATCCCGACCCGGAGGTCCGCGCGGCCTGGCTCCTCCCGGAGCCGGAGTTCACCGGTGACGGGCCGCGCCGCTTCTACGTGGTGCACGTGCGCCGGTGGTGGCTCCTGGACATCGACCGCTGGCTGGCCGACAAGCACGACACCCGCGTCGAGGTCGACCTCGCCCGACTCGCCACCGCGGCCCGCCGGTGACCACGCCGCGTCACCGGCGCCCACGAGCGGACCGTGGGCGCCGTCGAGGTCCCGGGGCGCGGCGCGACCCTGACGGACAGTCGTAAGGGGGGCGGACGGGAGTAGACTCCCCTCGCTCGACACGCGTACGAACCATCGAGGGGTTGGGCATGACCTCTTTCGGGCGGACCCTGCGGCTGCTGCGCCGCCGCGCGGGCATCTCCCAGCCGGCCCTGGCGGCGACGGTGTTCGTGTCCCAGCCGACGATCAGCCGCTTCGAGTCGGGTGCCCGGACGCCGGATCCGGCCCTGGCCCGCCTGCTCGACGAGGCGGTCGGTGCCGGTGGCGCACTGGCGGGTCTGCTCCCGGCCGACGCGGACCGGGCGGAGTTCCAGGCCCGCAGGCCGGGGCTGGTGGACCGGCAGACGGTCCTCGACATGGAGTCGGGCCTCCTGCGGCTGCGGGTGCTGGAGGACGCGACCTCCTCGGCGGGCGTCATGCCCATGGTCGCCGCGCGGGCCGAGATGTCCCTCCGGACGGCCTACGACGCGCCGTACGCCCTGCGGGCCGCGGCGATCGGGGTGGCCGCCATGGGCGTCACCTACCTCGGCTGGTGCCACGTCCTGGCCGGGCGCCACGAAGCAGCGGCGCAGCTGCTCGACCGGGCGGTGGCCTGCGCCTACGAGTCGCAGGATCCCGAGCGCCTGGAGCGCACCATGAGCTACCGGGGCGTCCTGGAGCTGGTGTGGGGGAACCCTGCCGCCGCGGCCTGCATGTTCGCCGCGTCCCGTCACGACACCCGCACCCACCCGGTGCTGCGGGCCTACGACACCGGACAGCACGCGCGGGCACTCGCCCACGCGGGGGAGGCCAGGGCGGCCGACCGGTTGCTGCTGGAGGCCGACCGGCTGGCCGAGGGCGTCGACCACGCCGACGTGCCGGAGGGTGCCTACTGGTACACCCCGGGATGGCTGGCCCTCCAGCGCGGCGTCGCGATGCTCGCCCAGGGCCGCCCGGCCCGGGCGCGGCACGAGATCGAACAGGGTTACGCCGCCATGCCGGTGGAGCATCAGCAGGCGCACTGGGCACGGCAGTGGATCGAGGCGGTCAGTGTCGACGGGGCACCGTCCGATCTGGTGCTGCCCCGGCACCGGCGCGGCAAGGACGGCGCGGGCGGTGCGTCCGGCGCGTCCGGGCGCGGGACGGAGGCTCGGACCGGCGGGCGGACCGGCGCTTCCTGACCGCGGAACGACCGGTCCGCCCGCCCGGCACCTGGTGCCCGGTGCCCGGTCGGTGCCGGGACCTACCGGCGCCAGTACGGGGGCCTGGCGCCGTAGACGGGGCCGGTCGTGGCGCGGTCGCGGACGAGGACGACGAACTGCTGCGCCCAGGGCTGCGCCGCGCAGGCGGCCTGCAGCGCCGCGAAGGAACGGTCGTCCAGGTGGCGCGAGTTGACGCACACGCCGGCCGCCTGGCGGGTCTTTCTCTGGATTCCGTCGATGACGCTCTGGGTGCTCTGCCGTTCCGGAGTGTAGACGTCGAGGGTGCCCAACTGCTCGGCGTCCGGGTCCCGTACCCATTTCGACGCGAGCACCGGGATGCCGTCGGGGCCCGCGGGGCCGATGTCGTGGGCGGCGATGTTCTTGTAGACGACGATGTCCGAGGTGGCGCCCCCGCTCCCGCCGCTCGGCCGCCGCAGGACGACGAAGCGTCGCTCGGCCGTGTCGGGGATGTCGGGCGCGACGGCCAGGGCCGCGGCCCTCTCGTCGGCGTTCGGTGCGGCGTCGTGGGTCATGACTGTCATCGCCATGGTGGTGTCTCCGTTTCGTCGGGGTGGGGGTCGGCGGAAGCCGGTGCTGGGGGGCGGTGGGCCGGTGGGGGTCGGATCGGAGTCGGGAGGGAGGGGCCGGACAGGCCGGCCGCGGGCCGTTGTCGGCGGCGCCGGGCCCGGCCTGTCCGTCGCACGGGTCGTGTCGTGCCGGGCGGTCCGGTTACGCGCCCCTGACCGTCGAGGCGTCCACGTAGGCGACGTGGACACTCCAGTTGGTACCGCGGTCGTACTTGCCTTCGACGTACACGGCGGCCACGGTGTCGAGCAGGACGGTGTCGACCTCCTTGGCCCAGAACCCGTCGGAGCCGTCGGTCCAGTGGGCGACGACCTCCCACCCGATTACCACGTACGCGCCGCGGGAGTCGAAGGTGAAGGTGTGGCTCCGGTGACCGATCCCGGAGCCCTGGTGGTAGCTGTCGTCCCAGGTGTGCACGGTCAGGCCGAGGTCCGCCGGGGCGCTCTGGTAGCCGTAGTTCCACGTGCCGAGGCCGTTGCCGGCGTTCTGGTGACGGTCCTTGCCGGGCTCGGTGGCGGCCGCCTCCCGGACGTCCAGGAAGAAGTCCAGGACCTTGGCGTCCGTGAGGTACTGGCGTCGCTCGGTCTCGTCGGTGGCCAGCTCGCCCTGGTGGGAGGTGATGCCCGACTCCAGCCGGTGGTACCGGTCCTTGAGGAGCGGCGCCGGAGCCGACAGGTAGCGGGAACTGACGTCCCAGTACAGCGCGTACAGCTGCCGGAGTTCGTCGAACACGTCCGGGGGCACGTCGACCGTCAGCGGGTAGTCGGGGTCGATGTAGCTGTAGTGCCGCAGCAGCGCCTCGATGTAGTGCTCGTCGCTGGTGTTGTTCTTGAACCCGTCCAGGGCCGCCACGATCTGGCTCGGGTCCAGCGCACCGCTCGGCGGCGCCCAGCCCGGCGTGTACCCCTCGGCGAAGACCGCGCAGGTGGTGGTGACGTGATGGTCGGCGGCGGCCTTCGAGAACGTGATCGCCCCGCTGCTCTCGAACACCTTGTCCATGGACGCGCCGATCGCATTCTTGAAGGCCGTCATGTCCTCCTCGGACTCGGCCTCGCAGACGTAGGTCGCCACGAAGCGTGCGCCACGGCGTCCGCCGGCGACGAAGTAGTCGCCGTACTGCTCGCGGAAGCGGTCCCGGTCGTGGATCCGCTGCTCGGCGTCCTCGGTGAGCCGGTAGCCCCCGGCGGGCGCGGCGTCGTAGTCGTCGAGCTGCATCTCGTACTCCGCGACCAGGGTCGTGGACTTCGCGGAGTACTTGACGGTCGCCAGGTATTCCGTGGAGCCGGTGACGGTGACGCCCTGGATGTTGTACTTGCCGCGCGCGGACGTGTCGACCTGCTTCTCGAGGGTGCTGTCGTCCGTGACGAGCCGGAACGACGAATTGCTGCTCCGGCTCGTGGGCTTGTCCACGGTGTAGGGCTCGACGGCGGTGTTCTTGGTCTTTCCGGTGACGGCGTCGATACCGTCGCCGCGGCCCATCAGGTAGTCCGCCTCCCACGGGATTCCGGCGATCGAGGCGTCGAGCGTCGTGCCGCCGCCTTCCCGGACGTCACGGTCGCCGGCTCCGCTCCTTCCGGCCGACCCGTCCACGGTCTTGGTCCCGCTGCTCATGGGGTACCGCCTTTCGATTTCGCGATGATTCGGCCAGGAAACATGGCGGGGTTCCATCGACTGGAATTCCGACGGGAATGCGGGGCTCCGCCGGAATTTCCGCGGTGCCGTTTCCTTGCTCTCCCGGCCGCTGATTTCACTGTAGGCACGGGCTTCGGAAACGGCGGCCCGGGAAAGGCGGAATACTATTCCGTTTTCCATTCCCCGACGAGGGCGGGGAATCGGGCCCGTGGGATTCCGGGTGCCGGGCGGCCGCGGGACGGGGTGCGGCCGGAGCGGTGGCCGCCTGTGGTTCCGCCCGTCCGTGTCTCGGTCCGACCGCGGTGCCGCCCCTCCGTGGTGCCGCCCCTCTGTGGTGCCGCCCGTCCGTGCTTCCGCTCGACCGCGGTGGCGCCCGACCGGATGCGCGGTCCCGGGGGAGCGGCGATCCGCGGCAACCCGCTGGCTCGAACCGTCACTCCATGTTTTGATTCGATCACCTTCGGTCACACGATGTGATCGCGTCCGTGCTCGGTTCGAAAGGAGCGAGGGATGCTCCTCCTGACGCGGCCCCAGGTCAGCGCGTCTGCGGACCCGTTCCGGTCGGCCGCGCCCGCGCCTCGACGACAGGGACGAGCCGCAGCCCCGCCACCTCGAGGAGGCCCCCGGCCCCGCCCCGCCGGCACGGACCCCGTCCCCGCCCGAGAGAAAGTGATCCGTTCCCATGGTCCAGAACAGCCGTCCGTCCCCGCGGCGCCCGCTCGTCGTCGCCGCCGTGGGTCTCGTGCTGGCGGTCAGCGGTCCGACGCCCGTCCTCGCCCAGGGCGTCCCCGTCCCGGCTCACCCGGTGTCGGCCGCGGAGCCCCGGGCGGTGCGGGCGGACTGCCCGCCCGTGCCGTTGTGGGCGAACACCGGGGGAGCGACCAGGACGCTCATCGAGTACGACTCCACCGGCGCCGTCCTCTTCACCGCGCCGCTCGCCCGCGACTACGGCGACATCGCGTTCAGCCCCGACGGCTCCAAGCTCTACGGCGCCAGCTTCCCCGACGAACCGTCGCTCTACACGATCGACCCGGCGACCGGTGCCGAGACCGCGACCGTGGCGGTGACCGGCCCGCTCGCGACCGTGACGGCCGTCAACGGGCTGACCGCCGCGGCGAACGGCATGCTGATCGTCGGGGCGTTCACCACCGGCCAGATCTTCCTGCTCGACCCGGCCACCGGTGTCAGCACGCTGGCCCCCTACGCGTTCCCCGCGGGGGTCGTGTCGGCGGGCGACTTCCTCACCCTCGCCGACGGCGACATCCTCGCCTTCGGCAACCCGGCCGGCGCCGTGTTCGGTGACCCCTCGCCGGTGTTCCGGATCCACCCGGACAACACCGTCACCCAGATCGGCACCGCCCCGCAGACCTTCGGCGCCGCGCAGTCGGGCGGCAGCGTCTACGCGTTCGCCTCCGACGGGACGATCAACCGGCTCAACAGCGTCCCGACCGCCGCCTCGACGGACCCGCTGCCGGTGACGGCCGTCGTCGCCACCGGTGCCGGCTTCTACGGAGCCACCGCCCCCCAGGACTCCGGCACCTGCGCCACACCCACGTACACCGTCGCCAAGGGTGCCTCCCCCTCGGGCCCGGTCGACGAGGGCGGCACGATCACGTACACGGTGAACGTCACCAACACCGGCACCGTCCCCGCGAACGCCGACTTCACCGACGACCTGGGCGCCGTCCTGGACGACGCCACCCTGGTGCCCGGCTCCGTCACCGCGACCACCGGCAGCGCCTCCGTGACCGGCAGCACCCTCACCTACACCGGCGTCCTCAGCCCCGGCGGCACCGCGACCGTCACCTACCGGGTCGCGGTGAACACCCCGGACACCGGCGACCGGGCGCTGACGAACAGCGCGACCCCCACCGGCCAGGGCGGCACCTGCGCCACCGCGGGCGGCTGCACCACCACCGTCCCGGTCAACGCCCCGACCCGCGGTGTCACCGTCGTGAAGTCCGCCGGCGAGCCGGCCTTCACCGGGCCCGGGCAGGTCCTGCACTACAGCTACGTGGTGACGAACACCGGCTCCCAGCCGCTGACGAACGTCGCCGTCACCGACCAGGGGCCCGGCACACCGACCGTGACCTGTCCCGTCACGGTCCTCGCCGCGGGCGCCTCGACCACCTGCACCGCCACCTACACCACCACCGACGCCGACGTGGCCGACCGGAAGGTCGTCAACACCGCGACCGCCACCGGCACCGCGCCGGGCGGTGGCACGGTGACCGGCCCGAGCAATCCGGTCACCGTGCCCTACGCCGGTCTGAAGGTCGAGAAGCGGGCGCAGGAAACCGCGTTCTCCGCCGCCGGACAGACGATCCACTACACCTTCACGGTCACCAACACCGGCGCCGCGCCCGTCACGAACCTGCACGTCGACGACATCGGCCCCGGCACACCGCAGGTGACCTGTCCCGTAGCGGTCCTCGCCGCGGGCGCCTCCACCACCTGCACCGCCGAGTACACCACCACGACCGACGACCTCAGGGCGGGCCGGATCACCGACCGGGCGACCGTCACCGGCAGCGGCCCCGGTGGCACCCCCGTGACCGCCACCAGCAACACCGTGACCGTCCCGTCGTGCCGGCCCTGCGAGGACCACGACCACGGCCACGGTCACGACGACTGCGACGACGACCACCCGGGCGGCGGCCACGGACACCACCCCGGACACCCCGGGTACGGCGACGCCGCGTGGACGCCCGGTGACGGCGGCGACCAGGCCTCCGTCCAGCCGGCCGAGCACACGAACGGTCGTGTGAGCGCCGACGGCCTGCCCGCCACCCTCGCTGCCACGGGCACCGACACCACCCCCGCCGCCGCCCTCGCGGGGGGCCTCCTGTTCCCCCTGGGGTTCGGCACCCTGCTGACCCTCCGCGGCAGGGCCCGCAGGGCGGGCGGCAAGTAGCGGTCCGAGGCGTCCGGGCGGGATGCGCCGGGGGGGGGCGGGGGCCCCGGGCCCGGCCCCCCCCCCCCCCGCCCCACCCCGGGCCGCCGTCCCCCCGGCCGTCGGCCGGCACCCGCCCGCCGCCGGACACCCGGTGCCGAGGCGCCCGGCCGACCGGTCCGGGGGAGTGGGGGCAGTCCGGGACCGGACCGACGGGCGCGCCGGTCCGGGTGCCGTGGCGGCGGGCCATTGGCGTGGAAGGGGTGGGAGGAGGCAGGGTGTCACCATGTCCGAACGCCGCGACCGTCGTCGTCTTCACGCACGAGCCCGATCCCTCGGGGTGTCCATCGAGCAGGCCGTCCGTCGGCCGGCTCGTCCCCGCCGCGGGCGGCCGGTGGTCGAGCCGGAGTGGCCGCGCACGGCGCTGCCGGACCGGGACGAGGCCCCTCCGGTCCTCGTCCGGGCGGTGCCTGCGGCGGCGCCGGTGTGCTGCACGGTCTCGCGCGAGCGGCAGGTCACGGACGGCGGGACCGTGTTCGTGCTGACCCGCCACGCGGCAGACTGTCCGGTCTGGTCCGCCCGCTGACCGCAGGGCCGCGCTGACACCCCCGCACCGACACGCCCCGCCCGGATCCCCGCTACGCCCGGATCCCCGCTACGCCCCCGGGGGCAGGGAGAGCGTCGGCAGGTGGTCGGCGGTCAGGACGGCGACGAGCTCCCGGCGGTTGCGCACGCCCGTCTTGTGGAGGATCGCCGTGACGTGCTGCTGGACCGTGGGCACCGTCAGATGGAGCAGCGCGGCGATGTCCTTGGTGCTGCTGCCGCGCAGCGCGTGCAGGGCGACCTGGCGTTCGCGCGGGGACAGGCCGTGCGCGAGGATCGCGACCGGCAGGCGGTGCAGGGGCGAGGCCGGCGAGATGACGACGGCGACGTCGCCGCGCCCGCCGTCCAGCGGGGACGCGTGCAGCGCGAACCACTGGCCGTCCGGGGTGCACATCCGCACCTCCGAGGTGCCGGTGTCGTGTGCGGCCCGGCAGGCGACGGTGAGGAAGCAGGTGGGAACCGCGCAGACGTGGGCGATGGGTTCGGCCAGCCGCCGGATCAGCTCGCGGGTTCCCGCGTCGGCGGAGCGAAGCCGCCCCCGCGCGTCCAGGATCGCGACGGTCGGCGGTCCGCTCTGCCCGGACGGGTCGGTGCTCTGCCCGGACGGCTCGGAACGTGCCCGGCGCAGCGTCCTCAGGTGGGCGTCGCGCAGCGCGGCGCCGACGGGCGTGATGATGCGTTCGGCCAGCCGCACCTCGGCCGGACCGAAGCGGCCGCGCCGGTGTTCGCGCATGAAGGCGGCACTGGCCCAGCGGCCGCCGCCGACGTCGAAGTTGATGCGCAGTTCGTCCCCGTAGCCGCACGGCCGGAGCAGTTCCCGGTAGCGGATGCTGCTCTCGGGGCGGCCGCCGGTGGCGCGGTCGAGGGTCTGCACGCGGTGCCCGGCGGCGCGGATGGCGGCGAAGTTGGTGCTGTCGTCGCCGAACATCTCCAGGTGCACGGCCTGTTCGAACCGGCCGGGGTCGAGCCCGTCGGCGACCGTGGAGGTGGGGAAGCCGGTGAGCGGGTCGGTGCCGTGCCAGCAGCCGCCGTCGAACCCGAGCGGGCCTGCCAGCAGGGTGTGGAGACCGCGGAACAGCTCGCCGGTGGACGGTCGGCAGGCCGACAACTCCGCTATGGCTCCCAGGACTTCCCGCTCGATGTCGCGTCGATTGGCCACGGACGAAATCCTACGGAAGCCGCGGCGTTGTCCGCCAGGGTGCCGGGTTCGGCCACCGTCCGGGACGGTCCTCCGGGCCGCGTCCGGGTCGCCTTCGAGCCGCCTTCGAGCCGCATCCGAACCGCGTTCGAGCCGCTCCGGGCCGATCGGGCGATCTGCTCCCCGGCCGCCGCTCCCGGTGCCGGGTGCGGGACACCCCCGAGAAAACTCGGATACCGGCGGTCCCGGCGCATCGACAAGGATGCGTACGCACTTGCAGTCCGTACACGCCTGTGCGCGAGGCGTGCGCGCGCAGCGCATGCCTCTTCCCAAGCTTCCGTGACGCTGGAGGAGCTCAGATGACCACCACCCGCAGGACGCGCCGACGCGCCCTCGCCGCCTCGGCCACCACCGCCGTCGCGGTGGGCCTGCTGAGCTTCGGCGCCGCCCCCGCGGCCCATGCCGACACTCTCCCGACCTTCTGCAACCCCACCGTGGACCGCGCCACCACCGAGCCCTTCAATGTGCAGATCACCCCTCTCGTCACCGACTTCCTGATCTACAACGTCGCCGCCGGGACCACCGGGCAGCACACCGACACCCTGAACCGGATCAGCTCGGTGACCACCACCGTCGACAACAGGACCGAGATCACCGCCACCGCCAGCGCCCTGTTCGCCAAGGTCGAGGTCAAGGTCGGTTTCTCGGTCCAGAAGGTCACCTCCAGCACCACCAGCACCACCGTCAGCGACACCTGGAACCTCAACGCTCCCGGTCGCTACGGCCTCTACCGCGGTACCCGGGTCGTCACCGGCCAGTACGTCAACCGCGTCTGCGCCCAGACCGGCGCCACCACCGGCCTCTGGGTCACCACCTCGCCGAGCCCCGGCACCTTCACCACCTACGAGGCTCCGGAGGTCGGCTCCGTGGGCTGCGCACCCGCCCAGCCGGCCGGCACCGTGCGCCGGGCCGCCCAGCTCCTGATCAGCAGCTGCTGACCGCGCCCACCGACCCGACGACGACGGAGGACACCGTGACGAACCGCCCGCGCCGCACCACCCGCCGGGGCACCGCACTGCGCGCCCTCGGCGCCGCCGCCCTCGCCTCCCTGGCGGGCCTCACCCTGCTCGCCGCCCCCGCCTCGGCCACGCCCCAGGGCCTGGCCTCCAGCGACTGGCACGGCTACGTCTGCGACGACGGCTACTACCGGATCAGGACGCCGTTCAACCAGCTCGTGGAGCGCAACATGTCCAGCCTCTGGGGGCAGGCGATCCAGAACCCCGACTCCGGCGGCTACCACCAGCAGTGGAAGGTGTGCCACTACAACTCCGACAACCAGTCCTTCATCATCCGCAGCCGCCGCCACGAAGGCGAGTGCCTGGGCATCTGGAAGCAGAACCCGCAGGACGGCGCCACCGGGGGCGAGGGCGCCAACTTCAACGTGTTCGACTGCGAGGGATGGATCTACGGCAACCAGATCTTCCACTTCCTCTACCCCAACCCCGCCAACAGCAACCAGGTGGTCCTCCAGATCGGCCACAGCCGTTTCTTCGCGGCCCTCGGCGAGCCGAGCAGCAGCGCCGGCACGGCCGTGGCCCAGTTCTCCGACCGGATGACCGTGTTCACCTTCGAGCACCTCGTCTGACGCATCGTCAGCCTGTCCTGCCCGGGGCGGGCCCGTCCGCACCGCCGGACGGGCCCGGCCTCCGGGCAGGACGGGGCAAGCCGTCGCTGACCGGCGCCGTCACCGGTCCGTCGGCGCCGCCGCCCGCCACGCGGAGGAGGCGGGCGGTCCCGTGCGCTCGATCAGTCGACCGGCGGCACCACGGGGGCCAGCAGCGCCAGTGCGGTGAGTCCCACGGAGGCGGCCAGGGCCTGGCACGAGGGTCCGAAACCGGGGATCGCGATCGGGTCCTTCTTCTGCGCCCAGAGTCCCTGCACAGCGATCCAGGCTGCGTCCCGCGCGGCCTCCATGCTGAAGCTCGCGAGCAGGTGCTTGAGCGCCTCGGCGTCGGCGGTGGCGAGCTTGAGCAGCTCGGGCTCGAAGGCCGCCCGCACCTCCGCCTCCACCTGGGAGAGCAGCTGGTTCACCTTCTGGTAGTCGGCGTGCACGGGTGGGGTGTTGGGCTTGGTGTGCCGTTCCTCGCAGGTGAGGATCACGGCGAGGGCCAGGTCGTGGCCGATGTGCGCGGTCATGCCGGCGAAGGCGAACTGGATGGGCCAGATCGCGTCGCCCCGGTGCCGCGCGTCGATGAGGGGCTGCCAGGCGGGGTTCACCGGACGCCCGGCCTTGGCCGCGTCGACGTTGCGGAGGAACAGGCCCGCGAAGATCACGTCCATCCGCTCGATGAACGCGGAATCCTGGAAGAATCCGTCGGTGAGCTTGGCGCCCACCAGTTCGGTGACTCTGAGGTACATGCGGTTGAAGGCGGCGACGCCGTCCCGGGCGTCCAGTTCCGCGTCCAGTTGCTTCATCCGCTGGATCGCACCGTTGACGCTGTCGGGGAGTTGGCCGATCGGAGCGGGGGCGGGTTCGGTGCCCATGGGTGACCTCCTGGAGCGAGGGGACGTCGCACGGCGACTACCGTACGTGACTGGTTTGAGCGTACAGCGACATAGTGCGTAAGACGTGAACGAACCAATCCGGCGCGTCGCCCACCCGCGCCCATCCGTGCCCGTCCGCGTGCCCGTCCGCGTGCACCCGCGCGCACCCGCGCCCACCCGTACCCGTCCTTGCCCAAGTGCCCCGTGTCGCGGTGCGGGGTGCTTCGCCCGCGCGCTCACTATGTACACGACCGGTCTTCGGTGCGGACCCGGGCGAGGGTGCCCGGCCCCGCACCGCCCGGGTACCCGCCGACCGCGAACGAGGGACACCGAACATCCATGGCCATCCGCCGCTCCTCCGCCCGCCTCGCCGTCTCCGTCCTGCTGCTCGCGGCCGCCGCCGGGCCGCTGGGCCCCGCGGCCCGCGCCGACGACAGCGATCCGAACGCCCCCGAAGGCACGGTCGTGCTGGAGAGCCTGACCTACCAGGCGCCCGACCTCGTCACCGCCGAGATCTCCTACAGCTGCGAACCCGACACCGCGCACTCGCTGTTCGTCGGCTTCGAGCAGGAGCTCGACTTCGAGGAGGAGGCCGCCGGCAGCGCGGAGATCGAGGACATCACCTGCGACGGCACCACCTACACCGTCACGGTCGACGTCCCCGCCGTCGAGGGCGGCGCGGACTTCGAGGAGCCCCTCGCCGGTCAGGTCGTCATCGCCCTGACCGGGGACGACCTGCCGGTCGTCGAGGACGCGTTCGACGTCGACCCGTCCGAGCGCCCGCGCTCCCTGGGCCGGAAGGACAAGAAGTTCCGCTGGAAGGAGGCGACCGTCCCGTATGTCGTCAACTCCAAGCTCAGCAAGGACCAGAAGGCCGACGTCAAGGCCGCCATCGACCACTGGCAGCAGAACACCCCCGTCAAGTTCGTCGTCCGGACCGCCGCGAACGCCAGGAGCTACCCGGACTACGTGGAGTTCCAGCCCAGCAAGGACGGCGGCTGCAATTCCGAGGTCGGCCGCGTCGGCGGACGACAGACCGTCAACATCGTCGACGACGCCTCGTGCGACGCCGTCGAGCTCGTCCACGAGATCGGACACGCGGTCGGCCTCTACCACGAGCAGGAGCGCCCCGACCGGGACACGTACGTCAAGGTCTCGTTCGAGAACATCGAGCCGGCCGACAAGCACAACTTCCAGATCCAGAAGGGCGAGAGCACCTTCGGCACGGCCTACGACTACGCCTCGATCATGCACTACGGGCCCAAGTCGTACTCCAAGAACGGCAAGGACACCATCACCCCGAAGCAGAAGCTCCCCGCCGGGGTCGTCCTGGGCGAGGCCACGGAGCTGTCCGCAGGAGACATCGCCGCCGTCAAGGCCATGTACAAGTGACCCGGGCGCGGTGCGGGTCGGCACCGTCGTCGCGGCTGCTCCGCCGTCCGCCTGCCTGCCCGCTCGCCCGTCCATCCGGACGGGCGAGCGGGCGGGCGGGCCGGTGTCCGCGCCGGTGCCGTGTCAGCCGCCGGCGGGGTCGTTGCCCGTACCGCCGAGCAGCCTGTTGACGAGCAGTTCGGGGTAGCCGCTGGCCGGCGGGTCGATGCCGAAGATCGCCCGGAGGTAGAACGGCGCGACGAGCTGGTCGAGGATCTGTTCCAGGGGTGGCGGGTGCTCGCCCCGGGCCGTGGCCCGCCGGCGGATCTGTTCGATGGAGTCCATCCGTCGTCGGAAGTGCTGCGCCCGCTCGTCCTGGTCCTGGGGGTGGCTCGGCATGGACAGGATGACGGCGCGCACGAGGGCGCGGCCTTCGGGCGTGCGGATGCTCGCGGCGCTGGTCTCGGCCCAGGCGAGGAGGTCGCCGCGCAGGCTGCCGGTGTCGCCGAGGGGCGAGTCGCGTTCGAGGCGGGTGGTGACCACGTCCGCCAGGAGGGTGTCCAGGCTGCCCCAGCGCCGGTAGACGCTGGTGTGGTTGACGCCGGCGCGCTGTGCGATCGCGGGGATGTTGAGGTCTTCGCCCTCCGGGTCGCAGAGCAGGTCGACGACCGCCTGGTGGACGGCGGCGCGGACCTGTTCGGGGCTCCGGCGGAGGCGTGCGGTCGGTTGTTTCGTAGTCACCCCCACATCGTAAGCACAGATGTTTGCTTCAAGCACTCGGAGGGGCTACTGTTCTCGTCGTAAGCACAGATCAGTGCTTAACGGCATCGAGGAGCGAACGATGAAGCAGCTGCTGTTCCCGAACAACATCCAGTTCTGGTACGAGACCCTGCGTTCGATGAGCCACATCGCCTACGGCGGCGCCGACTTCGGGGAGGTCGTCTCGACCGGCGAGCGCATCGTCGAGGGCGACTACGCCAGCTGGTACACCGAGTGGACGGCCACCGCCGACCGGGTGTCCGGCCAGGCCGAGAAGGCACTGGCCGCCGGTCACCGGGTGAGTGCCCGGGACGGGTTCCTGCGGGCCTCGAACTACTACCGGTCGGCCGAGTTCTTCCTGCACGGCCACCCCTGCGACCCGCGCCACGACCACGCCTACGACCGCAGTGTGGAGTGCTTCCGGGCGGCGGCCGCGCTGTTCACCCCGATCATCGAGCCGGTCGAGATCCCCTACGAGGGCACCACCCTCCCCGGCTACCTGTACCGCGTCGACGACTCCGGGACGCCGCGCCCGACGCTGATCATGCACAACGGCTTCGACGGCACCGCGGAGGAACTGCACTTCTTCGGGGCGATGGCCGGAGTCGAACGCGGCTACACCGTGCTGGTCTTCGACGGCCCCGGCATGCCCGGGCCGCGCCACCACCAGGGCATGGTCTTCCGCCCCGACTGGGAGAACGTCATCACCCCGGTGGTGGACTTCGCCGAGACCCTCCCGGACGTCGACAACAGCCGGATCGCGTTGGTCGGGATCAGCATGGGCGGCATCCTCGCCCCCAGGGCCGCCGCGTTCGAGCACCGGCTGGCCGCGCTGGTCGCCGTCGACGGCCTCTACGACCTCGGCCAGACCTCGGTGCGCAACATCCCCGGCACCCGCGAGGAGGCCGAGCGGCTCCTGCGCGCGCAGTCCGCCCCCGAGCTCGACGCCGCCTTCGAACAGATCATGGGCAAGGACCCGATCGCCCGTTGGGCGATCAACCACGGCATGTACGTGATGGGCGTCGACACCCCGCGGGCGTTCAACGCCTCGTACCTCGACTACACCCTCGCCGGCGGCATCGCCGAGCGGATCCAGTGTCCGACGCTGGTCTGCGACGCCGAGGAGGACATGTTCTTCAAGGGGCAGCCCGAGCAGCTCTACGACCACCTCACCTGCCCCAGGACCCTCATGGTCTTCACCACCGAGGAGGGCGCCGGCGCCCACTGCCACCCCGGCGCCATGCGCCTGACCCAGGCCCGGATCTACGACTGGCTCGACGACACCCTCAAGGTGAGCGCCTGAGGAGCCGACGGCCCGCCCCGGTGCCGCCGCCGCTGCCGGGCCCCGTCCGCCGAGCGCACCCCAGGGTCACGGCGGACCCCACCGTCACGGCGGGCCCCACCGTCACGGCGGACGGCGCCGTGACGGTGGGGTACCGGGAGGTGCTGTCACGGAGCCTTGGTGTCGGGGATGCGGACGCCCTCGCCGAGGCAGTCGCGGAACTCGTACCACGGGGCCGGGCCGCTCCAGCGCAGGGCGAGGGCAGCGGTACTGGCGTCGGCGAACCGGCAGCCGTCGTAGAGCACCTTGCCGGCGGTGGTCGCGGTGGCCGTCGTCACCTGGTGGGAGCCGAGCAGCGCGCAGTCCTGGTAGCGGATCATCGGCCCGCGCGAGGGGTTGACGGCGTTGAAGCGGTAGACGTGCGGGACGGCGTCGGTGGCGAAGGCCTTGAAGGAGTTCGCGGTGTCGTCGCAGGAGACGAAGGTGATGGTGCCCTTGTACCAGGCCGAGTCGATCACCTTGTGGTCCTTGCCGCGGACCTCGAAGCGGATGCCCTGCGCGTACAGCCGCATCACCGAGTCGTTGCGCGGGCTGTTGGCGTTGAGCTTGAAGAAGGTGCCGGTCGAGTTCTCGTCCACGAGGATGTACGAGCCGCCGATGAAGTTCATCGACCCGCCGCGCTCGTTGCGCACGAAGACGCCGGACTGGAACTCGACCTTGCAGTCACGGAACCAGTAGTTGAGGAACTGGTCCTGCTGGTTCTCGGTCGGCTTGCCGCCCATCACCAGGAAGGCGTCGGCGTAGGAACCGCTGATCTGACAGTGGTCCCAGCCCATCTCGCTGTTGAGGTTGGACGTCCCGGCCGGTCCGTCCAGGACGATGCCGTTCTTCCAGGTGCCGTGCCACTCGACATCGGTGTACCAGGTGTCCTGGACGCCCTTGCCCACACCGGAGATCGCGAGGTTGAAGGTGGCGGTGGCGTCGCGGCTCTCGAAGGTCAGGCCGCTGAGCCGGATGTTCTTGTAGCGGCCGTCGTTGGTCCACAGGACCGTGTCCGGGGCGGTCGGCGTGTAGACGATGCGCGAGATCCGCTTGCCGTACCCGCTGATGGAGATGCCGTCGATCACGCCCGGGTTGTCGGTGCCGTGGGTGATGGGCAGCAGCGAGTCGGGCTGGGTCAGCAGGTACGTGCCCGGCGGGACGAGCAGCACCTTCTTGGGGGTGTAGCCGGTCTTGGGGGCGCCGCCGAGCAGTTCCAGGGCGGCCCTGCGGAACGCGTCGTCGCTCGGCGTGCGGCCGGTCGCGTCGGCGCCCTTGGCGACGACGTCGACCACGTAGTCCGCCGGGCCGGCGGTGACCGCCGCGGGCGCCGCCGAGGCGGCCCGGCCGCCGAGGGCGATGCTGCCCGCGAGCGCCCCTGCCCCGGTCATACCGGCGAGCAGCGCCCGTCGGCCGGGCCGGCGGGCGCTCTGGTCGGCACCGTCGTCGTGCGTGCCGTCTGCGTACGTGGTCATCGGTACCCCCGGTGGGAAGAGATCGGATCGCTCCCCGTGACCGAGCAGATGTCGATCATGGTGAGCCGGCCCGATCCTCCGTCATGCCCGCCCTCCGCCGCAAGGCTCGACGGGGACGGGGACGGGGACGGGGACGGGGACCCGGGACCGGGACCGTGGCCGTGACCGTGACCGCTCCCGCGATGTCGCCCCGGCCGTGTGGGCTCCGCGCGATGCTGCCGTGTTGGGCGCCCTGCACTTTCTTGCGGAGCAAGACAGTTCCTGACTATCTTGTACCGCATGACAAAGGAGGCGTCCGCCCACGACCAGCGGCGCAGCCAGCTCCTGCGCGGCGTGCTGGATCTGTGCCTGCTCGCGCTGATCGCGGAAAGACCGCGCTACGGCTTCGAGTTCGCGCAGGGCCTGGCCGAGGGCGGGCTGGAGCTGGTGAGCGACGGCAGCATCTATCCGCTCCTGGCACGGATGGAGCGCGCGGGCCTCATCGCCGCGTTCCGCGCTCCGTCCCCGAGCGGGGGAGCCCCCCGCAAGTACTACCGGCTGACCGAGGCCGGCCACGCGGAACTCTCCGCCGGCCGGTCGGACTGGCGCGCCTTCGCCGGCCACGTCGGCCGGATCCTCGACGACACCGACTCCAAGGGGGACGACACATGACGACCGAGCGGGTGCTCGCGGCCTGCCGCAGCAACTGGGAATACCGCGGAATCGACGAAGCATCCGTCCGGGAGATGCTCGACGAGCTCGAGGCGCACCTGCAGGACGCCGCGGCCGCCGGGCGGAGCGCCCAGGACGTCGTGGGCAAGGACGTCAGGACCTTCGCCGCCGCCTGGGCCAGGGCACGCGCCCCGCTCTCGCGCCGGGTGCTGCGGATGGCGGGCTCGGTGTCCTACGTTCTCGGCGTCCTCCTGCTGTTCGCCCACCTGATCGGGCGCAGCACCGAGCTGGACGTCACCGCGGACCGGATCGTGTACTGGGCCGTCCTCGCGGCGGTCACCGTGTTCTGGCAACTGCGCCGGGGCCGTCTCGGTCTGCGCCGCAGCTGGGGTGTCGCGCTGCTCGCCGGACTGCCGGCCCTCCTTCTCACCCGCCACTTCGTCGGTGATCAGCCGCTGCTCACCCTGCCGCTGTGGGTCGCTCCGCTCCTGCTGCTGCCCGGTCTGCCGTTCATCCTGGCGGACGTCCGGGCCAAGAGGGCCAAGCCCCCCGTCGGGCACTGATCCGTTTCCTGCGGCCCGGCTCGCGAACGATTCGGGACTCGCCATCGCCCACGTGAACAGCTTCGTCTGCACGGAAAGTCGGCGCTGCCGACTTCCTGCTCCCGCTCGGCCCGCGGTTCAGCGGTGCGGGCGGTGCGGAACCCGGCGATCGCCGCGCACCCGGGGGCTTCGGGAGTGCGGGAGCGGTTCTGCTCGGCGTGCCGGAGGCGGCGTGGTCGTTGCGCGGGAAGTCGACGGGGCCGACTTCCCGCGCGGTGGGGTGGTTGTGGTGTCCGGGTGCGGGTGCGGGTGCGGGTGCGGGTGCGGGTGCGGGTGCGGGCTGCGGGCCATGGGTGCTTCGGGGGTCGGGCGGGATGTGCGGGAAGTCGAGCGGGTGGACTTTCTGTGCGGAGGCGGGGCCGTTCGTCGGGTGTGGGGGTAGGGCTGTCTTGGCGGGGTGGGGCGATCGCCGGCGTAGGTGCTCCGGGGCTGCAGGAACGCTTCTGCTCGAAGTGCCGAGGGTCACGCGTATGGCGCGTGGGGTGCGTGAGAAGTCGGGTGGCTCGACTTTTGGTTTCCGGGCGGAGGAGAAAGGTTTCTGCTTCGCGGCATGTTGCGTGGGAAGTCGGAGGTGTCGGCTTCCTGCTCCTGGTGGTGGGTCGTCGCTGGGTGGGGGAGAGGCCGGCCCGGCGAGGGGGTGAGGGTGGGAGGAGGAAGTCGACGGGGCCGACTTCCTGTGCGGAGGCGGGGCCGTTGAGGGGTTGGGGCGGGTCCGGCCGGTGCGGGGCGAGGGTGCGGCGTAGGAAGTCGGACGGGTCGACTTCCTACGCGGGTCGGTCCGGGGCACGGTGTTGCAGGAACGCTGCTGCTCGAAGCGCCAAAGGCTGGCGCGTGGGGTGCGCGGGAAGTCGACGTGGTCGACTTCCCGCGCGGTGGGGAGGTGCTGCTGGTGTGCGGTGCCGGCCCGGGGGGCGGGGCGCGTGGGAAGTCGGGTGGGTCGACTTTGGTGTCTGGGCGCGGGAGAAAGGTTTCTGCTTCGCGGCATGTTGCGCGGGAAGTCGGAGGTGTCGACTTCCCGCGTGCCGGCTGGGTGGTCTCAGGCGGGCGGACGGCGCGCAGACGGGCCGGTGAGGAACTCGGCGAGTGCGCGGACGCCGAAACCGGTGGCGCCGGGGACCCGTTCGGCGTCCGTCCCGTCGGAGAGGGCGGTGCCCTGGATGTCCAGGTGGGCCCAGGGGATGCCGGGCGGGACGAACTCGCGGAGGAAATGGCCGGCGAGCAGTGCGGTGCCGTGCCGGGTGCCGAGGGTGTAATTGACCAGGTCCGCTACCCGGGAACGGAGCTGGGGCCGGTAGGCGTCGGGGAGCGGCAGTGGCCAGAGCGGCTCGCCGGCCCGGGTCCCGGCAGCGCGCAGGCGGTCCAGCAGGGCGTCGTCGGTGCCCATGAGCGCGGCGACCCGGCGGCCCAGCGCGACCGCGGCGGCGTCGGTGAGGGTGGCGATGTCGATGATCGCCTGCGGTCCGGTCTCGCCGGCCAGGACCAGCGCGTCGGCCATGATCAGCCGTCCCTCGGCGTCGGCGTGGCAGATTTCCACGGTGGTGCCGTTGCGCATCACCAGGACGTCGCCGATCCGGATCGGGTCGGCGTTGGGCATGTTCTCGGTGAGCGGCAGCCAGGCGTCCACCGCGACCCGGCAGTCCAGCGCGCCGAGGACGGACATCGCGCCGAGGACGGCGGCCGCTCCGGCCATGTCGGCCTTCATCCCGGTCAGGTGGGCGTTGGGCTTCAGGGACAGTCCGCCGGCGTCGAAGGTGACGCCCTTGCCGACCAGCGCGATCCGTTCGGTCTCGTCGCTCCGGTGCTCGGGCCGGTAGGAGAGCTTGACCAGCCGGGGCGGCACCAGGGAGCCCCGGCTGACCCCGAGCAGTCCGCCGAGCCGCTCGTCGGCGATCCGCCGACCGTCCCAGACCTCGCACTCCAACCCGGTCGCCGCGGCGACCGCGACCGAGCGGTCGGCGAACGCCGACGGCGTGAGGGCCTCGCCCGGTTCGTTGACCAGGTCCCGTGCCAGCAGCACGGCCTCGCCCAGCCGGCGGCCCTCGGACAGACCGCGGGCGGTGTCCGGTGTCTCGGCGACGAGGAGTTCGACGAGCTGGTCGGGGGAGGGGCTCGCGTCGCTGAGGTACCGGGTGAAGCGGTATCCGCCGAGCAGGTAGCCCTCGACCAGTGGCCGCAGGTCCGGGCCCGGCGGGTGGACGGCCAGTCGCCGGTAGGCGCGGACGGCCCGGGCCAGTTCGGCCGCGGCGGCCCGGGTCGCGTCCCGGGTCGCGTCCCCGTCCGTCCGGGCGGCCCGCGGTCCGACACCCAGCAGCACGGTCACGGGGGTGCCGGGCAACTGCAGCACCTGGCCCACCTCGCCGCCGAATCCGGTACCGGCGAGGAAGGCGGTGGACAGTCCGGGGGGCGGCTCACCGGCCCACACCGGCCGTACGACCGCCTCGGTCCCGGGGCCGGGCTCCGGGCGCAGCGACCAGGTGACGCTCACCCCCGCGCCTTCCGGGCGGCACGCCGGGCCGCTCCCCAGGACTCCAGGTCGGCGAGGTACCCGCGGGCCAGCTCGGCCATGCCACCGGCGGTGTCGGTGTCGTCGGCCGCCGCGCCGACCGTGCCCCCGCCTTCGGCGACCGCAGCCCAGCCGCGCGCCGCGGAGATCGCGTACGGGTCCAGCCGGAGGGCCTGGACGTAGCAGTCCTCGGCCAGGACCGGTTGTCCGGCCCGCCGGAAGCACTCGGCCGCGGACGCGTACCCGAACGCGGTGGAGACCGGCCCGAGCCGGGCGGTCCGCAGGAAGCTGTCGGCCGCCTCCCGGGGACGCTCGCGCCGCAGCAGGCCCTCCGCCGCCTCGATGTGCGTCTTCGGCTCGTACGGGTCCAGGGCGAGCGCCTCCGCGACCAGGAGGTCGCCGCGTTCGTCCTCGCCGAACGCGTAGCACTCCTTGGACCGGCTCTCCACGCAGGCCCGCAGGTTCTCCCGCTTGAGGAACTCCTGGTAGGCCCCGTCGGCGGGTACCGCCCGGGCCAGCTCCTCGGCGCGGTCCATGTCGCGCGCCAGCCACTCCCGGTCCCTGGCCATGAACGGGACGAAGCTGACGCTGCGGTAGAACCGGCTCTCCAGCATCGCTTTCTCGAACGCCGGGCGGTCCGGGTCCGCCAACAGCTCCTCCAGCGCCCGCGCGCCGATCTCCCGCCAGCGCGTCGCCTCCTCGAGCGAACGCGTCTCGCGGGCGTGGAACACCACCGCCACCACGGCGATGACGAACCGCAGGTGGGTCGGGCAGGCGGGATTGTCCGCGATGGCGAAGGAGGTCTCCGGTGCGGCCACCGTGCCGCCGACCGAGGAGACGTACCGCACCAGGTCGCGCCAGTGGTGCAGCCGCAGTTCGGCGGGGGTGCGGAGCCGCTCGGCCGGGACGGCCGGGACGAGTTCCAGGACCAGCTTGATGAAGCCGAGGCGGTACAGCACCATGGCGATCTGCTGCTGGCGTTCGGTGTCGCAGTCGTCGAAGTCGTCCAGCCATGCGCAGAGTCGGTTCCAACGCGGGGTGCGCAGGGGCTCGGGCAGGTCGGCGGGGTGGTCGACGGCGAACTCGGTCAGCCCGGACTCGCGGATCAGGTTTCCCCGGAAGGCGGGCGGCATGAGGCGCTGCCAGTTGACGTCCTCCCGCGCGGCTCCGTGCCCGTCCCTGTGTTCCTCCCCGTGCCCGTCACCGCGCCCGTCCCCACGCCCGTGCCCGCGTTCGGTGAACTCGTAGGCCAGGCTGGGAAGTCGGGCGTACAGCCCGGGGGACTCGGACTCGCCCAGGTTGAAGTACGCGGCGTACATCCGGTAGTGCCAGTTGTTGGCGTAGGGCCGCTCCGGGTCCCGGACGGCGGCGCGCTCGGTCAGTTCGGCCAGGGGCAGGTCGCCGTCGTCACGGCAGGCGGTCAGCAGCGCGTCCCGGGTGGCGCCGGCCCGCGGTGCGGCGCGGAAGGCCCGTTCGTTCAGCACCCGGGCGAACTCGCCGTGTCCGAGGTGGCGGGCGCGTTCGGCGGCGCGCAGCAGCGCGAAGGCGGTGCCGAACGGGCCGAGCCGGGCGGCGTGCAGATAGCCGGCCAGGGCCTGCTCGTGCTCCCCGGCACGCTCGTGGGCCTGTGCCGCCTGCATCCGGATCTTCACGTCCCACGGATCGAGGGCCAGGCCCTCCTCGACGGCGGCGCGTTCGGCCTCGGCGTCGCCCGCCCGCACCACGATCTCCAGGTGCCGGTCCAGCAGCCGTCGGCGGGTCTCCAGCAGGACCAGTTCGTCGTCCCGGTCGGGTGCGGTCAGTTCGGCGATGCCCGCCCGGACGTCGGCCAGCAGTGCCCGGGCGCCGCCGAAGTCCCGCTGCCGCTCGGCGTACATCACCTCGCGCAGCGCCAGCCGGGCGCTCAGGACGTCGTGGGTGAAGGGGGTGAGCTCGCCCGCGATCTCCTTGAGCAGCTCCCGGGCGCGGCCGAGGAAGAACGGCGCGGCGGAGTCGTCCCCGGCGTGCCGCGCGAGCAGATAGCCCCAGGCGGCCACCGCCTGGACGTGCGCGACGGTGGGTGCGGGGTGGTCGGCCAGGACCCGGTAGGCCGCGGTGGTCCGCCCGGACAGGCCCTCGGAACCGAACAGGGTGGCCGCGCGGGCGGACTGGAGCCCGGCCGCCACCTGGTCCCGGCAGGCGTCCGGGTCGAGGTCCTCCGGGACGACCCGCAGCACCGCGGCGGGGAGGCAGACCGCGACCAGCCAGTGCGCGAGCCCGGCCCGGTCCACCCCGTCCAGCTCCGGGTGCCGCCGGAAGGCCGCGCTCATCCGCCGCCAGGCGGGCGAGGCCAGCTCGTCGGGCAGGTCGGTCGGCAGCGCCGCCCGGTAGGCGGTCAGCCGGGACTCCTGCACCAGCAGCCGGCGGTAGCTCGCGGGCATCGTCATGCCGAACCGCAGCGCGCCCGGGGAGGGGTTCTCGAAACGTCGGGCGGCCAGGATCGCGGACCGTGCCTGGACGGCGGTGGCCGGCGACTCGGCGCCGTCGAAGTACGGGCGGTGCACCTCGAAGGTGAGCCAACTCGGCGCGTTGACACCGACGATTCCGTGACTGAATTCCCAGCGGTTCACGCGGCACATTCCTCTGCTCTGCGGACGATGCTTCCGGGCGATCGGCGACATGCCCCGCGGTGCAATCCGGGTTTTCCGGAATTGACATCGCGGGGCATGCGTGGATTACCGGTGTCAGACGCCGCCGTCGTCGATCAGGCAGGTCCAGCAGTCCGCCGCACCAGTGCTGATCTCGACCTCGTCCTCCAGGGACTCCCAGGTCTCGTACGCCATTTCACAACCCCTCTCTTTTCCGGGCCGGTCCTGATATCCGGGCCGGCGAAGCGGTCGATCGATATTCTTCGGGAACCGGAACAGCACCGTCAAGGCTTGTGCACGGCAAGCTCCGAGAGGATCTCCGCCACTTCCTCGTCGGTGGTCCAGAAATGCGGGGAGACCCGGACCAGGCCGTCCGGAACGGAAACGTGTATTCCGGCCGACGACAGTCTCCGGACGATCTCCGCGCCTTCCGTCCGGCGGCTGGTGAAGCACACCAGGCCCGAGTTCCCGGCACCGCCCGAGCTCCCGTCACCGCCCGGGTGCCCGTCGTCGTTCGGGTGCCCGGCGCCGTCCGGGGGGAGCGCCAGGTCGTAACCGAGTGCGGCGATGCCGGTGCGCAGCCGGTCGGCCAGGCTGCGCACCCGCCCGGCGACCGCGGCGATGCCGGTCTGCTCCAGCTCGGCCAGCGCGGCGGCGAGTCCGGCCGTGCCGACCAGGTCGTACATCCCGCCCTCGACCCGGGCGGCCTCGGCGCGTTCGGGCAGGTCGTAGCGCAGGTGGCCCGGCCCCTTCGTCACCTCGGCGGCGCCCACGTGGCCGAACCAGCCGGTGGGGGTGCTGCGCAGCAGTTCCAGCCGGTCGGCGCGGCAGTAGAACACCCCGGTGCCCGGTGGTCCGCAGAGCCACTTGTGCGCGCCCGCCGCCAGGAAGTCCACCGGGGTGTCGGCCACCGACAACGGCAGCGCGCCGAGGCTCTGCACCGCGTCCACGCACACCAGCGCCCCGGCCTCGGCGGCCAGCGCGCAGATCCGGTCGAGGTCGTTGCGGAAGCCGGTGGCGAAGTTGACGTGGCTCACCGCCACGAGACGGGTGGCCGGTCCGATGGCCGCCGCCACGTCCTCGATCCGGTGACCGCCGTCCCGCATCGGCACCCAGACCGGCTCGACGCCGTGACGCCGCAGCCGCAGCCACGGCCGGACGTTGGCCGGGAAGTCCCGGTCGAACAGCACGATCCGGTCGCCCGGGCGCCAGTCCAGGCCGTCGGCGACCAGGTGGATGCCGGTCGAGGTGTTGGGGACGAGGGCGACCTCCGCGGGCGTGCAGTCGAGCAGCCGGGCGAGTGACCGCCGGGCGGCGGCGCGGGCGCCGAAGAGCGGACCGAGGGCGGCGCTGCCGTACGGAAGCACCTCGTCGACGGCGGTGCGCATCGCGGCGACGGCGGCGGGCCGGAGCCGGCCGAACCCGGCGTAGTCGAGGTAGGCGCCACCGCTGGGGGAGCCGTCCGGTCGGCCCGGCCCGTCCGGTCGGTGGGGCCTGTCCGCTCGGTGGGGCCCGTCCGCTCGGTGCGGCCCGCTCACGAGACCGCCCCGGCGGAGCGCAGCGCCCGGGTGGCGGTGACCGCCATCCAGCCGGCCACCAGCAGCGGCACGCCGTGCAGCAGCAGCACCCACGGCGCCACCCAGTCCGGCCGCAGCACCAGGCTCGTGACGAGCAGTCCGGACATGAAGCCCGCGTTGACCGTGATCTGGGACAGCCCGAACACCCCGCCCCTGCGCCCGTCGGGCAGCCGCTGCAGCGACTGCTTGTAGGTGATCTCGCTCAGCGCGTCGCCCAGTCCGGCCCCGGCCGCCGCCAGCAGCCGCGGCCACCAGCCGTCCAGCCAGAAGACACCGATGAAGCCCAGCGACATCACGATCGTGGCCAGGCAGTACACCGGGGCCGGTGCGCGTTCGACGAGGCGCTTGGCCAGGGGCCGCAGCACGAAGCCGGCCACCAGCAGCCCGGCCGCCCAACTGCCCCACACCGCACCGGAGACCACGGCCGGCTGGCTCGGGTGCAGCTCGGTGCCCAGCAGCGGCAGTCCGACGTGCTGGGAGGAACTGCCGAAGGCGTCCAGTCCGCGCAGCACGACCAGCCCGGCCAGGCCGGAGGTCACCAGCAGCGGCCAGGCGCCGGAGCGGTCCCGGTCCCCGGCGGCCCGGCCGCCCGGGTCCCGCATCCGCAGGCGCAGCGCCAGCAGGACCGCCGCCGAGAGCGCGTAGCTGCCCGCGTCCAGGGCGAACACCCAGCGGTACCCGGCCACGGGGACCAGGACCGTGGCGAGGCCCATGCCGACCATGAACGCCACCCCCCTGAGTCCGGCCAGCGCGCTGTTCACCGACGCGGTGCGCGGTCCGGCCATGACGGGGGTGGCGGCGGAGAGCGTGGCCTCGAAGACCGACCGCCCGGTGCCGACCACCATCACCGCCGGGTACAGCCACCAGTTCTGCGCGCCCGTCGGCAGGGCGGCCAGCAGGGCCAGCGTGAGCGCCCGGGCGAGGTCGGCGCCGATCATCATCCGGCGGCGGTCCCAGCGGTCCCCGAAGCGGTGCCCGAGCCGACCGCCCGCGATCGCGCCGGCGTACAGCGCCACGCTGACCAGCCCGGTGTGCAGGGCCGAGCGGCTGTGTTCCCAGACGAAGACGGACAGGCAGATGAAGTCGAGCGCGTAGCCGATGTCCGAGATCGTCTTGGCGGTCAGCAGGACCGCGAGCTGACGGCGACTCGCCGAGGCGGCCCGCCCTGCCGTGCCGGTGCCGACGACCACGGCGCCCATGAGGCTCAACTCCCCGGTTGTGTGAGGGCTGTCATGATTCCCTCACCAACTCCCCACGTGCAAGAGGTCGTTCCGTACGAACGTCCGCGCGTGCGGCGGGGTCGTTCCCGTCGTCGGGCCACCGGTGTGCGGACTGCCCGCGCCCCACGGCCCGGCGGTCATCGACCCGCCGCACCGACCGGGCCGGCGTGGTGGTCCACCGGGCCGGCGTGCCCGGTCCGCAGCCACGGCAGGAGCTGGACGACGCCCCAGGCGATCTCGAGGGTGAGGAACGGCCACAGGATCCGCGGGGCGCCGTGGGCCAGCGCATAGGCCATCCACGACGAGAACAGGACGCGCGCGATCCCGTCCAGCAGTCCGTGCAACGGCAGCGCCCGCAGGATGCGCAGGGCCGCCCAGACGGTGACGACGGAGCCCATCAGGTTGGCGAACAGGGTCTGCCACGTGTCGGGCGCGGGCAGCGGGCCCAGTCCGAGGTGCTCGCCCAGGGAGGAGAGCGCGTGGTGCACCAGCGTGTAGGTCCACGGCGTCGCGAATCCGGCGGTGACGGCGAGGTCGTACCAGGCGCTCGCCCGCACGACGCGGAGATACGCGGGGCGCGCGGGGGTGAGGGGGCGGCTCATGACGGGGCTCCGGTCGGTCGGGGTCGGTGGAGCCTCACGCTAAACAGTGGAGTACGGTCCAGGGTCAAGTCCACTGTCCGGAGGGGGTCTGGCACATGCGCATCGGAGAGCTGGCCGCGCGGACGGGGCTGAGCAGGGACACCGTCCGGTTCTACGAGAAGGTCGGCCTGGTCGAGTCCCGGCGTTCGGCCAACGGCTACCGCGACTTCCCGCCCGGAGCGGTGGAGTGGCTGCACTACGTGCGCACCGCGCAGACGCTCGGGTTCTCCCTGGCGGAGATCGCACGCACCGGCGAGGAACTGCGCGGAGCACCGGACACCGCCGAAGCGCTGTCCGCCCTGTTCGAGGAGAAGATCCGCGTCGTGGACGCCCGCATGGCCGAACTCGCCGCCCTGCGCGCCGACCTCGCCGAACGCGTCGGCACCGGCTGCCCGTTGGCGGCGGCCGGCCGATGACGACGAGCGGGCGGGCCACTCCGGGGATCCGGGTGACCCGCCCGCCGCATGAGGTGGTCGAGGACAGCGCCTTGGTGCTCGAACGCCCGCCCCGAGCTTCAGAGGATCGTGTAGACGTTGGGGTCTACAAGAGGCCCGTCATCAGCGCCCTGTCCGGTCGGCGGGTTCTTGGTGGGGTCCGCGGGCGGGAACGGTGGTGGCACGTCCGCTTCGGGCTGCCCGGTGGGCGACGCCTTGAAGTTCCGGAGGGCGCGGTCCAAACCGGAAACCTCCCTCGATACGACAAGGTTCGGTGTTTTCAACACATCGGAGACCAGCTTGATGTTCTCGTCGATGCACCCATCGGTGGGCTTGTCGGGGATCTTCCACTTGTCGTCGGCAGGGTAGAACTCGGAGTTGGCGCCGGTGTCCACGAGCGCGATGGGGCCGATCCTGAGCTGTTGGCCGCCGTCGTGCTCAAGGACGACATCGACCACGGCCAGCCACGGCGACTTGCCGAACGGGATAGTGGGCACTCCCACCGTGAGCATGACGCGGTCGTGCTTGTTGGCAGCCACCTCGTAGCTGATCGCCTTCGTGAGCGTGAAGGGCTTGGCCGGCGGTACCGGCTGTTGGTTATCGGGAATCTTGAACTGGTAGTTCTCCGAGACGACTATCGGCCCGCCGACAGCAGCGCACGATCTCAGGGTCTGGAAGCGGTTGAACGTGATGCTGGCCTTCGTGACCAACGAGGTGCCGTTGGCGATGTTTCCCAGGGTGATGTCGATGTGGGGGCCGCGGAGTTCCAGCTTCGTTCGCGCCGCATTCTGAACGGACGCGTCGTACTCCTCGCCGTCGATGCCGCCCTTGATGTAGGCCGAGACCTGCGACACTGCGAGATTGGACTTCAACTCCGGACCGCTCCGGGCCAGGTCGTTCGAGGTCTCCGACTCCCGCTCGATCCGGAGGACGACGAATCCCACCGTCACCGCGGTAGCCAGGCCCAGAGCGATGCCGATCCTCACGAACCGGTTGTGCTTCGCCCGGCGTCTGGCTTCCTCGGGTGAGTCCAGAACGATGTCGCCGCTCTGGGTGATGTTCTGTGTGGCGTTGCCGTAGGCATTGTTGGCCTGGGAACGCGGCTGGTCGGGATCGCCCATCACCGGGACTGGGGCTTGTTGCCGAACACGATGTCACCGCTCTGGGTGATGTTCTGCGTGGCGTTGCCGTAGGCGTTGTTGGTCTGGACGAATGACTGTTGCGCCGCAGGGACGGCGGCGCGGACCTCCTCGACCAGGGACCGGAGGTCGGCTTCGAGGTCCGGATGCTCCTCCAGGAGCTCGGCGAGCTTCTCTGTCCATCGGTTCTCGAGGGACACCCGGACCCGCTCCTGCTGCGGTTCGGCCGCCTGGGCGAGCTCCAGCGGGATGCGATCGAGCTGCACCGAAACGCGCTGCTCGTCCCGGTCATCGCCTCGGCCGAACAGCCGGGCGACCCTGCCCCTGGTGCCCTGCCAGATGTCCGTTGCGGCCGAGCTGACGACCGCGGTTCCGCCCGCTGCTGCCAGCTCCATCAGTGCGTCCGTCAACACCGCTGGTCTCCCACTCCGTTGAGGGATGTGCAGGCACTTCCGGCCTGCCAAGGGCAATAAGGTAACGCATGGTCAGATCACGGAGGAGCGGAAGCCCGAAGCAGAAACCGCGCGCACCGCCGCAGCGCGACCGCCCTGAACTTCGGTGCGCCCGCGGACAGGACGTCGCCCACCCTCGGGCGTCGTTGGGACGCCGAACGTGAGGATCCGACCGTCTGCCCCCGGTGGTCGCCTCCGACGGCCGCAGGTTGTGTCAGGCGGAGCTCGCCGAGGACGGAACCTTCCTGAGGAGTGGCCCCGACCATTGGCCGCGGGACTGGACCCGGGTTCCCCGGCGGGCGATCTCGACCGATCGACAAGTGAACTTCAACGGCGCCGGGTTCCCGTCGTGCGCCCCTGAGCCGTGTCCTGCCGTGCCTGGCCGGTCCGTGGGTCCGGGGTGGGGGATTCTCAGGTGCGGTGGTGCGCTCGGTGGGGCTAGCGTGGCGCTTTTGCGATGCCGAGAGGGGTGCGTGGTGCTGGTCATGCCGGGGAGGCGGACGTCGACGATGGAGCTGCTGGCCGTCGAGGCGGCCGCCCGGGGGATGTCGGTCGGGTCGGCGGAGGAGTCGGGCCTGGCGGGCCCCGCGTACTGGTACGGCGGGCCGGTGGCGGGCGCGCGGTTGGCGGGCCGGCTCGGGTTCGCGCTGCTGGAGCCGACGGACGGGTGGCTCGCCGAGCTGCCGGAGGAGTTCACCGGCCGTGAGGTCCGGTCGGGGACCGTCGCGGACGCCTGGGCGATCGACCGGCCGACGTTCGTCAAGCCGCCCCGTGACAAGTCCTTCCCGGCCGACGTCTACACCGACGGCTCGCACCTGCCGACCGGCCTGGACCCGGCGGCACCGGTACTGCTGTCCGATGTGGTGACCTTCGCGGCCGAGTACCGGCTGTTCCTGCTGGACGGCCGGATCGCCGCGGCGAGCCGGTACGCGGTGTTCGGCCGGCTCGACCCCCGCCCGCTCGGTGCTGACCGGGCGGACCGGGCCGTCGCCGCGGAGCTGGCCGAGTTCGTCGACCGGCTCGGCGCCGCGGCCGGGCACACGCTGCCGAGCGCCGTCGTCGTGGACGTCGGGCAACTGCTCGACCCGTACCGCCCGGGCCACCGCTGGGCCGTGGTGGAGGCCAACATGGCGTGGTTCTCGCACGCCTACGCGGCGGACCCGGCGCGGGTCCTGGACGTGGTCCTGCGGGCGGCGGGGCCGCGCGAGCACCTGCGGGCGCGGGATTCGGCCTTCGAACGGCAGTGAGAAGCACCGTTCCCGGTTGTGGGTTGTCTGTGGAACGTCGCGGGCGGTCACTTCGCCGAGGGGCCGGCCCTGCGCGGTACTTCCCGACCTCCGCAGTGGCGTGGGCGGACGGAAACATCCCTGTAGAGAAGTCAGAAGTCAGAAGTCAGAAGTCAGTGGGCAGTTGGCAGAGAGCAGAGAGCGATGGGTGTGGCTGAGAGTTGGTCGCGTGTGATGAGTCTCCTTCGGGAGCACGCGCCGGCCGATCACGCGGAGCTGCCAGGGCCCGCTACGGAGCAGATGCTCGCGGCGGCCGAGGAACGGATGGGGATCTCTCTGCACGGGGACCTGCGGACCTGGCTGTTGCAGAACAATCCGGATCTGCCGGAGGAGGACGTCGACGACGACGCGATGTGCTGCGGCTTCGACGGGTTCCCCGACGAGGGGAGCTTCTTCCTGGGCATCCGGGCCATGGAGAGGCTCTACGCGAGCCGTTCCACGTCCTGCGGATTCGACCCTCCGGACCAGCCGGACGATCCGTTCTGGCGCAACGAGTGGATCCCGTTCCTGTCGGACCAGGACGGCTGGACGGGAAAGTTCGTCGATGTGCGGGACGGACGCGTCGGCCGCTGGTTCGTGAGCGGCCCCACGGTCACGGGCGAGTACGCATCGATGGCGCACTATTTCGACTCCGTGGCGGAGACGCTGACGAGGATCGCCGATGGAAGCTCCCCGGTCTGTCGGTTCACCGAAGGTCGACTTGCCTGGTCGTGAGACGGTGTCCAACCCGAGGACGGCTGCGGCGAGGACGGTCGTCCGGTCGGGACTGCAGCTGGCCCGGCGGAAGATCTGCCAGGCCTTCAGGCGTGCGATGCTTCGTTCGACCGGTGCTCGTGCCGCTGACAGGGCTCGGTTGATTGTCTGCTGGGTTGCGGTGAGGTCCTGGCCGGGAGGCCGTCTGACGGGAGCGGTCACCCAGGGGCCGGCTCCGAGCAGGCGCGGTCGGCGAGCACGGAGACGCCCCGGCGTTCCCAGGTCCGCAGGATACGGTGGGTGCGGGCTGCGGTCAGGTCGTGGGCGCGGCCGGGCAGCGCGGTGAGATCCGCAGCAGCTCGCGTGTGGTTGATCGTTGCCAGTCCTTTGGAGGCACTGGGACACTGCCAGTATGGCTCTTGACGTTTCGCCGCAGGCCCGAGCACAACGCCCAGTACCTGCGGTGTCCCTGCCGGAGCGGGTCGGCAGGGACGGTGAAGGGCTGCTGCTGGAGGAGTTCAACCAGGCAGTGCGTCGGCCTGATGAATTCGGCGGTCTGTCGGTGGTGGCGCGTCTCCTCGACCGGATCGCCGAAGGTGAGCAGCGGACCACGGGTTCGGTGTGGATTCCCGATACGAATGCCCGTCTCGCCCCATCGGCGATGCTGCGGGGTGCTTTCCCCGACTCCGACGTCTCTGTGATTGCATCCCAGTACGGTGAGGACGCACATCGCCGAGGCTGGCTCCGGCTCGACCGCGACCTGACGCCCGCTGAGCACGCCGGGGTCGTCGACAGGGCTGTGGCTTGGTCGGAGTCCGACCGCTCTCTGGGTGACATCCTGGCCGAATTCGGTCCGCCGTCGGTCACCTTCGGTCCACAGGACCCGCATCGACCCAAGACCCTCAGCTATGCCACCGACGATCCCATGGCTCCTGTCGTCGCTTTTCACCTCGGTTCGGCGCGGGCCGATTCGGACCCGGGTGCGGGAGATCCGGAATCGACAGGAGCGGTCCTGCTCGCGGTGCGGGTCCGCGACGATTTTTTCGACGGGTGGGAACTCACACCGTCCGGCCTGGGCCGCTTCCACTGAAAGGCGGCGCGGAAGACCCAGCCGAAGCCCATCTCCGGCGGTAGTAGCTGCGACTCTGTGCGACGAAGATGGTCAGGTCAGGGTCGGTAGGCTCGTGAAGAGTCGGTAGCAGATCCCGCACCCCGTAGCAGCTGAGGTGGTGGGGGCGGGGTTTGCCGCGCCCCCCCCACAAGCAGGCCGTGGGGGGAAGGGAAACCGGGGTGGGTCGGCCGGCGGGTGGGGGAGTCAAAAGGGAAGAGTATGGCCGAGCGGCG
>NZ_JBIVGI010000018.1:0-183470 GCF_044748625.1 Kitasatospora sp. NPDC089913 | reverse complement strand
CGGTTACATTCCGAACCCGGAAGCTAAGCCTCACAGCGCCGATGGTACTGCAGGGGGGACCCTGTGGGAGAGTAGGACGCCGCCGAACAATCATTCCAAAAAGACCCCCTCCGGTTCAGGAGGGGGTCTTTTTGCGTTAACGTCTCCCCACCACGTCCGAGCTCGGTGGAGAGGCACGAACCGTTGCAGAACCTGACGCTTACCTGGCAGTCCGCCGGGGGTACCGCGGCCGTGCTCTACGGGGGCTCGTACGTGGCGGCCCGGGTGCGGCGGCCCGGTGTCTCGACGGTCCTGCGGGAGGCCGGCACCCTGCTCGCGCTGTTCGCGCTCTGGCAGCTGGTCGGGCGCCTCTCGCTGATGAGCACCGAACACGCCCTGGACCGGGCCCGCTGGATCCACGGAACCGAGCTGGCGGTCGGACTGCCCGACGAGGCCTCCTGGCAGGCCGCGGTGACGCCGTACCCGGTGCTGGTGAAGCTGGCGAACTACTACTACGCGTCCATGCACTTCACCGTGATGATCGCGGTGCTGGTCTGGGTCTTCCTCAGACACCGGGAGCGGTACGCCTGGGTGCGGACCACGGTGGTGATCACGACGGCGGTCTGCCTGGCCGTCCAGTTCATCCCGGTGGCGCCGCCCCGGATGCTGCCGGAGAAGGGGTTCGTCGACGTCGCGGCGGAGTACGGGCAGTCCGTCTACGGCGGTGGGGTCGGCGGGCTGGTGCAGGCCGCGCAGCTGTCGGCGATGCCGTCCGTCCATGTGGCGTGGTGCGTGCTGGTGGCGGTCGCGGTGGTGCGGGTCTCGCGGAGCCCGCTGCGGTGGTTGACGGTGCTGCACCCGGTGCTGACCGTCGCGGTCGTGGTGGTGACGGCCAACCACTTCTGGGCGGACGGCCTGGTCGCGGTGGCGATCCTGCTGCTGGCGTACGCGGCACAGAGCGGCTACGCGCGGTGGCGGGCGCGGGCCGCGGCGGACGTCCGGTCGGAAGCAGGACGGGACAGGGTGGGCGCCCGCGGCTGAGCGGACGCGCGGCATGCCAGTGGGCCGGGCCCCGTGGGGGGAGGGTCCGGCCCACCGGTGCACCCGCCGTTACTTGACCGGCAGGGCGTCACGGCCCCACGCGCTGTTGGTCAGCGACGCGGTGGCCCAGTACCAGGCCGCCAGCCCGGAGGCCGCGGCGATCCAGCCGGCCGCCTTGGCGAGGCCGCCGGAGGTGTTGAAGGTGGCGATCGCGGAGAGGAACAGCGAGACCGTCAGCAGGCCGTAGATCGCGCGGCTGAACAGTCCTGCGTTCCAACTGGCCGCGGTCAGGGTGAGTGCGAGCAGGGCCCACAGCAGCAGGAACAGGCCGGCCGCGTTCTTGCCGGCACCGGAGGCGGTGGACCAGGTGGCCCAGAAGGCACCGAGGCTGGTGAAAGCCGTCCCGGTGAAGCCTTCGCCGCCGCGGAGCTGCCAGAGTCCGGCGACGAACAGGGTGATGCCGCCGAGGATGTGGGCGAGATGGGCCGAGTTCGCCGCGGCTGTGCCGCTGAACAGGCCGGTCGAGAGAACGCCGTAGGCGAGGAGGGTCAGGCCGAGCGCGAGGTAACCGAGGTTACCCGCGTCGGCGCCGGTGGAGCGGGCGTTCAGTGCCCCGGTAGCTTCATTGCTCACCGGAGGCTCCTTTCACTCATGGGCGCGCGCGAGGGCGCAGTGAACGCGGGTGAGTTTCGATGAGGTGAAGGCGCGCGACCGCGCCGGGCGCGCACGGCTGGAGCGTGCGACGGCTGCGGTCAGAAAGCTGGGCCAGCGAGAGAGCCGCTGGTCACGTCCCCTCCGGGGGATTCCCCGGTGAGATCGGTGTACCCACGGTGAGCGGGCTTGTACCCTTGTGAATCGCACATTTTGTGTCGCCGGCCCGTCGCGGATCGTTCAGGCTGCGACAGCCGGGCGGACAGGGCCGGTCCGACGGTCCCGGTGCGACGGCCCCGGTGCGGGGTCGGGCTCAGCCGGTCCGCTGGGTGGGCACCCGCAGGGTGAGGATGGCCATGTCGTCGGACGGCGGCTCGGGGGCGAAGCGTTCGACCGCCCGCTGCACGCGCAGCGCGACCGCCCCGGCGGTGAGGCCGGTACAGCCGGTGAGCACCTCGGCGAGACCGTCGTCGCCCAGCATCCGCCGGCCCTCGCGGCGTTCGGTGACGCCGTCGGTGACGCAGAGCAGGACCTCGCCGGGGTGGAGCACCAGGTGCTCCGCGGTGAGGTCGAGCTCGTCCATGACGCCGAGCAGCGGCTGCGGGGTGGCGGCGCGGTCGACCCGGCCGTCGGTGCGCAGCCGCAGGGGCAGCGGATGGCCGGCGCAGACCATGGAGAGCTCGGTGCTGCCGTCGGGGCGGGGGGTCAGTTCGCCGTAGAGCAGGGTGAGGAAGCGGCTGCGCGAACCCTCGTCCAGGATGGCGGTGTTGAGCCTGCTGAGGACCTGTGGCGCGTCCAGGCCCTCGCGGGCGAGCAGCCGCAGCGAGTGCCGGGCGAGGCCGGTCACCGAGGCGGCCTCGGGACCGGTGCCGCAGACGTCGCCGATGGCGAAGCCGTAGGTGCCCTCGCGGATCGGGAAGAGGTCGTAGAAGTCGCCGCCGACCTCGTTGCCCTCGCCCGCGGCCTGGTAGTAGACGTCCACCTCGACGCCCGGGATGTCGGGCAGGTCCGGCGGCAGCAGGCTGCGCTGCAGGGCCTGGCTGGTGGCGGTGCGCTCGGAGTAGAGCCGGGAGTTGTCCAGGGCGAGGGCGGCCCGGCGGGAGAGGTCCTCGGCGAGTTCCAGGACCTCCTGACGGAACCGGACGCCGGCGGGGGTGCCGAGGGCGAGCAGGCCGATCACCCGGTTGCGGGCGGTCAGCGGCAGGACGACGGTCTCGCCGAGGAGGCCGCCGAGGCCGGGCTCGTCGGCGAAGCCGCTGCCGTCGGCGGTCTCGGTGGGGCCGGCCCAGAAGCGGGCGCCGTGGGTGGGGCCGGTGTCCGGGACGGTGGTCTTGTCGAGCAGGGCGCGCAGCGGGTCGATCCGGTCCTCGTCCTCGTGCAGGACGAAGGCCAGCGAGGCGGGGGCGCCGTGGTCGCCGTTGGTGTAGACGGCGCACCAGGAGGCGAGGGTGGGGACGGCCATCTGCGCCATCAGGGCCAGCGTCTGCTCGTGTTCGAGGGTGCCGGCCAGCAGGTCGGAGGCCTCGACCAGGAAGGACAGCGAGCCGCGGCGCAGCCGTTCGAGCTCGGTGAGGCGGGTGGACTCGACGGCGAGCGCGAGCCGGTCGGCGGCGGACTGCAGCCGCAGCGCGTCCTCGTTGTCGTAGCGGCCGGGGGCGGCGGTGGCGATGCCGAGCGAGCCGATCAGGCGGCCCTCGACCTTGAGCGGGACGGTGAGCAGGGAGCGCAGCGCGCTGTCGTCCAGGACGCTCGGGCCGGTGGGCCGGGTGGCGAGGTCCTCGTGGACGGAGGGCAGGCGGGGCGAGTCGTAGCGGTTGCCGGTGTCGACCGGGAAGCGGGTGTGCGGTCGGACCGCGGAGGGCAGGCCGGTGGTGGCGCGGAGCTCGAACTCGGTCTCGTCCTCGGTGGTGAGCAGCAGGTAGGCGGCGTCGGCGTCGAGCAGGTCGCGGGCGCGTTCGACGGTGTGCTGCAGCAGGGTGTCGAGGTCCTCGCCGCTGCCGAGTCCGGCCAGCAGGTCGAGCCGGGGCGCCGCTTCGGCGCGGTCGCCGGGCAGGGCCCGGGCGGGGGAGCGCAGGACGGCGCGCTCGTCGTCGAGGACCAGCAGGCAGAGCGTGGACGGGGTGCCGTCGGTGTCGCGCAGGCGGACCTGGACGCCGTAGACGTCGGTGGTGGTGCCGTCGGCGCGGCGCAGCGCGTAGCCGCCCTCCCAGCGGGCGAGCCGCAGGGTGGCGGCGAGGCCGAGACCGGCCTCGGCGGGCTGCGGCCAGACGGCGAGGTCGGCCCAGGGGCGGCCGAGCACGGTGTCGGCGGGGTGCTGGAAGAGCGCCTCGGCGTCGGGGTTCCAGGCGAGCACCCGGCCGTCGTCGTCGAGCTGGACGACGGCGACGTGCACCGGGCCGCTGCTGCGGGGCAGTTCGCCGCCGGGAGTGGCGGGCAGCGCGTAGCGGGTGCCGGCGGTGTGCGCGGGCAGCGCGAGCCGGAACCAGACGGTCTTGCGGCCGGAGCCGTACTCGACGCCCCAGCGTTCGGCGAGGGCGGCGCACATCAGCAGTCCGCGGCCGCCCTCGCCGTCGGCGTCGGCGTAGTGGTCGGAGGCGGTGGTCGGTACGTCGGCGAAGGTGGGCAGGCCGCGTTCGGGGTGGTGGTCGGTGACCTCGATCCGGACCGTGCCGTCCTCGCGCAGGCAGCAGACCTCGGCGGCGGTGCCGGCGTGCACGACGGCGTTGGTGACGAGTTCGCTGACCAGGACCACGGCGTCGTCGACGACCTCGGGCAGGCCCCAGCCCAGCAGCGCGTCCCGCACGAAGGCGCGGGCGGCGGAGGCCGACCGGCCCACGGGTTCGAAGGTGGCGGCTGCGCGCGCGGTGACCACGTTGCCACGTCTCCTCTGCTCTGGCCCTGACTGCCCGGGGGTGCGGCCTCGACTCCCGGTGCGTGCCGGCGGGTGGCGGCGACGCTGGGGCGGGTCGGTGGCCCGGTGCAGCGCTCCACCCTACTTTCCGCTTGGTTCCCCGTGGGGGCGGGGCGCCGAAACAGGCACCGGAGGGTGATTCTGCCCACCTGTTTGGGACCGGGCCGGTACCAACCGAGCGCAACCGGTCTTGTACCGGGCGCGAGTGCTGCCAGACTGGGGGGTCCGCGATGTCCGTTCGGAGCAGTACGGTCGTCGCGGGTTCCGGTGGACCCGAGGGGCCCGCCGGGACGTACACCGGGACGGTTCCCGGCGGCGGGCCCCGGCGGGGCGCGGCCGCGGGGGCCCGGACAGTTCACGATCTGGGAGGGGCCCGTTGAGTTCGGCCACCAAGGACGCAACCGGTACGACGCCGCCCGCTCAGCGTGGCGGGCGGTCCGGGGCCGCGCCGCGGAGCGCGGCCGGCCGACGTGCCAACCACAACCGCGGCGCCGAGCCGGCCGAGCTGCGCAAGCTGCTGGCCGCGCTGACGGCGATGCGGGACGGAAACTTCCGGCGCCGGCTGACGGTGCCCGGGGACGGACCGCTGGCGGAGATCGCCGCGGTGTTCAACGAGGTGGCGGAGCGCAACCAGCACCTGACGGGCGAGCTGGCCCGGGTGCGCCGCGCGGTGGGCCGCGAGGGCCGGCTGAACGAGCGGCTGGAGACCGGGGCCGGCGAGGGCGCCTGGATGGCGGCGGTCGACAACTGCAACGCCCTGATCGACGACCTGGCGCGGCCGATGGCCGAGGTGGGCCGGGTGCTGAGCTCGATCGCCGAGGGCGACCTGGACCAGAAGATGGAGCTGCGCTCGCTGCACAGCAACGGGGTGAGCCACCCGCTGCGCGGCGAGTACCTGAAGATCGGCCGCACCGTCAACGGGCTGGTGGACCAGCTGTCGGAGTTCACCGACGAGGTGACCCGGGTGGCCCGCGAGGTGGGCACCGAGGGCAAGCTGGGCGGCCAGGCGAAGGTGCGCAGCGTCTCCGGCAGCTGGAAGGACCTCGCGGACTCGGTCAACACCATGGCCGGGCGGCTGACCGCGCAGGTGCGCAACATCGCGCAGGTGACCACCGCGGTGGCCAAGGGCGACCTCTCCCGCAAGGTGACGGTCGAGGTGGCCGGCGAGATGCTGGAGCTGAAGAACACCGTCAACACGATGGTGGACCAGCTGAACGGCTTCGCGGCCCAGGTGACCAGGGTGGCCCGGGACGTGGGTACCGAGGGCCGGCTGGGCGGCCAGGCGCAGGTGCCGGGTGTCGCCGGGGTCTGGCGGGACCTCACCGATTCGGTGAACTTCATGGCGGACAACCTGACGGGTCAGGTCCGCAGCATCGCCCAGGTGACCACGGCGGTGGCGCGCGGCGACCTGTCGCAGAAGATCGAGGTGGACGCCCGCGGGGAGATCCTGGAGCTGAAGAACACCATCAACACGATGGTGGACCAGCTGTCGGGCTTCGCCGAGCAGGTGACCCGGGTGGCCCGCCAGGTGGGTACCGAGGGGCGGCTCGGCGGTCAGGCGCAGGTGCCGTGGGCGGCCGGGGTCTGGCGGGACCTCACCGACAACGTCAACTTCATGGCGAACAACCTCACCGACCAGGTGCGGAACATCGCCCAGGTGACCACGGCCGTCGCCCGGGGCGACCTGTCGCAGAAGATCCAGGTGGACGCCCGCGGGGAGATCCTGGAGCTGAAGAACACCATCAACACGATGGTGGACCAGCTGTCCGCCTTCGCGGACGAGGTGACCAGGGTGGCCCGGGACGTCGGCACCGAGGGGATCCTCGGCGGTCAGGCGAGTGTGCCGGGGGTGTCCGGTACCTGGAAGGACCTCACCAACAGCGTCAACCTGATGGCCAACAACCTGACCAGCCAGGTCCGCAACATCGCCGAGGTGACCACCGCGGTGGCCCGCGGGGACGTCTCGAAGAAGATCACCGTCGACGCCCGGGGCGAGATCCTGGAGCTGGTCACCACCGTGAACACCATGGTGGACCAGTTGTCGGCGTTCGCCGACGAGGTGACCCGGGTGGCGCGCGAGGTGGGCACCGAGGGCAACCTCGGCGGTCAGGCCAGGGTGCGCGGGGTGTCGGGCATCTGGAAGGACCTGACCGACAACGTCAACTTCATGGCCTCGAACCTCACCAGCCAGGTGCGGAACATCGCCGAGGTGGCGACGGCGGTGGCCTCCGGGGACCTCTCCAAGAAGATCACCATCGAGGCGCAGGGCGAGGTCGCGGCGCTGGCCGGGACGCTCAACACGATGGTCGACCAGTTGTCCGCCTTCGCGGTGGAGGTCACCCGGGTGGCCCGCGAGGTGGGCACCGACGGCATCCTGGGCGGCCAGGCGGGGGTGCCGGGCGTGGCCGGCATCTGGAAGGACCTGACCGACAACGTCAACCTGATGGCGAACAACCTGACCGGTCAGGTGCGGAACATCGCGCTGGTGATCACCGCGGTGGCCAAGGGCGACCTGTCGCAGAAGATCGACGTCGACGCGCGCGGCGAGATCCTGGAGCTCAAGACCAGCATCAACACCATGGTGGACCAGCTGTCGGCGTTCGCCGACGAGGTCACCCGGGTGGCCCGCGAGGTGGGTACCGACGGGCGGCTCGGTGGCCAGGCCAGGGTCCCTGGGGTGGACGGCACCTGGCAGGACCTCACCGAGTCCGTCAACGAGCTGGCGAACAACCTCACCCGGCAGGTGCGCGCGATCGCGCAGGTCGCCACCGCGGTGACCCGGGGCGACCTGTCGCTGCGGATCGACGTGGACGCCGCCGGCGAGCTCGACGAGCTCAAGGACAACATCAACCAGATGATCGCCAACCTGCGCGAGACCACTCGCACCAACCAGGAGCAGGACTGGCTGAAGACCAATCTGGCCCGGATCTCCGGTCTGCTCCAGGGCCGGCGCGATCTGGAGGCGGTGGCCTCGCTGATCATGACCGAGCTCACCCCGGTGGTCTCGGCCCAGCACGGCGCCTTCTTCCTCGCCCAGCCGGCCGGCCGCACCGCCGAGCTGATCACCGAGGACGACGACGAGAACGACACCGTGCTGCGGCTGATCGGCAGCTACGGCTACCAGCGCCGGGCGATGCCGACCACCTTCCACCCCGGTGAGTCGCTGATCGGCCAGGCCGCGGTGGAGAAGCGGGCGATCATCCTCAAGGAGGCGCCGCCCGGGTACCTGAAGATCGCCTCCGGTCTGGGCGAGGCCTCGCCGGCCCACATCGTGGTGCTGCCGGTGCTGTTCGAGGGCCGGCTGCTGGGGGTGATCGAGCTGGCCACCTTCAGCTCCTTCACCACCGTCGCGCTGGACTTCCTGAACCAGATCGCCGACCTCATCGGCGTCACCGTCAACACCATCAGCGTCAACACCAAGACCGAGGGCCTGCTGCTGGAGTCCCAGCGGCTGACCGCGGAACTCTCGATGCGTTCGGCGGAGTTGGAGGCGCGCCAGGAGGAACTGGAGCGCACCAACGAGGAGTTGCAGGAGAAGGCCGAGCAACTCGCGCAGCAGAACCGCGACATCGAGATCAAGAACAGCGAGATCGAGGAGGCGCGGCAGGTCCTGGAGGAGCGCGCCGAACAGCTCGCGCTGGCCTCCCGGTACAAGAGCGAGTTCCTCGCCAACATGTCGCACGAGCTGCGCACCCCGCTGAACTCGCTGCTGATCCTGGCCAAGCTGCTATCCGACAACAACGAGGGCAACCTCTCGCCCAAGCAGGTCGAGTTCGCCGACACCATCCACGGCGCCGGGTCCGACCTGCTCCAGCTGATCAACGACATCCTCGACCTGTCCAAGGTGGAGGCGGGCAAGATGGACGTCCGGCCGGCCCGGATCGCCCTGGTCCAGCTGGTCGACTACGTCGAGGCGACCTTCCAGCCGGTGGCGCTGGACAAGAACCTGGAGTTCGAGGTGCGGGTCTCGCCGGCCCTGCCGGTCACCCTGCACACCGACGAGCAGCGGCTCCAGCAGGTGCTGCGCAACCTCATCTCCAACGCGGTGAAGTTCACCGACACCGGGGCCGTGGACTTCTCGATCAGCCCGGCGGGCGGGGGCGTGCCGCAGCACGTGCGCGAGCAGCTGCTCGAGGCGGGCGCGATCGAGGGCCCGGACGACCCGCTGATCGCCTTCACCGTGTCGGACACCGGGATCGGCATCCCGGGCGACAAGCTGCGGGAGATCTTCGAGCCGTTCCGGCAGGCCGACGGCACCACCAGCCGCAAGTACGGCGGCACCGGCCTCGGGCTGTCGATCAGCCGGGAGATCGCCCGGCTGCTCGGCGGCGAGATCCACGCCGAGAGCGAACTGGGCAAGGGCTCGACCTTCACCCTCTACCTGCCGCTGCGCACCGAGGCCCCGGGCGCCGGAGGCCAGGGGCCGGGCCTGCCCGCGCTGCGCGCCTCGGTCGGGGTGACCCCGGTCGGGACGCCGGTGCCGGTGGGGGAGAACCCGGCCGAGCACTGGGCCCAGGAGGTGCGCGAGCTGGTCGAGGTCCGCCGCCGGGGCGCGGTCGAGCGCCGCCGCGGCGCGGCCCCGGAGGTGCCGTCCGCCGGGGGCCGGTCCGCCCCGGCCCGGCCCGGCGGCCTCCGGCCGGCCGAGGGGCGTCCGGCCGAGGGTCGCGCCGCGGAGACCTCCCAGGCGGTCCGGCCCGCCGGGCGCGGCGACATCCGGTTCGACGGCGAGCAGGTGCTGATCGTCGACGACGACGTGCGCAACGTGTTCGCCCTCACCAGCGTGCTGGAGCAGCACGGCCTGACCGTGCTGTACGCGGAGAACGGCCGTGAGGGCATCGAGATGCTGGAGCAGCACGAGAACGTGGCGCTGGTCCTGATGGACATCATGATGCCGGAGATGGACGGCTACGCGACCACCGAGGCGATCCGGCGGATGCCCCAGTTCGCCGGTCTGCCGATCATCGCGCTGACCGCCAAGGCGATGAAGGGCGACAAGGAGAAGTCCCTGGCGGCCGGCGCCACCGACCACATCACCAAGCCGGTGGAGACCGACCACCTGCTGTCGGTGATGCACGAGTGGCTCACCCTCCGGAAGTCCTGACCGCCGGGTGTCCGGGGCCCACCGCGCCCCGGCGGCGGCCGAGTTCGGCCCGTTCGAATGGCGGGGGCGTGAATCCCGGAGTACGCTCCGGGGTTCACGCCGGTGGGTGGGCGGTTTGCTGGCGGGGAGGGTCGGGAACCGGGTAGGGTCACCGATCGTTGCGAACAGTGACCGAGTGACGACTCGCTGGTGAGCGTACGCCGGTGCACTGGCTGCGCACCGCTCCGGATCCGGACGCGACGGAGCGATGTGCCGGGCGAGGGGGTGCGGCTAGCATGACCGGGGTAGTGGTGGGCAGTACGCGGGTGCCTTCCCCAGGTAGGCAGGCGACAGGAGGGCGCGTCGTAATGCAGAAGGCGAAGATCCTCCTGGTCGACGACCGGCCGGAGAACCTCCTGGCACTGGAGGCGATCCTCTCGGCGCTGGACCAGACGCTGGTACGGGCCGCCTCCGGCGAGGAGGCGCTCAAGGCGCTGCTCACCGACGATTTCGCGGTGATCCTGCTGGACGTCCAGATGCCGGGCATGGACGGTTTCGAGACCGCCGCCCACATCAAGCGCCGCGAGCGCACCCGGGACATCCCGATCATCTTCCTGACCGCGATCAACCACGGGCCGCACCACACCTTCCGCGGTTACGCGGCCGGCGCGGTCGACTACATCTCGAAGCCCTTCGACCCCTGGGTGCTGCGCGCCAAGGTCTCGGTCTTCGTCGATCTCTACATGAAGAACTGCCAGCTGAAGGAGCAGGCCGCGCTGCTGCGGCTGCAGCTGGAGGCGACCGGCGCCGAGCCCGCCATCGGCGGAGCGCTGCTCGGCGAGCTGTCGGCCCGGCTGGCCGCCGTCGAGGAGCAGGCCGAGTCGCTGACCAAGCAGCTGGACGGCACCGAGGACGGCGGAGTGGCGGCCACCGCGGCGCACCTGGAGCGCAAGCTGACCGGGCTGCGGCGGGCGCTGGACGCGCTGCGCCCCGGTACCGACTGAGGCCCGCCGGGCCCAGGCCCGGAGGCGGCCGACCGGCCCGTCGGCGCTCGCCCGTCCGGGTGAACACGACCGGCGTGACGGTGTGTCGGCGACACGTCCGGGCACCCCGGACGGACGACATGGGCACAGCTCGCCTGCCCCGGTAGGCTGCTGACCCATGGCCACACGCACGCCCGGAAGCGCGGCACGCAACCCGAGTCCGGGACCGTCCAAGAAGGCCGCGGCGAAGGCTCCGGCCAAGCCGCCCGCGAAGAAGGCGGCCGCCAAGAAGGCGGCCCCGGCGAAGAAGGCGGCGGCCAAGCAGGCCCCGCCGCCGCCCCCGCCCCGGCCGATACTCTTCCGGGCCGTGCGCGCCGTCTGGCTCGGCGCGGCGCACGGCGTCGGCGCGGTCTTCCGCGGCTTCGGCGACGGCGCGAAGAACCTCGACCCGGCGCACCGCAAGGACGGCATCGGCCTGCTGCTGTTCGCGCTGGCCCTGGTGACCGCCGCCGGTACCTGGTTCAGCCCGCAGGGCTGGCTGGGCGAGGCGGCCACCAATGTGGTCTCCGGCCTGTTCGGCCGGCTCGACGTGCTGGTTCCCTTCCTGCTGGCCGCGGTGGCGGTCCGGCTGCTGCGCCACCCCGAGCTGCCGGAGGCCAACGGGCGGATCATGATCGGCCTGAGCACCCTGCTGGTCGGGGTGCTCGGCCTGGTCCACATCGGCTGCGGCGCGCCCGTGATGGGCAGTGGCGCGACCCGGATAAGGACCGCCGGCGGGATCATCGGCTGGGCCGCGTCCACCCCGATGATGGCCGCCGCCGGGCCGGCCCTCGCGGTGCCCCTGCTCCTGCTGCTCGCCTTCTTCGGACTGCTGGTCACCACCGCCACCCCGGTGAACCGGATCCCGGAGCGGATCCGCGCGGCCGGCGTCCGGCTCGGCGTGGTCGAGGCCGCCGCGCAGGACACCGGGACGGAGGGGCGCACGCCGGAGCGCGAGCTCTCGCACGAGCCGCCGGAGGACGCCGACCCCTCGGCCCTGCCCTTCACCGTGGACACCGACGGTGACGATCCGACGGACGAGGTGGCCGCCCGCCGGCGCCGCCGCAGGCGCAGGCCGGATCCGGCCGAGGCGCCCGCCGACGAGCCGGACATGTTCTCCAAGGAGGCCCTGGACCCGTACGCCACCCGGGACATCGCCGCCGGCGCCGCCGCCGACCTGGACGGCGCACTGGTCTACGGGGTGCCCGCCTCCTCGGCGGTGGCGGACATGATGCACCAGGTGCAGGACCGCACCGCACCGCCGGAGGAGCCCGCCGTCCCGGCCGCCAGGACCGGCGGTGCCGGCCCCGGCGCCCCCGAGGAGCACGGCCCGGCACCCGTCCGGATGGAGCAGCTCAGGCTCGACGAGGGCGAGGGCCCCGGCTACGCGCTGCCCCCGCTCGACCTGCTGGAGCGCGGCGGTCCGGCCAAGGCCCGCAGCGCCCTCAACGACGAGGTGGTGGCCCAGCTCGCCGGGACCTTCGGCGAGTTCAAGGTGGACGCCAGGGTGACCGGCTTCACCCGCGGCCCGACGGTCACCCGCTACGAGGTCGAGCTCGGCCCGGCCGTCAAGGTCGAGCGGATCACCGCGCTGGCCAAGAACATCGCCTACGCGGTGGCCAGCCCGGACGTGCGGATCATCAGCCCGATCCCGGGCAAGTCCGCGGTCGGCATCGAGATCCCCAACCGGGACCGGGAGATGGTCAACCTCGGCGACCTGCTGCGCTCGCGCACCGCCGCCGAGGACGCCCACCCGATGGTCGTCGGCATGGGCAAGGACGTCGAGGGCCACACCGTGATGGCCAACCTCGCCAAGATGCCGCACATCCTGGTGGCCGGTGCGACCGGCGCGGGCAAGTCGTCCTGCATCAACTGCCTGATCACCTCGATCCTCGCCCGGGCCACTCCGGACGAGGTGCGGATGGTGCTGGTCGACCCCAAGCGGGTCGAGCTGACCGCCTACGAGGGCATCCCGCACCTCGTCACGCCGATCATCACCAACCCGAAGAAGGCCGCCGAGGCCCTCCAGTGGGTGGTCCGCGAGATGGACCTGCGCTACGACGACCTCGCCGCGTTCGGTTTCCGCCACGTGGACGACTTCAACGCGGCGGTCCGGGCCGGCACCGTCACGCCGCCGCTCGGCAGCGAGCGCGAGCTGACCCCGTACCCGTACCTGCTGGTGATCGTCGACGAGCTGGCGGACCTGATGATGGTCGCGCCGCGCGACGTCGAGGACTCGGTGGTCCGGATCACCCAGCTCGCCCGCGCGGCCGGCATCCACCTGGTGCTGGCCACCCAGCGTCCCTCGGTGGACGTGGTCACCGGTCTGATCAAGGCCAATGTGCCGTCCCGGCTGGCCTTCGCCACCTCGGCGATGGCCGACTCCCGGGTCATCCTGGACCAGCCCGGCGCGGAGAAGCTGATCGGCAAGGGCGACGCGCTGTTCCTCCCGATGGGGGCGAGCAAGCCGATCCGGATGCAGGGCGCGTTCGTCACCGAGGCCGAGATCGCCGCGGTGGTGAAGCACTGCAAGGAGCAGTCCGCGGTCGCCTACCGCGCGGACGTGACGGTCGGCGGCGGCCCGAAGAAGGAGATCGACGAGGAGATCGGCGACGACCTGGAGCTGCTGATCCAGGCGGCCGAGCTGGTCGTCTCCACCCAGTTCGGCTCCACCTCGATGCTGCAGCGCAAGCTGCGGGTCGGCTTCGCGAAGGCGGGCCGGCTGATGGACCTGATGGAGTCGCGCGGCATCGTCGGGCCCAGCGAGGGCTCCAAGGCCCGCGACGTGCTGGTGCAGCCGGACGAGCTGGACGGGGTGATCGTCGCCATCCGCGGCTGAGGCGCCGCGGCGGCCGGAGGGCGTCGCGCCGGGGCCCGGAGGAGTGTTCACCCGTTCGGACCGGGGTAGGCGGCGGGTGCGGAACCGATCGGGTGCGGACGGCGTCCCACGGGCAACGGACGATGCGCCGCCCCGGTGCGCGGGCCCCGGGGACGGCGGCCCGCGCACCGACGGACAGTCAGTGCACGCCCGGCCCCCGGCCGGGGCGGGCGGACGCATTCGGGCCTGTTCCGCTTGAGAAACGATCCGCTCGCGCCCCTAGACTGTTCCCCAGCAGGTGGCCAACCGCTCGAAAGGCGTGCACCGTGACCATCGGCAAGTCCCCCGACCGCGAGAACGCCCCGTCGTCCGCGCTGCCCTCCGGCACCGCGGAACAGGCGGCCGATGCGCCGAGCATCGGCCGGGTGCTGTCCGCCGCCCGGATCGACGCCGGGCTCACGGTGGATCAGGTGAGCAGTGCCACCCGCGTGCGGGTGCCGATCGTGCACGCCATCGAGGAGGACGACTTCGGTCGCTGTGGTGGTGACTTCTACGCCCGCGGCCACATCCGCGCGATCGCCCAGCTGGTCCGCGTCGACGGCGAGGCCCTGGTGGCCCGCTACGACGCCGCGCACGGCGGCTCCCCGGCCTCCAAGCGGCCCACCGAGCTGATCGAGAGCGGTCCGATCAAGGTCCCCGGCCGTGGCCGCCCGAACTGGACGGCGGCCATGGTCGCCGCCATCGTCGCGGTCGTCGGGGTGATCGGCTTCAACCTGGTGAGCGGCAAGTCCGGCGTCGGCACCACCGGCTCCGCCAGCGCCCCGCTGCCCTCGGGCTCCGGCACCGGTTCGGTCGCCCCGGTGGCCCCGGCGCCCACCCCGACGGTCCAGCCGCCCGCGCCGGCGCCCAGCGCCGCCGCGATCGCCGCCGTCCCGGCCGACAAGGTCACCGTGAAGCTGGTCGCCGAGAAGGACACCAGCTGGGTCTCGGCGGTGGACGGCACCGGGAAGTCGCTGTTCCAGAACAACATCGCCGAAGGTCAGGACCAGACCTTCACCGACCCCAAGCAGATCAAGCTGGTGATCGGCAACGCCGGCGCCGTGCACGTGTACGTCAACGGCAAGGACCTCGGTCCGGCGGGCAAGAACGGCCAGGTGGTGCACGTCACGTACACCCCCGGCGACCCGCAGGCGGGCTGATGACGAGGGGCGTCCGACCGGTCGGGAACCCGGCCGGAGCCAACGCGTGGCCTCCGGGGCGAACGGCTTCGGCGGCCGCGCGTTAATCTTGGCCCTATGCCTGATCGCCGTACTGTCGCCCTTGTCACGCTCGGATGCGCCCGCAACGAGGTGGACTCCGAGGAACTCGCCGGGCGACTGGAGGCCGACGGCTGGTTGCTCGTGGACGACGCAGCCGAAGCCGACGTCGCCGTCGTCAACACCTGTGGCTTCGTCGAGGCCGCCAAGAAGGACTCCGTCGACGCCCTCCTGGAGGCCAACGACCTCAAGGGTCACGGCCGCACCCAGGCGGTCGTCGCGGTCGGCTGCATGGCCGAGCGCTACGGCAAGGAGCTGGCCGACGCGCTGCCCGAGGCCGACGGTGTGCTCGGCTTCGACGACTACTCGGACATCTCCGACCGTCTGCAGACCATCCTGTCCGGCGGCCACCACGCCCCGCACCTGCCGCGCGACCGCCGCAAGCTGCTCCCGCTGAGCCCCGTCGAGCGCCAGGCCGCCGCCACCGAGGTGGCCCTGCCCGGTCACGGTGCCCCCGAGGACCTGCCGGAGGGCCTCGCGCCCGCCTCCGGGCCGCGCACCCTGCGCAAGCGCCTGGACGACAACCCGGTCGCCTCCGTCAAGCTCGCCTCCGGCTGCGACCGGCGCTGCTCGTTCTGCGCCATCCCGGCCTTCCGGGGCTCGTTCATCTCCCGCCGCCCCTCGGACGTGCTGCACGAGGCCCAGTGGCTCGCCGGGGAGGGCGTCCGCGAGGTCGTCCTGGTCAGCGAGAACAACACCTCGTACGGCAAGGACCTCGGCGACATCCGACTGCTGGAGACGCTGCTCGGCGAGGTCGCCTCGGTCGAGGGGGTGGAGCGGGTCCGGGTGTCCTACCTCCAGCCGGCCGAGATGCGCCCCGGGCTGATCGACGCCATGACCGGCACCGCGGACGTGGTGCCCTACTTCGACCTGTCGTTCCAGCACTCCGCGCCGGCCGTGCTGCGGCGGATGCGGCGCTTCGGCTCCACCGACCAGTTCCTCGAGCTGCTCGGCTCCATCCGCGGCAAGGCCCCGCAGGCCGGTGCCCGCTCCAACTTCATCGTCGGCTTCCCCGGCGAGACCGAGGCGGACTTCGCCGAGCTGGAGCGCTTCGTGACCCACGCCGGGCTGGATGCGATCGGCGTCTTCGGCTACTCCGACGAGGAGGGCACCGAGGCGGCCGGCTACGACGGCAAGCTGCCGGAGGACGTGGTCGCCGACCGGCTCAACCGGCTCACCCGGCTCGCCGAGGAGATGACCGCCCAGCGCGCCGAGCAGCGGATCGGCACCGAGGTCGAGGTGCTGGTCGAGTCGGTCGACGGGGACGTGGTCGAGGGCCGTGCCGCCCACCAGGCCCCCGAGACGGACGGTCTCACCACCCTGCTCGGGGTCGAGGACGCCGAGGTCGGGCAGTTCTACCGGGCCCGGGTGGTCGCCAGCGAGGGCGTCGACCTGGTCGCCGAGGCGCTGGAGCAGGTGCGGGTCCGCCGGGCGCCCGGAGCCGGGGAATGACCCAGGGGCCAGGCGCCCCGGCCGCGGCCCACCCGGGCAGACCGGCGGCCGTGGCGCCGCCGGCGCCGGGGATCTGGAACATCGCGAACATGCTGACCATGGTCCGGCTGCTGCTGGTCCCGGTCTTCGTCGCCCTGCTGTTCGCCGACGGCGGGCACGACCCCAAGTGGCGCTCGGTGGCCTGGGCCTCCTTCGCGGTCGCGATGATCACCGATCTCTTCGACGGCGAGCTGGCCCGGCGCAAGGGCCTGGTCACCGACTTCGGCAAGATCGCCGATCCGATCGCGGACAAGACGATCATGGGCGCGGCGCTGATCGGGCTCTCGGTGCTGGGGGACCTTCCCTGGTGGATCACCGTGGTGATCCTGGCCCGCGAGCTCGGCATCACGCTGATGCGGTTCTGGGTGATCCGCTTCGGCGTGATCCCCGCCAGCCGGGGCGGCAAGATCAAGACGCTCACCCAGGGCATCGCGGTCGGCATGTACGTGCTGGAGCTGGACGGCTGGCTGGCCACCGCCAGGGCACTGCTGATGGGGGTCGCGGTCCTGCTGACCGTCGGCACCGCGCTGGACTACGTGGGGCAGGCACTGCGGCTCCGCCGGGAGGGTCTGGCCGCGCGGCGCACGACCGGGTGAAACCCGGGGCGAAGCGGCCCCCCGACGGCCCCCCGGGCCCACAATGACGGGTACTCCGGGGTGGGCCCGGGGGAACGCGAGGGAGGGACGTCGGGATGAGCGGCGGAGCCGGTGCGGTCGATTCCGGTGCGGTGGGTGACAGGCCGGTCGTTGACGGGCCGGTCGACTTCGGGCCGGTCGATTTCGGACTGGCCGAGCGGGTGCACGCCGGGCTGCGGGCGGAGGGCGGCACGGTGGCCGTCGCGGAGTCGCTGACCGGCGGACTGCTGGCGGCCGCGCTGGTGGACGTCCCGGGGGCCTCCGCGACCTTCCGGGGCTCGGTGACCGCGTACGCGACCGAGCTGAAGGCCACGGTGCTCGGGGTCGACGAGGGACTGCTGGCGGTCCACGGCCCGGTCCACCCGGTGGTGGCCCGGCAGATGGCCGAAGGCGTGCGGAAGCTGCTCGGCGCCACCTACGGGATCGCGACCACCGGAGTGGCCGGCCCTGACCCCCAGGACGGGCAGCCGGTCGGCACGGTACACCTCGCGGTGGCCGGCCCGGGGGGAAGTCTGGTCAGTTCGCCACGGTTGTCGGGGGAGCGTGCCACAATCCGTCACAGGGCGGTGACCGCCGCTCTGGAGCTGCTCGCCGGGCGGCTCCTGTCCGGTACGCCCACGCACTGAGCATCGTCCGCACCGTCGTCACCGTGCCTCCGACCGTCCACGCACCATCCCCGGCCCGGCCCTCGCCGCCGGCCGCTCGCAGGATCTCCACCGAACCGGGATCCGGCGAACTGGCGTGCGGGCATCGGACAACTGCAGGATCGTGTTACATCGGAGGCCCTGGTTGGGCAGAAACCAGGTGGCGAACGAGTGGCGCGGCGGTGACCCGGTGCCGCCCGGAGGGTACGACGGGGTGCCCATCGGCCCGGGCGCGACACCGAAACAGGGGAGGGGACAGCCTTGCAGCCCAGAGTGAACACGACCATGGTCCCCGCACGCGAAGCGGGCAAGGCGGTACGGTGGGGGCGTGACATCTCGATCCGCAGTCCGAGGAGGGAGGCACCGATGATCCTGCTCCGTCGCCTACTGGGCGATGTACTGCGTCGGCAGCGCCAGCGCCAGGGCCGCACACTCCGCGAGGTGTCGGCGGCCGCCAGGGTTTCGCTCGGATACCTCTCCGAGGTCGAGCGGGGACAGAAGGAGGCCTCCTCGGAGCTGCTCTCCGCCATCTGCGACGCACTCGACGTCCGGATGTCCGAGGTCATGCGCGAGGTCAGCGACGAACTGTCGCTCGCCGAACTTGCGGCGATGGCCACCCTCTCCGAAGGTGAACTGCTGAGGCCGGTGCTCGAACCGGTGCCGCTGCCGGCCCCCGGTGCCGACCGGGCGAACATGTCGCCCAAGGCCGCCGCGATGGACGTGGTCGCCGCCTGACCCGGCCTCGGAGCGGGCCGTCTGCGGCCCGGGTCGAGCGAAGGAGGCGGTCGTGCGGAATGCGGCGGCGATGCGTGCCGGAGCCCGAATACGGCTCCGGTGGGCGCGGTCACGGCGGCTCCCGGCGGTGCTGGCCCTCCTGACGGTCCTGGCCGTCGGGTCCGGCTGGTGGCTGTCGGCGGGCGTCGGGCGGCTGCCCGACGGGGCGATGCTGGGGCTGCTGGCGGCCGGAGGCTGGGGCCTCGGGCTGATCCCGGTCCACGCCGACCGGTGGTCCACCGGCCCCTCGCGGCGCCGGACGGCTGAGCCGGTCGGACCAGCGGAGGCCGAGTCTCCGATCGGGTGGGACCGGACGAGGTCGGGCCCGGCCGGGTGAGACCCGGCGAGATCCGGTGAGACCCGGTGAACAGAGCGCGGACGAGGGCCGCGGGACGTCGACGTCCCGCGGCCCTCGTTCTGTGTCCGCAGAGGCCCGGTGGACCGGCGCGCGGCGGGCCGCTGCTCCCGCGGCGGGTGCTTTTCGGCCGCTTCCGGGTGCTTTCCGGTCCCCTTGCGTCGACGGGCCGACGCCGCCGACGCCGCCGAAGCCGTCGGCCCGTCGACGCGTCGGCGCCGCCGACACCGTCGGTGCCGCGCTCAGGGGCGCAGCCGCAGACCGCGCGGGGTGGGGTGGAAGCCCGCCTCCTCCAGGGCGGCACCGAGCGCCGAGCCGAGGGCGGGCTCGCCGTTGGCCCGTTCGACGGTCACGCTGCCCAGCGCCCCGGCCCGGGCCGCCCCGGCCAGCGCGGCCGCCGCGGCGGCGAGTGTCGCAGCGTCCTCCGGCCAGGCCAGCAGGGACTTGCCGCCGCGCTCGACGTACAGGCACAGCTCGCCGTCGACCAGGACCACCAGGGCGCCGGCCTTCCGGCCGGGCCGGTGCGCCTTGCCCGCGGTCTCGGCCGCCCCGGTGGGCGGCTCGGGCCACGGCAGCGCGGCCCCGTAGGCGTTGGCCGGATCGGCGGCGGCCAGGACCAGGGCCTGCGGGGGCTCGGCGGCGGGGGCGGCCGGCCACTCCGCGCCCCGGGCCCGCTCCAGCCGTCCGTTGACCGAGCGCAGCCGGTCGGCGGCGCCCTCCATGGCGAACTGGGCGCCGCCCAGCCCCTCGACGAAGTAGCCCCGGCGGGCCCGGCCGCGCTCCTCCATGGCGGCGAGCACCCGGTAGACCCCGGCGAAGCCGCCCGGGACCCGCTCCGCGACCACCGTGCCCCGGGTGAGCAGACCGTGCCGGTCCAGCAGGCCCTGGGCCTGGGCGGTGGCCCGGAGGGTGGGGTCGGTGGTGAACGGGGGCAGCAGCGACCAGCGGCCGCCCACCGTCGGCGGGCCGCTGCGCAGGGCTCCGCCGAGCCGGCCGTGGGCCCGGCCGGCACCGCCGTAGCGGCCGCGCGGGGTGGCCCGGGGTGCCCGGTGCGCGGTGGCTCCGGCCGTTCGCCCGGATCCGAGCAGGGCCCGCAGCGGGGCCAGGGTGTCGTTGCTGACGTAGCCGGCCCAGACGAGGTCCCACAGGGCCTCGACGATCTCGGGCTCGGGTGTCTCCGGGAGGTGGGCGACCAGTTGGCGGAAGAACAGCCCGTAGCCGCCGGCCAGTGCCTCCAGCAGGGCGGTGTGGACCGGGGTGACGGTGGGCGGGACCGGCTCGGGCCGCAGCAGCTGGGCGTTCTCGGCCAGGTGCAGGCTGATCCAGCCGTCCTTGCCGGGGAGCGCGCCCGCGCCGGCCCAGCCGACCTCGCCGGCCGCCGTCAGCTCGTCGAGCAGGCCGGGGGAGTAGTCGCTCAGCCGGGCCGGGAGGATCAGCTTCTCCAGCGCCGAGGCGGGCAGGGCGGCCCCCTGGAGCTGCTCGACCACCCGGAGCAGGCCGTCCGGTCCGCGCAGCCGGTGGCCGGCCAGGTGCTGCCACTGCGGCAGGAAGGCGGCCAGCGCGCGGGGCGGGACGGGTTCGACCTCCTGGCGCAGGGCCGCCAGCGAACGGCGGCGCAGTCGGCGCAGCACCTCGGCGTCGCACCACTCGACCGCGCCGGGGTGCCCCTCGGCGGGGGCGGCGTGCGGAGCTTCCGGACCGGGGCGGTGGGTGCCGGGCGGGCGGAACTCGCCCTGGACCAGGCGGCCGGTGGCGGTGAGCCGGTGCAGGGTGCCGGTGACCACGGCGGTGCCGAGGCCGAAGCGGGCGGCGGCCTCGGCGGCGGTGAACGGGCCGTGGGTGCGGGCGTGCCGGGCGAGCAGGTCGCCGAGCGGGTCCTTGACCGGTTCGGTGAAGGCCTCCGGGACGCCGACCGGGAGCGGGGTGCCGAGGGCGTCGCGCAGCCGGCCGGCGTCCTCGACGGCGGCCCAGCGCAGCTCGCCGGCGATCCGGACCTGGATCACCCGGCGGGCGGCCTCGAGTTCGAGGGCCAGGAGCGGTTCGGCGCCGCGGTCGGTCAGCTCGGCCTCGCTGAGCGGGCCGAGCAGGCGCAGCGCGTCGGCGACCCCCTCGGCGTCCTTGATCCGGCGCTCCGGGGTGAGCCGCTGGAGCTCGGCCTCCAGCTCGGCGAGGACGTCCGGGTCGAGCAGCTCCCGCAGCTCGGCCTGGCCGAGGAGTTCGGACAGCAGCCGGGAGTCGAGCGAGAGGGCGGCGGCGCGGCGCTCGGCGAGCGGGGAGTCGCCCTCGTAGAGGAACTGCGCGACGTAGCCGAAGAGCAGTGAGCGGGCGAACGGGGAGGGCTCGGGGGTGGTGACCTCGACCAGGCGGACGGCCCGGGACTCGAGGTCGCCCATCAGCTCGACCAGGCCGGGGACGTCGAAGACGTCCTGGAGGCACTCGCGGACGGCCTCCAGGACGATCGGGAAGGAGCCGTACTCGGCGGCGACCTCCAGCAGCTGGGCGGCGCGCCGGCGCTGCTGCCAGAGCGGGGTGCGCTTGCCGGGGTTGCGACGGGGGAGCAGCAGGGCGCGGCCGGCGCACTCGCGGAAGCGGGAGGCGAACAGGGCGGAGCCGCCGACCTGGTCGGTGACCAACTGCTCGATCTCCTGCGGGTCGAACAGGGCGGCGTCGGCGCCGACCGGGGCGTCGTCGGAGACCGGTCCGGTGGCGGTGCCCGCGGCGGTGGCGGGGCCGCCGAAGTCGAAGTCGGGCGAGAGCAGGTCGGCGTCGGGCAGCCGGAGCACGATGCCGTCGTCCGCGTGCATGACCTGCGGGTCGAGACCGTGCTTCTCGCGCAGCCGGGCGGCCAGGGCGAGCGCCCACGGGGCGTGCACCTGGGCGCCGAACGGGGAGTGGACGACGATCCGCCAGTCCCCCAGCTCGTCGCGGAAGCGCTCGACCACGATGGTGCGGTCGTCGGGGAGGTGGCCGCAGGCGGTGCGCTGCTCGGTGAGGTAGTCGAGCAGGTTGGCGGCGGCCCAGTCGTCCAGGCCGGCCCGCTTCAGCCGCTCGGTGGCGGCCGCCGGGTCGAGTGCGCCGAGTTCGCGGGTGAAGGCGCCGAGGGCGCGGCCGAGTTCGAGCGGGCGGCCGAGGGTGTCGCCCTTCCAGAACGGCAGCCGGCCGGGGATCCCGGGGGCCGGGGTGACCAGCACCTTGTCGTGGGTGATGTCCTCGATCCGCCAGGAGGTGGTGCCGAGGGTGAAGACGTCGCCGACCCGGGACTCGTAGACCATCTCCTCGTCCAGCTCGCCGACCCGGCGCCCGCCGGCGCCCTTCCGGTCGTCGGTGCCGGCGATGAAGACGCCGAACAGGCCCCGGTCGGGGATGGTGCCGCCGGAGGTGACGGCGAGCCGCTGGGCGCCGGGGCGGCCGGTGACCGTGCCGGCCACCCGGTCCCAGACCAGGCGGGGGCGCAGCTCGGCGAAGGCGTCGGAGGGGTAGCGGCCGGCCAGCATGTCGAGCACCGCGTCGAAGGCGGACTGCGGCAGGGTCGCGAACGGTGCGGCCCGGCGGACCAGCGTGAGCAGGTCGTCGACCTGCCAGGTGTCCATCCCGGTCATCGCGACCAGCTGCTGCGCGAGGACGTCGAGCGGGTTGCGCGGGATGCGCAGCGCCTCGATCCGGCCGGCCCGCATCCGCTCGGTGACCACGGCGGACTGGACGAGGTCGCCCCGGTACTTGGGGAAGACGACGCCGGTGGAGACGGCGCCGACCTGGTGGCCGGCCCGCCCGACCCGCTGCAGGCCGGAGGCGACCGAGGGCGGGGACTCGACCTGGACCACCAGCTCGACGGCGCCCATGTCGATGCCGAGCTCCAGGCTGGAGGTGGCGACCACGGCGGGCAGCCGCCCGGCCTTGAGCTCCTCCTCGACCAGGGCGCGCTGCTCCTTGGAGACCGAGCCGTGGTGGGCCCGGGCGATCACCGGCGGGGCGCCGCGGGCGGCGCCGGAGCCGCCCATCAGCAGGGCGGGGGCGTGCGCCTCCGGCGGCGGGGTACCGCCGGCCCGCTCCAGGGCGATCTCGTTCAGCCGGTTGCAGAGCCGCTCGGCGAGGCGGCGGGAGTTGGCGAAGACGATGGTCGAGCGGTGGGCCTGGACGAGGTCGACGATCCGCTCCTCGACGTGCGGCCAGATCGAGGCTTTCCGCTGCGGGTCCTCGGCACCGGCGGCGCCGGTCGAGGGGGCGGCGGGCAGGTCGTCGAGGTCCGGGACGGGGACCACCACGGAGAGGTCGAACTCCTTGGCGGCGGGCGGCTGGACCACCTCGGCGCCGCGCCCGGGGCTGAGGAAGCGGGCGACCTCCTCGACCGGGCGGACGGTGGCGGACAGGCCGATCCGGCGGGCCGGGCGGTCGAGCAGCTCGTCCAGCCGTTCCAGGGAGAGGGCGAGGTGGGCGCCGCGCTTGGTGCCGGCCACGGCGTGCACCTCGTCCAGGATCACCGTGTCCACGCCGCGCAGGGCCTCCCGGGCGGCGGAGGTGAGCAGCAGGAAGAGCGATTCGGGGGTGGTGATCAGGATGTCCGGCGGGTGGGTGGCGAAGCGCCGGCGGTCGGCGGCGGGGGTGTCGCCGGAGCGGATGCCCACCTGGACCTCCGGCTCGGGCAGGCCGAGCCGGACGGCGGCCTGGCGCAGGCCGGCCAGCGGTGCGCGGAGGTTGCGCTCGACGTCCACCGCGAGGGCCTTGAGCGGGGAGATGTAGAGGACCCGGCAGCGGCGGCCCGGCTCGGCCGGGGGCGGGGTGCTGCTGAGCCGGTCCAGCGCGGACAGGAAGGCCGCGAGGGTCTTGCCGGAGCCGGTGGGGGCGACCACGAGCACGTCGGTGTCCCGGCCGATGGCGTGCCAGGCCTCGGCCTGGGCGGCGGTCGGCGCGGAGAAGGCGCCCGTGAACCAGGCCCGGGTGGCCGGGGCGAAGCCGGCCAGCGGGTCGGCCGGGGGCGGGGTCGGGTGCTCGGTCGCCATCCCCCCATGGTGCCGGGTGGCACTGACAACGCGGGCCGGGCGGCGGTGGCCGGGTGGCCGTTCGGGGCAATCGGGAAGGCGAGTCGGACAAACCGACCATATGGTGATGATTCTTACCACCGTGATGCTTCTGTGATGATCAGCCCTCCGGTGGCCGGCCGGCTCCGGCACGGCCGCCGGGCCGACGAGCGGAGACCGTGCCATGGCGCAGGCGGACCCGTCCGGCCGCGGCGGTCCTCTCCCGGGCCCCGGTCCTCTCCCCGCTCCCGGCGCGGGACCGGCCCCCGGGGCGGGCCCGGCGCCCGTGCCCGTCCGGGCGGCCGGCCCCGGCAGGCCGGTCCGGCGCCGCACCCGGGGGCCGCTCCGGGTCCTGCTCGCGATGCTGCTGACCGCGCTGGTCGTCGGCGGCGCCGTGCCCTACGTCGCCGGGCCGGGCCGCGCCTTCCTCAGCTACCTGGTGCTGGCGGAGCGGGCCGACGCCGACGGGGCCGCGCGCGCGGCCGCCGAGGCCCGGGCGGCCGGGGGACAGGTGGTCCAGGAGTACCCGCAGATCGGGGCGGTGCTCGCGTACGCCGGCGGGGGCTTCGCGGAGAAGGTCCGGGGCCGGCCGGGAGTGGCCGCGGTCGGGGCCAGCCGCACCTCGCCGGTGCCCGGGCCGCCCCGGCCGCTGGACGGCGCCGGCGACTTCCGGGCCGGGACGGACCCGGCGGCCGGCGACCGGGCCGGTGGCGACCGGGCACCGTCCGGGCGCGCCGGGGACGGCCGGGACGGCGGGGACGACGCCACCGCCACCGTGCCGGACCCGGGCGAGCAGGACGCCTGGAACCTCGCGCTGCTCGGCGCCGCCCCCGCCGCCGCCGCGGACGCCACCCCCGATCTGCTGCGCGGCGCCGGAACCCCGGCGGCCGACGCCCTGCGCCGGGTGCTGGTCGCCGTCCTCGACTCCGGCGTCGACGACACCCACCCCGATCTGCGCGCCGCCGTGGACCCGAGGAGCTCCGCCTCCTGCGCCGACGGCCGCCCCGACGCCAGGACCGGCGCCTGGCGCCCGGACGCCGGGGTGGGCGAGAGCGGCCACGGCACCCATGTCGCCGGGATCGTCGGTGCGGCCAGGGACGGCCGGGGCGTCAGCGGGGTCGCGCCCGGTGTGCGGATCGCCGCCGTCCGGCTGCTCGGTCCGCTCGGCCAGTACTACGCCGAGAACATCGTCTGCGGCATGCTCTGGGCCGCCGACCACGGCGCCCGGGCGATCAACAACAGCTACTTCGCCGACCCGTGGAAGTACAACTGCCCCGAGGACCCCGACCAGGCCGCGCTGACCGCCGCCGTCGGCCGGGCCGTCGAGTACGCCCGGGCGAAGGGCGCGGTGGTGGTCGCCTCGGCGGGCAACGACGCGCAGGACCTCGGCGCGCCCCGCACCGACGAGCGCAGCCCCAACGACCGCACGACCGGTCCGCCGCAGTCCCGCCACGTCGGCCCCGAGTGCGTCCGGCTGCCCGGCGAACTGCCCGGCGTGGTCACGGTGACCGCCGTCGACCGGGACGGCCGCCCGTCCGCGTACACCAACTACGGGCGCGGCCACGTCTCCCTGGCCGCCCCCGGCGGGGACCCGGACGGCGGCGCCCGGGGGGCGGTGGTCTCCGACTGGCCCGGGGGCCGGTACGCCGCGCTGGCCGGCACCTCGATGGCCGCCGCGCACGTCACCGGCGCGGTCGCGGTGGCCGCCGCGCTGCACCCGGACTGGGGCTCCGACCGGCTGGCAGCCCTGCTCGCCGCGGACGCGGCGGCCGCCTGCCCGCCCGGGCCGCACGTCTGCGGGGACCACGAGTTCTACGGCGCCGGGGCGCTGGCGCTGCCGCACTGAGCCGCGGCCGCGCCGGGGTGGTGCGGGGCCGGAGGGCCGCGGAAAACCGGGTGACGGCGCGGGGACGGCGGGCGAGGATCACGGGATGGACACCTTCCTCACCACCGAGCGGCTGGTACTGCGCCGCTTCACCGACGCCGACGTGGACGCCCTGGTGGAACTGGACGCCGACCCGGAGGTGACCCGCTACCTCACCGGCGGCCGGCCCACCCCGCGGGCGGTGGTCGAGGACACCCTGCTGCCGCTGTACTTCGACCACTACCGGCGGTTCGGCGACCTCGGCTGGTGGGCCGCCGAGGAGCGGGAGGGCGGCGCCTTCCTCGGCTGGTTCGAGTTCCGGTCGCTCGACGGCGACCGCGCCGAGGTCGAGCTGGGCTACCGGCTGCGCCGCGCGGCCTGGGGGCACGGCTACGCCACCGAGGGCTCCCGGGCGCTGGTCCGACGGGGCTTCACCGGGCTGGGCGTGGAGCGGGTGGTGGCGTACACGATGGCGGTCAACCGCGGGTCCCGGCGGGTGATGGAGAAGGCCGGGCTCTCGTACGTGCGCACCTTCCACGAGGACTACCCGGAGACGATCGCGGGCAGCGAGCACGGCGAGGTCGAGTACGCGCTGACGGCCGCCGACTGGCGGGCCCGAGCGGCCTGAGCGGCCCGGGCGCCGGGTGCCGGGAGCCCGGACCGGCGGGCGGGCGGTCCGGGATACTGGGGGCATGAGGCTGACGGAGTTCTGGCGGCGAATGTACGAGCACTTCGGCGAGGCGTACGCGGAGTCCTTCGCGAGCGACCACGTGATGAGCGAGCTGGGCGGGCGGACCGTCCGGCAGGCCCTGGACGCGGGCCAGGAGGCCAAGGACGTCTGGCGGGTCGTCTGCGAGACCCAGGGAGTGTCCGGCGTGCTCCGCTGACCCCGGCCCGCGCGGGGGACCGGGCCCGACCGGCCCCCGCTCCGCTCCGCGAACCCTCCGGCAGTGCTCGAACGTTCGTCGGGCATGGGTCAAACTGTGCGGGTGGCAAGCAGTGCAGAACAGCCGAATCCGGACAGGTCGGCGCAGGTCGCCGACGAGGCCGCGGGCCCTCCGCCCGCCTCCCCGCCGGGCCCGCCCGGGGAGCCGACCGGACCCCGGACCGCGGGTGACGGTCTCTGGGGTTCCGGCATGCCGCGCTGGCTGCCGCGGGCGATGGTGCTCGCACTGGTCCTGGTCGGGGTGTTCCAGCTCGCCGACTGGGCCTTCCACCAGCTGATCGACCTCTTCGTGATGCTGCTGGTCTCGTTCTTCCTCTCGCTGGCGCTGGAGCCGGCGGTGGACCGGATGGCGGCCCGCGGCGTGCGCCGGGGCATCGGCACCTTCCTGGTCTTCGTCGCGGTGGCGATCGCCGTGGCCGGATTCCTGACCGCGCTCGGGACCCTGCTGGTCGACCAGGTCGCGAAGATCGCGGGTGACCTGCCCCACCTGCTGGACAACCTGATCGACTGGGTCAACCGCACCTTCCACCAGGACCTCTCGCTGGACGAGCTGCAGAAGAAGCTGCTCAAGGACTCCGGCGCGATCGAGAACTACGCCCAGCAGGCCGCGGACAACGTCTGGGGCGTCTCCTCGACCCTGATCGGCGGGCTCTTCCAGGCCTTCACGGTCGGCCTCTTCACCTTCTACTTCACCGCCGACGGGCCCCGGGTGCGGCGGACCGTCTGTTCGATGCTGCCGCCCGCCAAGCAGGCGGAGGTGCTGCGGGCCTGGGAGATCGCCCTCGCCAAGACCGGCGGCTACCTCTACTCGCGGGCCCTGCTCGCGGTGGTGTCGGCCCTCGCACACTGGGTGATGTTCGCGCTGCTGGACCTGCCCTACGCGGCCGCGCTCGCGGTCTGGGTCGGCGTCATGTCGCAGTTCGTGCCGACCATCGGCACCTATCTCGCCGGGGCGCTGCCGGTGCTGGTGGCGCTCACCACCCCGCAGCCGGTGGACGCGCTCTGGGTGCTGGCCTTCGTGGTGGTCTACCAGCAGATCGAGAACTACCTGCTGCATCCGCGGATCACCGCGCGGACGGTCGACGTGCACCCGGCGGTGGCGTTCGGCGCGGTGATCGCGGGCGCGGCGCTGCTGGGCGCGGTCGGCGCGCTGATCGCGATCCCGGCGGCGGCCACCCTGCAGGGCTTCGTCGGGACGTACGTGCGCCGCTACGAGGTGGCCACGGACCCGCGGATCGACCGGGGCGAGCAGCGCCGGCACCGCCGGGAGCTGCGCCGGGAGGCGGCCCGGCGGCTGCGGCGGATGGTCGGCGGGGACTCCGGGCGGAAGTAGTCCGAACGGCTCCGGCTTGATTCGAACACTTGTTCTTTGTACTCTCCGGCGCAGAGTTTTCCCCAGGCAGAGCCCGGTCGGGGCCGATTGTCAGTGGAAGGCGCTAGCGTCGAGGACGATGAAGCGCACAGCACAGAACCCGAGGGTGGAAGCCATGGCAGGTACGGACCGCGAGAAGGCTCTTGAGACGGCGCTCGCCCAGATCGAGCGCCAGTTCGGCAAGGGCTCGGTGATGCGCCTCGGCGAGAAGGCGAACGAGCCGATCGAGGTGATCTCCACCGGTTCCACCGCCCTGGACGTCGCGCTCGGGGTCGGCGGCATCCCGCGCGGCCGGGTGGTCGAGATCTACGGTCCCGAGTCCTCCGGCAAGACCACGCTGACGCTGCACCTGGCGGCCAACGCCCAGAAGGCCGGCGGCACGGTCGCCTTCGTCGACGCGGAGCACGCGCTCGACCCGGAGTACGCCAAGAAGCTCGGCGTGGACACCGACGCCCTGCTGGTCAGCCAGCCGGACACCGGCGAGCAGGCGCTGGAGATCACCGACATGCTGATCCGCTCCGGCGCGATCGACCTGGTGATCATCGACTCGGTGGCGGCGCTCGTGCCGCGGGCCGAGATCGAGGGCGAGATGGGCGACTCCCACGTCGGTCTGCAGGCCCGCCTGATGAGCCAGGCGCTGCGGAAGATCGCCGGTGCGCTGAACCAGTCGAACACCACCGCGGTCTTCATCAACCAGCTGCGCGAGAAGATCGGCGTCATGTTCGGCTCGCCGGAGACCACGACCGGTGGCCGGGCGCTGAAGTTCTACGCCTCGGTCCGGCTGGACATCCGCCGGATCGAGACCCTGAAGGACGGCACCGAGGCGGTCGGCAACCGCACCCGGGTCAAGGTCGTCAAGAACAAGGTCGCCGCGCCGTTCAAGCAGGCCGAGTTCGACATCCTCTACGGCGTGGGCATCAGCCGCGAGGGCGGCCTGATCGACATGGGCGTGGAGCACGGCTTCATCCGCAAGTCGGGCGCCTGGTACACCTACGAGGGCGACCAGCTCGGCCAGGGCAAGGAGAACGCCCGCAACTTCCTGCGGGACAACCCGCAGCTGGCCGACGAGATCGAGCGGAAGCTCAAGAGCAAGCTGGGCATCGGCCCGAAGGTGGAGGAGCCGGCCGAGGGCGAGGCGGCGGGTGGCGCCGAGGGCGCGGCCAAGCCGATCACCGCGACCGCCGCCAAGACGGCAGCGGCGAAGAAGACGACGGCGGCGGCCGCCAAGGCCTGAGTCGTTGACGCAGCACAGTGGGCCGGTCGGCCCCGAGGAGTCCGAAGAGGACGACGACTACGGGCCGCCGGACTGGTTCGCGGCTGTCGCGGGTCCAGGGGCCGAGTCGCCGGCCCGGCGGCGGGTCCGGGCGGAATCGGTCTGGGACCCGGCATGGTCGCCGGAGCCCGCGCCGGAGCGGGCCCGCGCGGTGAAGCGTCCGGCGGCCCGTCCGGCGGACGTGGACGGGCTGGGGCTGGTCCAGGCCTCCGAGCTGCCCGCAGGGCGGCGCCGACGGCGCTCGGCGCTGGAGGCCGAGAGCGGCCCGGCCGTCCGGAGCGAGCGGGACGGCCGGGGCGAGGGAGCGGGGTCGGCCGGTCACGGGGGTGCGGCCGACCTCGCTCCGGAGTTCCCGGACGAACCTCCCGCGCGGCGGTCCGGCCGTACCCGGAGGGCCGCCGCTCCCGGGGGCCGGGAGCACGACGGCGCGGAGCGTGCTCCGGGCCGTCGCGGAGCAGGCCGCGGTGCCCGGACCGAGGAGCCGGCCGATCCCGAGAGCCGGGCGCGGGACATCTGCCTGCGGCTGCTCACGGGTGCGGCCAAGAGCCGCAAGCAGCTCGCCGACGCCCTGCGCAAGCGGGAGATCCCGGACGAGGTCGCCGAGGAGGTGCTGACCCGGCTGGAGGAGGTCGGGCTGATCGACGACGCGGCCTTCGCCCGGGCCTGGGTGGAGTCCCGGCACAGCGTCCGCGGACTCTCCCGGCGTGCGCTGGCACAGGAGCTGCGGACCAAGGGCATCTCCGGTGACCTCGCCGAACAGGCCCTGGCCCAGCTCGACCACGACGACGAGGCCGAGGCGGCCCGGGCCCTGGTCGACCGGCGGCTGCGGGCCACCCGGGGCCTGGAGCGGCAGACCCGCACCCGCCGACTGGTCGGGCTGCTCGCCCGGCGCGGTTACTCCGAGGGCCTGGCCTTCCGGGTGGTCCGCGACGCCCTGGACGCGGAGGGCGCCGAGGACGAGGACGAGTACGGCGACGAGGGCGACGGCTACGAGGACTGAGTCCGGCCCGGCTGCTCCCGGCTGCTCCTGGTTGCTCCTGAGGGCTCCGCTCGGTGAGGCCGGTCGGGTCGGCCCGGTCCGCCCCGAGTGTTACCGGAGGGTTGGTCAACTGCCTGGCCAGTCTTGACCGTTTCGTAACCCGCGCTTAGCCTCGCACTCAGTGCGGGAGCACGTCGACCGTTCCTCGGCCGCCCCGGCCGTACGCCCGGCCATGCCTGTGACCGGGCGGTTCCGGGCGGCCGCGCGGTGGTCCCGGGCGGTGTGCCGCGGCGGGACGGGGAGTGGGCAGCATGAGGATCGCGGTGAGCGCCGGATCGGCCGCTTCCCTTGCGGCGGCCGTCCTGCTGGTGGTCCTGGCGACAGCGTGGCTACTGGTCCGGCGGTCGAGGGTCGCGCGTCGTCGCGCCGCCGCGGCGGCCGAACGGGCCCGGCAGCAGACCGAGCAGCGGGCCGACCGGCTGCGGGCCGAACTCGACCGGCGCGAGGAGCGGCTGGCCGGGGAGTTCGACCGGCTCCGTACCCGCGAGGACGAACTCGCCCAGCGCTCGGCCGCGTTGGCCCGCGTCTCGGCGGAGGCCGGGGAGCTCCTCCGGCGCCGGGCGGTCGAGCTGGAGCGGACCGCCGGGCTCTCCGCCGCCGAGGCCCGCGCCGAACTCGTCCGGGAGGCCGAGTCGGAGGCCCGCCGGGAGGCGGCGGTCGCCGTCCGGGAGATCGAGCGCGCCGCCCGCGAGGAGGGCGAGCAGCGGGCCCGGGGCATCCTGGCCGGGGCGATCCAGCGGCTGGCGGCGGAACAGACCGCCGAGACCGCGGTGTCGGTGTTCCGGTTGCCCAACGAGGAGATGAAGGGCCGGGTGATCGGGCGCGAGGGCCGCAACATCCGGACCTTCGAGGCCGTCACCGGCGTCAATCTGATCATCGACGACACCCCCTCGGTGGTGCAGCTCTCCTGCTTCGACCCGGTCCGCCGGGAGACCGCCCGGCTCACCCTGGAGCACCTGGTGGAGGACGGCCGGATCCACCCTCTGCGGATCGAGCACGAGCACGAGCGCAGCCGGGTCGAGGTCGAGCGCCGCTGTGTGCGGGCCGGCGAGGACGCGCTGCTCGCCGTCCGGGTCGGCGCCATGGACCCGGAGCTGGTCCGGACCCTCGGCACCCTGCGCTACCGGGCCTCGTACGGGCAGAACGTGCTCGGCCACCTGGTGGAGTCGGCGCACCTGGCCGGGATGATGGCCGCCGAACTCGGGGTGGACCCGGAGCCGGTGCGGCGCGCGGCGCTGCTGCACGACATCGGCAAGGCGCTGACCCACGAGGTCGAGGGCAGCCACGCGGCGATCGGCGCCGACCTGGCCCGGCGGTTCGGCGAGTCGGCGGACGTGGTGCACGCGATCGCCGCGCACCACGGCGAGGTGGAGCCCCGCACGGTGGAGGCGGTGCTCACCCAGGCCGCCGACGCCTGCTCGGGCGCGCGGCCGGGGGCCCGCAAGGAGTCGCTGGAGGCGTACGTGCGGCGGCTGGAGCGGTTGGAGGAGATCGCCCGGGCGCACGACGGCGTGGCCACCGTCTACGCGATGCAGGCCGGCCGGGAGGTGCGGGTGATGGTCCGGCCGGAGGTGGTGGACGACCTCGGGGCGCAGGTGATCGCCCGCGAGGTCGCCAAGCAGGTCGCCGAGGAGCTGACCTATCCGGGCCAGATCCGGGTCACCGTGGTCCGCGAGAGCCGGGCGACCGAGGTGGCCCGGTAGCCGACCGGGTGGATCCGGAGGTCGAGCCGTCCGGCCGCCGGGCTCGGTCGGCGCCCGGTCAGCGCCCGGACGGGCGGACCGGCGGGGCCTGCTCGGCGGTCGGGGCGGCGGTCGGCGTGGTGGCCGGAGCAGCGGTGACCGGGCCGGTGGCCGTGGTGCCGCCGGCCGTGGCACCGGTGGCCGCGGCAGCGGGAGACGCGGTCCCGGCGGCCGTGGCGCCGGGCCCCGCCGGCTCCGGGGCCGCTGCCTCCTGGTCGGGCCCGCCGGTGAGCGAGGCCGGACCGCCCCTGGCCCCGTCGGCCAGCGCCTGGAGGTCCTCCGCCGCCGCACCCTGGGTCACCCCGACCAGATGGCCGTCGGGCCGGATCAGCAGCACGGTGTGCGGGCCGGCGCCCGGATAGGCCTCGGTGACCAGGACCTCGGCGGGCACCGGCAGCGCGGCGGCGACCTCGGCCAGCCGGGGCATCAGCCCGGCGCCCAGCCAGCGCTCCGCGGACCACACGGCGGTGCCGGGCGCGACCAGCAGCAGCAGGAAGCCCGCCCCGAGCCGGGAGTGCAACCGGTCCGGGGTGCCGTCGGTGGCCAGTACCGGCAGGTCGGGGACGAGTACCCCGGGGGCGGTGGCGGGCAGCAGCTCGCTGAGCGAGGTGGTGCTGCGGGCGCCCCGCTGGACCGGGACCCGCCCGGGCACGCCGGAGGGGGCGGCCGGATAGGCGGGGGCGCCGCCGAACCGCCCGGTGCCGAGATGCCCGTCGGCGAGCATCGGGGCGTGCTTGCGGAAGGAGCCGGTGAGCAGCGAGCGCCGGGTCTGGGCCCAGCCGCGCAGCGGGCGCAGCAGTGGCATGGCCTGGTCGACGGCGCGCAGCCGGGCGCCGACCGCGCCGCGGCGTTCGGCCTCGTAACCGTCGAGCAGGGAGCCGCCGGGCTGCGGGCCGCCCGCGTGGAGATGCCAGGCGAGGGCGAGCCGCCAGGCCAGGTTGTCGGCGTCGCGCAGACCGTCGGTGAGGTTCTGCATGCCGAGCGCGCCGTGCAGATGGGCGGCGTCGCCGGCCAGGAAGCAGCGGCCGACCCGGAACCGGGCGGCCAGCCGCTGCTGGGCGGTGTGGTCGGCGGCGGCGAGCAGGTCGAACTTCGGGAGCTCGCCGCACCAGCCGGTGAGGGTGGCGGAGACCCTGGTGAGCAGCGTGTCGCCGGTGACGATGCCGGGCCAGGTGGCGTGCGGGTCGACCGGTTCGGTGGGGGCCGGCCGACCCGGGGGGAGCCGCCAGTCGAGGCGCCAGACGCCGTCCGGCAGCGGGCGGGCGGTGGCTTCGCGGTCGCCGCGCCACGGCGGCTCGCGGTGCAGCCGGGGTTCGGTGAACGGCAGGTCGACCCGGACGGTGGCGATCGCGCTGCGGTCGACGGCGGGCCGTCCGGGGAAGCGGACCTTCAGCAGTTTGCGGACGGCCGAGCGGGCGCCGTCGCAGCCGACCAGGTGGCTGCCGCGCCACCAGGTCTCGGTGCCGTCCTGCGGGTTGCGGGTGAGCACGCTGACGCCGTCCCGGTCCTGTTCGAGCCGGGTGACCCGGTTCAGCGGGACCAGTCCGACCAGCGGGCTGCCGGTGAGGGCGTCGCGGAGGCCGCGCTGGAGGCGGTGCTGGGGCAGGTGCAGCACGGGGGTGTCGGCGAGGTCGATCCGGAGCACCTCCTGGCGGCGGCGCCAGACGGCGAAGGCGTCCCAGCGGGCGGCGTCGGAGGCCGCCCGGGTGTAGCCGATCCGGGTCAGGAAGGCGGCGGTGTCGGCGCCGAGGACGACGCTGCGCGGGCTCTCGGGGCAGAGACCGGAGCCCTCGTCGAGGACGACGGTCGGCACCTCGTGCCGGGCCAGGGCGAGGGCCAGGGCCAGGCCGACCGGCCCGGCCCCGACCACGATCACCGGGTCCATGCCGGTCCCTCCGGGCCCGGGCGGGCGCCGTGGATCTCGGAGCACGGACCGGCCGTCAGCCTGCCGTCATATGCCGCGTGGATGCTCCCGGATGGTGTCACGAAGAGCAATGCAACAGTTCACCTGCGTGTCCGTCAAGCAGCAGCTGAAGTGCGCCGGTTCGCGCCGCGTCGGCCACGTGCCTCGATCCACCGGGCGAGCGCGGTGAGCAGGAGGCACATCGCGATGTACACGGGGCCGATCACCAGGACCACGGGGATGTAAGGGAAGCCCGCGGCGTTGAGCGGCTGGGTGGCGATGGCCTTCCCCACGAAGAGCAGCTCGTGGTAGGTGATGATGGCGCCCAGCGAGGTGTCCTTGAGGGTGACGACCAGCTGGCCGATCATCGTGGGCAGCATCGAGCGGACCGCCTGCGGGACCAGGATGGTGGTCATCACCTGGGTCTTGCGCATGCCGAGCGCGAACGCCGCCTCGCCCTGGCCGCGCGGCACCGCGTTGACGCCGCTGCGGATGATCTCGGCCTGGACCGAGCCGTTGTAGAGGGTGAGGCCGAGCACCAGGGCCCACATCGGCTCCTTGGCGAAGAAGCCGTAGTAGAGCGCGACGATCAGGATCAGCAGGGGCATCGCCCGGAAGAACTGGACCACCGAGACGCAGACCCAGCGCACCGGCCGGTGGTCGGAGAGCTGCCCGGCCGCCAGCAGCGCGCCCAGCACCAGCGAGAACACCGCCGCCAGCCCGAAGGCCTTCAGGGTCGCGACCAGGCCGTCGACGATCCGCTGCTGGATGGTCGTGTACTGGAAGGCGTCCCAGAGGCCGGCCTCGAACTGGCCGTTGTCGTTCAGCGTGATGAAGACGTACCAGGCCAGGCCGGCGATGCCGAGCAGCGAGAGCACCCCGAAGATCCGGTTGCGGTTGCGCGCCCTCGGCCCGGGGGCGTCGTAGAGGACGCTGGCCGTCGCGGAGCGGGTGAAGAGGTTGCTCATCGGGCCACCGCCAGTCGGGACTCCAGGAAACGGAACAGCAGGGCGACAGCGGCACTGATCAGCAGGTAGGCGCAGGCGACCCAGAAGAAGATCGCGAAGATCGAGTAGCCGTCCCCGTCGGAGAAGCCCTGCTGGACGCTGTACAGCTCGCCGACGCTGAACGCGCCGGCGATCGCCGAGTTCCTCGGCAGCGCGATGAAGACGCTGCTCATCGGGGCCAGCACCGTCCTGGCCGCCTGCGGCAGGACGATCTGGGTCAGGGTCTGGCCGAAGGTCAGGCCGAGGCTGCGGGCCGCCTCGGCCTGACCGATCGGGACCGTGTTGATGCCCGAGCGCAGCACCTCGCAGACGAACGCCGCGGTGTAGCTGCCGAGCGCCAGCACCGCGAACACGAGGTGGCTGAAGTGCACCCCGAGCGGCGGCAGGCCGAAGGTCACGGCGAAGAACAGCACGGTCAGCGGGGTGTTGCGGAAGATCGTCACCCAGCCGGTGCCGAAGGCACGGAGGACGGGGACGGGGGAGACCCGGAAGGCCGCCAGCAGGGTGCCCAGCAGCAGGGCGAGCAGCGCGCTGAGCGCGCTCAGCTCGATCGTCTGCAGGAAGCCGTCGCGGAACAGCGCGAAGTTGCCGTTCTCGAACAGGAAGCCCATCCGGCGGCCCTCCTCTCAGGGTTCGGTGATGAAGGGGAGCGGTGGCCCGGTGGCCCGGTGCCCCGGGTGGATCAGTAGCGGTCGAGCGCCGGCGGCTGCGGGGCGGCGGCGCCGGAGAGCCCGAGGGTGGCGTCGTAGGCCTTCTTCCAGTCGCCGTTGTCCTGGTGGGCCTTGAGCGCGTCGCTGATCGCGTCGCGCAGCGCCTTGTCGTCCTTGCCCAGGCCGACGCCGTAGTTCTCCTTGGTGAACGGCTGGCCGACCACCTTGAGCTTGGGCGAGTACTTCGAGGCGTAGCCCTTGAGGATGGCGTCGTCCGTGGTGACCGCGTCCACCTCGCCCGACATCAGCTTCTCGACGCAGGCCGAGTAGGTGTCGAACTGGGTGATCTTCGGCGAGTACTTCTCGATGTTCTTGATCGAGGTGGAGCCGGTGGCGGTGCAGACGTTCTTGCCGTTGAGCGAGTCCGGGCCGGTGATCGCGGTGTTGTCGGACTTCACCAGCAGGTCCTGGCCGGCGACGTAGTACGGGCCGGCGAAGGAGACGGTCTTCTTGCGCTCGTCGTTGATGCTGTAGGTGCCGACGTAGAAGTCGATCTGGCCCTTGGAGATGGCCGGCTCGCGCTGCGAGGAGACCAGGGTCTGCCACTTGATCTGCTGCGGGGTGAAGCCGAGGTCCGCGGCGACCATCTTGGCGATCTCGATGTCGAAGCCGCTGCGGTCGCCGCTGGCGAGGTCCTCCCAGCCGAGGAACGGCTGGTCGGACTTGGCGCCGATGATCAGCTGGCCGCGCTTCCTGGCCTCGGCCAGCACGGCCGAGTCGACCTTGACGTCGGTCTTCACGGTGTAGGTGGGCAGCGCGGGGGCGGCGCTGCCGCCGGACGAGGTGTTGGCGGCGCCGGGCGTGCCGTCCTTGCCGCAGGCGGCGGTGGCGGTGAGCGCGATGGCGCAGAGCGCGACGGCGAAGGTGCGACGAGTCCTCATGAGGGCAGTTCTCCTCGGGCTTGGCCACGGGTCGACCGGGCTCTGGCGAAGGGTGCGGTACGGGTGGGGGCCCGGCGGGCGGGAGGGTCGGGCGCGCGGTGGCGCCCGCCGCCGGCCGGGGGTCCGGACCGGGGGATCAGTGGTGCAGGATCTTGGAGAGGAAGTCCTTGGCGCGCTCGGAGCGCGGTGCGGTGAAGAACGCCTCGGGGGTGTTCTGCTCGACGATCCGGCCGTCCGCCATGAACAGCACCCGGTTGGCGGCGGAGCGGGCGAAGCCCATCTCGTGGGTGACGACGACCATCGTCATGCCGTCGGCGGCCAGCTGGCGCATGACCTCCAGCACCTCGTTGATCATCTCGGGGTCGAGTGCCGAGGTGGGCTCGTCGAAGAGCATCACCTTGGGGTTCATCGCCAGCGCCCGGGCGATCGCGACGCGCTGCTGCTGGCCGCCGGACAGCTGGGCCGGGTACTTCGACGCCTGGGCGCCGACGCCGACCCGCTCCAGCAGTTCCTCGGCGGTCCGCACGGCCTGGTCCTTGGCGATGCCGCGGACCTTCACCTGGCCGAGGACCACGTTCTCCAGCACGGTCTTGTGGGCGAACAGGTTGAAGCTCTGGAAGACCATGCCGACCTCGGCCCGCAGCCGGGCCAGCTCCCGGCCCTCGGCGGGCAGCGGGCGGCCGTCGATGGTGATCGTCCCGGAGTCGACGGTCTCCAGCCGGTTGATCGTCCGGCACAGCGTGGACTTGCCGGAGCCGGAGGGGCCGATCAGGACGACCACCTCGCCCTGCTTGATCTCCAGGTCGATGTCCTGGAGGACGTGCAGCGCACCGAAGTGCTTGTTGACGTTGCGCAGGACCACCAGGGGAGCGGCGTCGGCGCGGGAGTCCTGGTCGAGGCTCGTGCTCATCGGGCCTGCTCCCTCGGGTCGGCCCGTGGGTGCGAACTCCCTTGGGCGGCAATGGTGGTAGGAATCCGAGAGCCGCAGCCGGCGGAGCCGCGGCCCTCGGTGGGGCGACCATAGGAGCCCTGACGGCGCCACGTCAGCCGATCTGAGTGGAATTTGAGGATCACGATCCGGACACACGCCCGGCGGACGCTGTTCACCTGGGCCCGGCAGGGGCACAGTGACAGCGTCCGGAGGTCGCGGGGGCGTGATCGCGGAGCCCCGGCGGTGGCGGACGGCCGTCGGCCGAGCCTGGCGTCCGGACGTCCGCTGGCCCATACTGCGCAGAACCGGGACCTGCCCGGCAGGGGCCGTGACGATCGCACGGCGACCGAGGGACACCCCCCGGCAAACCGTCCGGGAGAGGAGGAGAGAACCATGCGACTGCTGCTCGTCGAGGACGACGAACGCGTGGCCGCCGCGCTGGTCGCGGTCCTGGGCCGGCACGGCTTCCAGGTCCGGCACGCCCGCAGCGGGCACGAGGCCCTGGACGCCCTGGTGCCGGACGGCAACGAGCCGTACCGGGTGGTCCTGCTCGACCTCGGGCTGCCCGACCGGGACGGCTTCGAGGTCTGCAGCCGGATCCGGGCCGGCAGCGGCGTACCGGTGATCATGGTGACCGCGCGGGCCGACATACGCTCCCGGATCCACGGCCTCAACCTGGGCGCCGACGACTACGTCACCAAGCCCTACGACATGGGCGAGCTGCTCGCCCGGATCCACGCCGTCGCCCGCCGCGGCGCCGCGCCCGCCGCCGCCACCGCGCCCGCCCCGGACGCCGTCCCGCAGCAGCGCGGCCCGCTGGAGTCCCGCGGCATCGTGATCGACCGCGAGCGCCGCCGGGTCAGCGTCGACGGCCGGGACGTGCCGCTCACCCGCAAGGAGTTCGACCTGCTGGCGCTGCTCGCCCAGAGCCCCGGCGTGGTCTACCGCCGCGAGCAGATATTCAGCGAGGTCTGGCGCAGCGGCTGGGAGGGCAACGGCCGCACCCTGGAGGTGCACATCGGCTCGCTGCGCACCAAGCTCGCCCTGCCCGGCCTGGTCGAGGCCGTCCGCGGCGTGGGCTACCGGCTGATCCCGGAATGCCCGGCGCCCGCCGCCGACAGCCCGCCCCCGGCCCGCGCGGAGCACTGACCGCACGTGCGCACCCGCCTCCTCGGCATCCTGATCGCGCTGATGCTCTGTGTGCTCGCCGCGCTCGGAATGCCGCTCGCCGCGGCGTTCGCGGCCGCCGAACAGAGCCGGGTGGTGGTCGACCGCCTGGACGACGCCGCCCGGTTCGCCCAGGACCTGCCGACCTCCGGCGTCTCCGGCCTCGAGTCGGCGCTCAAGGGCGACCCCCGGCCCGCCCCCGGCGACCTCAGCCGCCGCCACGCGCTGGACGCCGAGGTGGTGCGCTACCACGAGCTGTACGGGGTGCGGATCGGCATCTTCCAGCGCGACGGCGTACCGATCGCGGTGGCCCCGGCCGACTGGCGGGTGCCCGCCAGCGGCTGGGCCGACCAGGCCTTCCAGGAGGCGCTCGACGGCCGGCGCAGCCACAACCCGCCGCAGGTCTGGCCGTGGACCCCGGACCGGACGCTCACCGTCGCCACCCCGGTGGTCCGCGACGGCGACGTGGTCGCGGTGGTGCTCAGCGACTCCCCGACCGGTGCGCTGCGCACCCGGGTCCTGCGCCAGTGGCTGGTCATCGGGGCCGGGGAGGCCGCCGCGATGATCGTCGCCGTGCTGCTCGCGGCCCGGCTGACCGAATGGGTGCTGCGCCCGGTCCGCACCCTGGACCGGGCCACCCACGACATCGCCACCGGCCGGATGAACGCCAGGGTGGCGCCGGGCGGCGGACCGCCCGAGCTGCAGCGGCTCGCCCGCTCGTTCAACGAGATGGCCGACCACGTGGTGCTCGCCCTGGACCAGCAGAAGGCCTTCGTCGCCGACGCCTCGCACCAGCTGCGCAATCCGCTGGCGGCACTGCTGCTGCGGGTCGAGGTGCTGGGTCTGGAGCTGCCCGAGGGCCACGACGAGGAGCTCGGCGGGGTCCGCGAGGAGGGCGTCCGGCTGGCCCGGGTACTGGACGACCTGCTCGGGCTGGCCACCGCCGAGCACGCCCGCCCCGAACCCGAGCCCACCGACCTGGCCGTGCTCACCCTGGCCCGGGTGGACGCCTGGCGTCCGCTGGCCGGGCAGCGCGGGATCGAGCTGGTCTGGGAGGGCCCGGCACTGGCGCTCGGCCTGGCCGACCCGATCGGCTTCGGCAGCGCGCTGGACGCGGTGGTCGACAACGCGCTCAAGTTCGGCCCGCCCGGCAGCCGGGTGCGGGTGCTGGTCGCGGTGCGCCGCGAGGAGGTCGCGGTGACCGTCTCGGACCAGGGGCCGGGCCTCACCGAGGAGGAGCTGGCCCGGGCCGGCGACCGCTTCTGGCGCAGCACCCGCCACCAGAACGTGGACGGCTCGGGTCTCGGCCTGTCGATCGCCACCACCCTGCTCCAGGCCGCCGGCGGCTCGCTCACGTTCGGCACCGCCGTCCCGCACGGCCTCGCCGTGACCCTCGCCGTCCCCCGCGCCGCCGACAAGCGCGGCTGAGGGGCGGGGCGCCGGGGCCGGACCCGGTCGGGCCCGGGGGTCAGGGCCCGGCCCGCGGACCGGGGTCCGGCCCGAGGGTCAGGGCTTGACCGAGCGGTAGTAGCGGGCGGCACCCTCGTGCAGCGGGAGCGGGTCGGTGTAGACGGCGGTGCGCAGGTCGACCAGCTGGGCGGCGTGGACCTGGGCGCCGATCTGGTCGCGGCTGTCGATCACGGCGCGGGTGATGCCCTGGACCAGGTCGTCGTCCACGTCGGCGCGGGTGATCAGCAGGTTGGGCACGGCGACGGTGGCGACCGCGTCCTGGGGCTCGGCGTTGGGGTAGGTGCCCTTGGGCATGGTGGCCGCCCGGTAGGCGTCGGTGCCGCCGCCCTCGACCTTGTGGACCGACTCGGCCAGGTCGCCCAGCGGCACGATCCGGATCCGGACGTGCTCGGACAGGTCGGTGAGCGCGCTGGTCGGCAGGCCGCCGGACCAGAAGAAGGCGTCCACCTCCCCGCGTCGCAGCCCGTCGGCGGCGTCGCCGATGCCCAGCGGGGCCTGGACGATGTCGTGGTCCGGGTCCAGCCCGGCCGCGGCCAGCAGCCGCCGGGTGACCAGGTTGACGCCCGAGAGCGGCTGGCCGACGCCGACCCGCAGGCCCTTGAGGTCGGAGGCCCGGCGCACCGGGGAGTCGGCCGGCACGATCAGCTGCAGGTAGTCGTCGTAGAGCCGGGCGATGGCCCGCAGCTTCTCCCGGCCGGGGCCGGTGTACTGGGCCACGGCGTCCGCGGTGGCTATCGCGAAGTCGTCCCGGCCGGAGGTGACCCGGCGGAGGTTGTCGATCGAGCCCTCGGAGTTGTCGAGCTCCAGCCGGACCCCGGGCATCGCCCTGGCCAGCTGGGCGTCCAGCAGCTGTCCGTACCGGTCGTACACCCCGCGCTGGACACCGGTGGCCAGGCGGGTCTCGCCGCGCGGGTAGCCGGGGGAGCGGCTCTCCGACAGCCACCAGCCGCCCAGGCCGGCCAGCACCAGGACGAGCGCCGCCACGATCCGCCACAGCGGTCGGCGCGCGGCGGTGCCGAGTCGGGAGGAGGTGCGGGAGGCCATGGAGGGATAGTGCCAGGCGCCCGCGGCGAACGGGAGGGGGAAGCGCGGGGAAGCACGGCGGGCGCTGCCCGTACCCTGGTCGGGTGAGCGGTGACAGCGGATCCAAGAGCTACAAGGTCGTCACGTACGGCTGCCAGATGAACGTCCACGACTCGGAGCGGCTCTCCGGGTTGCTGGAGGACGCCGGGTACGTCAAGGCGGGCCAGGAGGGCGACCCCGACCTGGTGGTCTTCAACACCTGCGCGGTGCGGGAGAACGCCGACAACAAGCTGTACGGCAACCTCGGACAGCTGGCCCCGGTCAAGACCCGCCACAAGGGCATGCAGATCGCCGTCGGCGGCTGCCTGGCCCAGAAGGACCGGGACACCATCGTCGCCAAGGCCCCCTGGGTCGACGTGGTGTTCGGCACCCACAACATCGGCCACCTGCCGGCGCTGCTGGAGCGGGCCGCGGTCGAGCGCAAGGCCCAGGTCGAGATCCTGGAGTCCCTGGAGACCTTCCCCTCCACCCTGCCCACCCGCCGGGAGTCCGCGTACGCCGCCTGGGTCGCGATCTCGGTCGGCTGCAACAACACCTGCACCTTCTGCATCGTCCCCGCGCTGCGCGGCAAGGAGGAGGACCGCCGGCCCGGCGACGTCCTCGCCGAGATCGAGGCGCTGGTCGGCGAGGGCGTCATCGAGGTGACCCTGCTCGGCCAGAACGTCAACGCCTACGGCTCCGACCTGGGCGACCGCGAGGCGTTCTCCAAGCTGCTGCGCGCCGCCGGGCAGATCGAGGGCCTGGAGCGGATCCGCTTCACCTCGCCGCACCCGCGCGACTTCACGGACGACGTGATCGCCGCGATGGCCGAGACCCCGAACGTGATGCACCAGCTGCACATGCCGCTGCAGTCGGGCTCGGACCGGGTCCTCAAGGCGATGCGCCGCTCCTACCGGCAGGACCGCTTCCTGGGCATCATCCGCAAGGTGCGGGAGGCGATGCCGGACGCCGCCATCTCCACCGACATCATCGTGGGCTTCCCCGGCGAGACCGAGGAGGACTTCGAGGAGACCATGAAGGTCGTCCGCGAGGCCCGCTTCACCAACGCCTTCACCTTCCAGTACTCCAAGCGCCCGGGCACCCCGGCCGCCGAGATGGACGAGCAGGTCCCGAAGGCGGTCGTCCAGGCCCGCTACGACCGGCTGATCGCGCTCCAGGAGGAGATCTCCTGGGACGAGAACAAGAAGCAGGTCGGCCGTGTCCTGGAGATCCTGGTCGCCGAGGGCGAGGGCAAGAAGGACGACCGGACCGACCGGCTCTCCGGCCGCGCCCCGGACAACCGGCTGGTGCACTTCACCCGGCCCGCCGAGCCGGTCCGCCCGGGCGACACGGTCACCGTGGAGATCACCTACGCCGCCCCGCACCACCTGCTGGCCGAGGGGCCGACGCTCGCGGTGCGGCGGACCCGGGCCGGCGACGCCTGGGAGAAGCGCAAGGGCGCGGCCGCGGCCAAGCCGGCCGGCGTGATGCTGGGGCTGCCGTCGATCGGTGCCCCGAAGGCGCTGCCGCTCGCCGCCCCGGCCGGGGGCGCCTGCTGCGGGGACTGACCCGGCACCGGCCGGCCCGGGAGGGCGGTCGGACCTTCGCCCGGTACCGGACGGCCCGGGGGACCCGCACGGTCCCCCGGGCCGTCCGGCGTTCCCGGCGGGTCAACCCCTAGAGTGATCCACATGCTGGTTGCCGCCGCCGTGTGCCCCTGTCCGCCGCTGCTCGTCCCGGAGGTCGCCGCCGGGGCCTCGGCCGAGCTCGAGCCGCTGCGCGCGGCCTGCGACGAGGCGCTAGGGGTGGTGCTCGCGGCCGGGCCGGACCTGCTCGTCGTCGTCGGCACCGGTCCGGAGGCCGAGGTCTGGACCGAGGGCGGGGCCGGGTCCTTCCACCGGTACGGCGTGCCGGTGGTGGCCGCGCTGCCGGGCGGCCGGGCCGAGGGCCCCGAGCTGTCGCCCGCGCTGACCGTCGGTGCCTGGCTGCTGGGCCGGGCCGGGGCCACCCTGCCGACGCACGCCTGCGCGGTGCCCGCCGACGCGCCCGCGGACCGGATGCTCGGACTCGGCCAGGGCCTGGCCGGGCTGGCCGACCGGGTCGGGCTGCTGGTGATGGGCGACGGCAGTGCCTGCCGCTCGCTGAAGGCGCCCGGCTACCTGGACGAGCGGGCCGAGGGCTACGACGCGGCGCTGGCGCGGGCGCTGGGCACGGCGGACACGGCCGCGCTGGCGGCGCTGGACCCGGGCCTGGCGGCCGAGCTGAAGGCCGAGGGCCGGGCGCCCTGGCAGGTGCTGGCCGGCGCCGCCGAGGGCGCCGGCCTCACCGCGCGGCTGGGTTACCAGGACGCGCCGTACGGGGTCGGGTACCTGGTCGCCTCCTGGAGCTGAGCCCCGGGCCGGGCCCGGGGGCGGTCAGCCGGTGGGGCCGGGCGCTCCGCCGTTCGGGCTGCCGTTCGGGCCGCCCGGGACAGTGCCGGTGCCTCCGGCGTCCGGAGCGCTCCCGGTGTTCGGAGCGCTCCCGGTGCTCCCGGTGCCCTCGGGCTTGTGGGCGAAGTCGTCCACGGCGGTCCTGGCCTTGCTGGTGCCGTGCTCGATCTTCTCGCTGTACTTGCCCTTGGTGGCCTTGTCGATCGCGCCGCCCGCCTTGTCCACCGCGCTCCCGATCTGGTCGCTGTGCTTGCCGGCGAACTCGCTGGCCTTCTCCTTGAGCTCCCCGGCCTTGCCCTTGAGGTTGTCCATCAGACCCATGGCGCCTCACCCTTCGTTCGCTGTCTCTCTCACAACGTCCGTCACGCCCGAACCGTTCGCAACGGGACGGAAAGGACGAAAACGGGGGTCCGAACGGGGGGCCGGTCGGTCGGCCGCCGTTCTTTGGCAGACTTGTCCGGTGAGCAGCTCCACTACTGTCCCGCCCGGCCGCCCCCGTGTCGTCTCGGTCGTCGGCGCGACCGCCGCCGGCAAGTCCGACCTGGCCGTGGCCCTGGCCCGCGCCCTCGGCGGCGAAGTGATCAACACCGACTCCATGCAGCTCTACCGGGGCATGGACATCGGCACCGCCAAGCTCACCGCGGCGGAGCGGGGCGGGATCCCGCACCACCTGATGGACGTCTGGGACGTCACCGAGGCCGCCAGCGTCGCCGAGTACCAGCGGCTGGCCCGGGCCGAGATCGACCGGCTGCTCGCGGCCGGCCGCACCCCCGTCCTGGTGGGCGGCTCCGGTCTGTACGTGCGGGCGGCGATCGACGAGATGGAGTTCCCGGGCACCGACCCGGAGGTCCGGGCCCGGCTGGAGGCCGAGCTGGAGCAGCTCGGCCCGTACGCGCTGCACGGCCGGCTGGCCGCGCTGGACCCGGCGGCGGCCGAGGCCATCCTCACCGGCAACGGCCGGCGGATCGTCCGGGCGCTGGAGGTCATCGAGATCACCGGGCAGCCGTTCACCGCGAACCTGCCGAGCAACACCGCCGTGTACGACGCGGTGCAGATCGGCGTCGCGGTGCCGCGGCCCGAGCTGGACGAGCGGATCACCCTGCGGGTGGACCGGATGTGGCGGGACGGGCTTCTCGACGAGGTGCGGGCGCTGGAGCGGATCGGACTGCGCGAGGGGCGGACGGCCTCCCGGGCGCTCGGCTACCAGCAGGTGCTGGACCACTTCGCCGGGACCTGCACGGAGGACGAGGCCCGGGCCGAGACCGTCCGGGCGACCAAGCGCTTCGCCCGGCGGCAGGAGTCCTGGTTCCGCCGGGACGACCGGATCCACTGGCTCTCCCGGCCGGCCGGGACCGACCCGGCCGAGCTGCTCGACCGTTCGCTGGGGCTGATCGATCGTCAGGAAACGGCCGCCCGGTAGGCGGTTTCCGGCCATCCGGCGGTGCAGTTGCGCGGGCAGAGGGCCGTGCAGCACGGCCCGGCGGTCACGACCGGATCACGTGATGGCCACGGATCACCCGACGACCCCGGTCAGGCCCGGAACGCCACCCTGGACATGCCATCATCGAGGTCATAAGGGTCGGCCCGGGCGGGCCGATCGGCCAGGCCGCGAGTCGCACTCGTGTCGAACTGTCAGGGGAGGCCGCGTGTCCACGGGTACCGGCCCCGAAACCGGCCAGGGCGCGGGACGTTCCGCGAACGGCGCAGCCGTCGGCGGCGGTGCCGCGGCGCAGACCGCCGATCTCGACTCCTCCACGCTGCCGGACCTGCCGGTGCTGGCCGGACTGGACATGCCCACCTCGTACGCCCTCGCGCTGCCGGCACTGGACACCAGTGCCCCCGCCGGCGCGGTGCACGAGCGGGAGATCCGGCCGCGCCGTCGGCTCCGTTGGTGGCAGACCCTGCCGATAGCCCTGCTGGCCACCGCCGGGTCGCTGATGTTCGCCTTCCCGCTGGCCTTCGGCTCGGCCGGGGCCGGTTCGGCGATGATCGGGATGCTCGGCCTGCTGCTGACCGCCGCCTCGCTCGGCTGGGGGGCGATGGCCGCCCGGCACGCCGGTTACAAGTGGCCCGGACTGCCGCGCCGCGGCACCGGCGAGCGGGCCGGGTGGCGGGCGATCGTGATCTACACCCTGATCGTGCTGGCCGCCTGCGCGCTGGCCCTGTGGCGGGTCGTCCGGCTCTCCGGCCGGTAGCCGGCGGGCGGTCCGGCAGTCGGCGGCCGGTTCGGTAGCCGACGGGCGGTCCGCCGGACGGAACCGGACGGCGGGCGTCCGGCGCCCCTCGGTACCATCGGGAGGGTGACCGCAACCTCCGCGCAGCCCGTCGGCCTCCCCTTCCTCAAGGGGCACGGCACCCAGAACGACTTCGTCATCGTCCCCGACCCGGACGGCCGGCTGACCATCGGCCCCGAGGCCGTCGCCGCGCTGTGCGACCGCCGCGCCGGCATCGGCGGGGACGGCCTGCTGCGCGTGGTGCGCTCCGCCGCCGACCCGGCCGCGGCCGACCAGGCCGACCGGGCCGAGTGGTTCATGGACTACCGCAACGCGGACGGTTCGATCGGCGAGATGTGCGGCAACGGCGTCCGGGTCTTCGCCCGCTACCTGGTCGAGGCCGGACTGGCCGAGCCGGGCGAGCTGCCGGTGGCCACCCGGGCCGGACTGCGCACCGTGCGGGTGGCGGCGGACGCCGCGGACGGCACGCCCGGGGAGATCACCGTGGACATGGGCCGCGCCGCGCTGCCCGGACCGGACGGGATCGCGGTGGCGGTCGGCGGGCGCAGCTGGCCGGCCCTGAACGTCAACATGGGCAATCCGCACGCGGTCGCGTTCGTCGAGAGCCTGGACCACGCCGGTGAGCTGCGGACAGCGCCGGCGACCAGCCCCGAGGGCGCCTACCCGGAGGGTGTCAACGTCGAGTTCGTGGTGGACCGGGGGCCCCGGCACGTCGCGATGCGGGTGCACGAGCGCGGCTCCGGCGAGACCCTCTCCTGCGGCACCGGCGCCTGCGCCGTCGCGGTGGCCGCCGCCCGGCGGGACGGCCTGGACCCGACGGTCACCGGCGCCGCCGTGACCTACGTGGTCGACGTGCTGGGCGGCCGGCTGACGATCACCGAGCACCCGGACGGCCGGGTGGAGAAGACCGGACCCGCGACGATCGTCGCCCGCGGCGAGCTGGACCCGTCCTGGACGGCGCTGCTCGGCGGCGTCTGACCGTCCCTCACGAGCGGTGCGCGCGGCCCGGGGTGTCTTCTCCGGGTCGCGCGGCCGTCGACGAACGCGTTTGCCCAATTCGTATCGGATCGAATCCCCCCGTTCGGGTGACAGGGATGACGGACGGGAAGCGGGGCATCGCGGAACGTGCTCTGCTCGGTAGCATGGACCACCGGGTCGGCCCACGCCCCCGGTACCGCTGCCGGAGGTGCCGATGACCATCGAAGCCGGGCAGCCCCTGGCGGGGCAGCCGACGTCCGCACGGCAAGCCGGGCCGCCCAGACGGCCGCTCGGCGGACTGGGCCGGGCCGCGCTCGGACGCGCCGGGCGCGCCGCGCTGCTGGCCACCGGCCGCCCACCGGTGCCGGACGCCCTCGAACCGCTGGTCCAGGCCCACCGGCGGCACCATCCGCAGGCCGACCTCGGCCTCCTCGGCCGCGCCTACCGGCTGGCCGAGGAGAGCCACCGGGGCCAGAAGCGGAAGAGCGGCGAGCCGTACATCACCCACCCGCTGGCCGTCACCATGATCCTGGCCCAACTGGGCGCCGGCACCACCACCTTGGTCGCCTCGCTGCTCCACGACACCGTGGAGGACACCGAGTTGACGCTGGAGCAGGTCGCCGGGGGGTTCGGTCCCGAAGTCGCCTATCTGGTCGACGGGGTGACCAAACTGGAGAAGGTCGACTTCGGGGCGGCGGCGGAGGCGGAGACCTTCCGCAAGATGCTGGTCGCCACCGGGGACGACGTCCGGGTGATGGTGATCAAGCTCGCCGACCGGCTGCACAACATGCGGACCATCCGGCACATGAAGCCGGCCAGTCAGGTGCGGATCGCCAAGGTCACCCGGGACGTGCTGATCCCGCTGGCCGAGCGGCTCGGCATCCAAGTGCTGAAGGCGGAGCTGGAGGACATCGTCTTCGCCACCCTGCACCCGGAGGAGCACGCCCGCACCCGTGCCCTGCTGGCCCGGCACGAGGACGGCCCGGACACCCTGCTGGCGCCGTTCGCCGGCGTGCTGGGCCGTCAGCTCGCCGAGGCCGGGGTCGCCGCCGAGGTGACCGTCCGGCCCCGGCACTGCGTCTCGCTGCACCGGGTGCTGCTCAAGCGGGACGCCGCCCCGGGGCGGGACGGCCGGCCGCAGGAGCCGCAGCCCGCCGACTTCGGGCGGCTGCTGGTGGTGGTCGAGGAGAACGCCGACTGCTACGCCGTGCTCGGTGAGCTGCACACCTGCTGGACGCCGCTGCCGGGCGAGTTCAAGGACTTCGTCGCCGCGCCCAAGTTCAACCTCTACCAGTCGCTGCACACCGCGGTGGCGCTGGCCGGCGGCGAGGTGGTCGAGGTGCTGGTGCGCACCCGCCGGATGCACGAGGTGGCCGAGACCGGGGTGGTGGCGCTCGGCGACCCCCGGCAGCCCGCGCGCGGCGGCGAGCAGGCCCCCGACGAGCTGGACCGCACCGACCCGGCCCGGCCGGGCTGGCTCTCCCGGCTGCTGGAGTGGCAGCAGGAGACCCCGGACCCGGACGCCTTCTGGTCCGCGCTGACCGCCGACCTCGCCGGTGACCGCGAGATCACCGCGGTCACCGAGCTCGGTGAGACGCTCCAGCTCCGGGCCGGGGCGACCTGCGTGGACGCCGCTTACCTGCTGGGCGAGGAGACCGGGCACCGATGTATCGGGGCGCGGGTGAACGGGCGGCTGGTGGCGCTCTCCACGGTGCTCCAGGACGGCGACCGGGTGGCCATCCTCACCGACGGCTCGGACACGGCCGACGGCCCCCACGGGCCGGCCGGCTCCGACCGGCCGGACGGCGCTGACGGCCCCGACGGCTCCGGGGGTGCCGGGCGCTCCGCCGCTCCGGCCGGCCGGCGCCGCTCCGAGCCCTCCGGCCCCGCCCCCGAGTGGCTCGCGCACGCCCGCACCCCGGCCGCCAGGATCGCCATCGAACGCTGGCTCGCCGACCATCCGGCCCGCCGCCCGGTGGTCCGCACCGGCCCCTCGCCGAGCCAGCCCGCGCCGCCCGCGCACCCCGTCGCCGCCGGCCGTCCCGCCGTCCCGGTCACCGCGGCCGGCCGTCCGGGCGCGCCGGTCCGGCTGGCCCGCTGCTGCACCCCGGTGCCGCCGGACGCGATCGTCGGCTACCCGATCCGCGGCGGCGCGGTCGCCGTGCACCGGACCGCCTGTCCGGCCGGGGAGCGGATGCGGGCCGACGGGCGCGGCGCGCTGGACGTCGACTGGCGCCCCGGCGGCGCCCCGCCGGCCGGCTACCGGGCCACCCTGCGGGCCGAGGCGCTGAACCGGCCCCGGCTGCTCGCCGACCTCACCGCCGCGATCTCGGGGGAGGGCGTCGGCATCGTCTCGGCCGAGGTCGAGCCGCCGCAGGAGCTGCGGGTCCGGCACACCTACACCGTCGAGCTGCCGGACCCGGCCGCGCTGGCCGCGGTGCTGCGGGCCATGCTGCGGGTGTCAGGGGTGTACGACGTGGAGCGGCCGCACGCCCCGCCCGGCGGCGGCCCCGGCCGGGCCCCGGCCGTCCCGCCCGGCCCGGCGGGCCGTCCGGCGGGCGACCCGGCGGCGCCGGAGGTAAATGCGGATGACCCGTCCGCGCCCGGCGTGCGACCATCATGGGGAATTCACGGCCGGACCGCGGCGTTCTCGGGGCAGAGGAGTCCCAGCCCGAACCGCGGCCCCGAGGGGTAGCTCGCACCTCGCCCGAGTGGTAGTCGGGGCGGCAGCCGGGCAGACTCCCGGCACGACCGTCCGTACGGTCGCGCACAGGCCACCCGTTCCAGCAGCCGAAGGACAGAATGACCTCCACGTTCGACACCCGCGACCAGACCGACGCCGCGCGCCGCATCGACGGTCTGCGGGCGGAAGCCCTCATGGACGAGGACCTCGCGGCCATCGACGAGGACCACGGCCACCACTACGACGGCGACCAGTACGACCGCAGCGAGCGCGCCGCGCTCCGCCGTGTCGCCGGCCTCTCCACCGAGCTCGAGGACGTCACCGAGGTCGAGTACCGCCAGCTCCGCCTGGAGCGCGTGGTGCTCGTCGGGGTCTGGACCGACGGCACCCTGGAGGAGGCGGAGAACTCGATGGCCGAGCTCGCCGCACTGGCCGAGACGGCCGGCTCCGAGGTGCTGGACGGCGTGATCCAGCGCCGTGACAAGCCCGACGCGGCCACCTACATCGGTTCCGGCAAGGCCAAGGACCTGCGCGACATCGTCGCCGCCAGCGGCGCCGACACCGTGGTCTGCGACGGTGAGCTCACCCCGGGCCAGCTGATCCACCTGGAGGACGTGGTCAAGGTCAAGGTCGTCGACCGGACGGCCCTGATCCTGGACATCTTCGCCCAGCACGCCAAGTCCCGCGAGGGCAAGGCGCAGGTCTCGCTCGCGCAGATGCAGTACATGCTGCCGCGACTGCGCGGCTGGGGCCAGTCGCTCTCCCGGCAGATGGGCGGTGGTGGCTCCGGCTCGTCCGGCGGCGGCATGGCCACCCGCGGACCGGGTGAGACCAAGATCGAGACCGACCGGCGCCGGATCCGGGAGAAGATGGCGAAGCTCCGCAAGGAGATCGCCGACATGAAGAAGGGCCGCGACACCAAGCGCCAGGAGCGCAAGCGCCACCAGGTGCCGTCCGTGGCCATCGCCGGTTACACCAACGCCGGCAAGTCCTCCCTGCTCAACCGGCTCACCGGCGCGGGCGTGCTGGTGGAGAACTCGCTGTTCGCCACCCTCGACCCGACCGTGCGCCGGGCGCAGACGCCGAGCGGCCGGGTCTACACCCTGGCCGACACCGTCGGCTTCGTCCGGCACCTGCCGCACCACCTGGTCGAGGCGTTCCGCTCCACCATGGAGGAGGTCGCCGACGCCGACCTCATCCTGCACGTGGTGGACGGCTCGCACCCCGAGCCGGAGACGCAGCTGGCCGCTGTCCGCGAGGTGGTCGTCTCGGTCGACGCGCAGAACGTGCCGGAGATCGTGGTGATCAACAAGGCCGACGCGGCCGACCCGCTGGTGCTGCAGCGGCTGCTGCGCCGCGAGCCGCACGCCATCGTGGTGTCGGCCCGCACCGGCGTCGGCATCGAGGAGCTGCTCGCGCTCATCGACGACGAGCTGCCGCGGCCGGCGGTCGAGGTGCACGCGCTCGTCCCGTACACCCAGGGCGCGCTGGTGTCCCGGGTGCACGCCGAGGGCGAGCTGCTCGGTGCCGAGCACACGGGCGAGGGCACCCTGCTGCACGCCAAGGTGCCGGCCGAGCTGGCTGCCGAGCTGGAGCCCTTCGCGGTGGCGCTGACGCCGCAGGGCTGATCCGGCCCGCGCGAACGCGAACGGCCCCGGTCCCCCCTCCTCGCGGAAGGGGGGCCGGGGCCGTCGGCGTGTCCGGGCCGGGGCTACTTCTTCCTGGCGATCCAGTCCAGCGCCTGCTTGGCGACCGTCTCCAGGTACGGCCCGCTCAGCGAGGTGTGGTCCTGGGTGCCGATCGAGGTGTTGGAGACCAGCGCCAGCTTGCCGTCCGGCATCGGCGCGAACCAGCCGCCGCCGCTGGAGCCCTGGGTCATGTTGCAGCCGATGGTGAGCATCGACGGGCGCTTCGGGTCGAAGGAGAGCCGGGTCGGCTTCCCGCCCTCGCACTTGTACAGCTCCTGGCCGTCGAACGGCTTGTACAGCGGGTAGCCGACGGCGGTGGCGGTGACCTTGTCGCGCGGGGCGTCGAACCAGACCGGCACGGCCCCGCCGACGGTCTCCTCCAGCGACTTGCCGGTGTCGTTCTGGTTGCCCACCCGCATGATCGCGAAGTCGTACTGGTTCGCCGCGTCACCGGTACCGCCGCCCTCGACCAGCCACTGCGGCGAGGTCACCACGTCCTTGGCCCACCAGGTGCCGAGCGGCGCCAGTTCGGTCAGCGGGGCCTTCTTGCCGCCGCTGGAGGCACCCGAGTTGTTGTAGGCGGGGACGAACACCAGGTCCTTGAAGTAGTTGCCGCCCTTGCCGGGGTGGACGCAGTGGCCGGCCGTCCAGACCAGATTGCTCTTGCCCGGGTGCGCCGGGTCCTGGACCACGGTGGCCGAGCAGTTGCCCCGGCCGCCCTCGGCGGAGAAGAAGACCTTCCCGGACGGCTGCTTGGTGTACGGACGCGGCACCGGCACGGCCTTGACCGTCGCGGGCTCCGGGTCGGTGACCCCGGCGTCGTCGGCGGGCTTGGCGGTGGGCGGCGCCGGGTCGGCCGGCTTGGAGTCGCCCATCTTGTCCGGGTTCCAGAAGTCCTTGACGATCGGGTTGTTGAAGACGTGCTTGGACGCCCAGTTGTCCCAGTCCTCGAACTTCCACCGGGTCAGGTCGTCCCAGCTCTTCGGCAGGCCCTCCAGCAGGCTGGTCGGGATGCCGGTGGGCAGGGTGATGCCGCCGATCACGCCACTGCCGCCCCCCGCGGCGGTGGTGGAGGCGGAGGCGCCCGCCGAGGGCGGCGGGGCGGCGGTTCCCCCGCCGCCCGAAGGCCCGTCGGGGCCGCAGGCGGTGACGGCGAGCAGGGTCCCCGCGGCGAGGACGGCGGCCGCGGCGGACCGGTGGATCGCTGGCATGAGTGCTGTCCCCCTGGTGGTTCGGTGTGGGCGGCGGGCCGCCGTCCTGGAGTCTGCCACTGGCCACCAGGACGGCGCCGGGCGGCCCCCGGTTGCGCTTCCCGGTGGGTGGTCACCGATCTGTGACGCGGGGGCCGTCGGCTCGTTGGCACTGGGGGCCCGCTCCCCGCCGAATGGTGAACCTTCACCGGTCTTCACCCGGACGAGTGAAGCGCTCTTGTGATCAACCGTCAGGGATAGGTAACCCTTACCTGACGCGACGGTGCGAGCGCCCGCCGGATTCCTCCACCCCACGCGCGTCGGCACTCCACGCGCACCAAGGAGCAGCATTGAGCACCGCCCTCACCGGAGCCCCACCCGACACCCCGGCCGGCCGGCCAGGCCCCGCGGCCCCGGCCGCCGCCGGCACCGTTCCCACCGCCGCCGGCACCGTTCCCACCGCCGCCGGCACCGTTCCCGCCGCCGCCCCGGCGGTGTCCGACCGGCTGCTCCACCCGGACCCCGCCGTCGCCGCCGAACAGGCCGGCGTGGAGGCCCTGCTGCGCTGCTGGGCCCGCGAGACCGGAGCCGCGCCCGGCCCGGACGGACACCTGCGGATCGCCGTCCTCGGCGGCGCCGCCCGGCTCTCCGCCCCCGTCCGGCACTGGTCGCCGGCCGGCTGGCACCGGTTCGGCCCGGCCACCCTCGGGGCCGGCGCGGCGGAGGACCTCCACGAGGCCCCGGTGGACGCCGTCACCGCCGCCGCCCTGCTCGCCGCCGCGGCCGCCGACCGGCCCGACCCCGGGCAGATCGCCGACCTCGCCGCGCGGGTCGCCGACTCGGTGGTCCGCACCGCCGACATCCTCGCCCACCACCGCTCCGGCACCGCCCCGGCGCCCGGTGGACCCGAGCGCTCCGCGTTCCTCGCCACCGAGCAGTCCCTGCTGCTCGGCCACCCGCTGCACCCCACCCCCAAGAGCCGCGACGGCCTCGGCCCCGCCCAGAGCGCCGCCTACTCGCCCGAACTGCACGGCTCCTTCCAATTGCACTGGTACGCCGTCGACCGCGAACTGCTCGCCGCCGGCTCCGCCCTCACCGAGGGCGCCGACCGGATCACCGCCCAGCTGCTCGGCGACCCCGCCCTGCTGCCGCCCGGCACCGCCGCCCTGCCGCTGCACCCCTGGCAGGCCCGCGAACTGGCCCACCGCCCGGCCGTCGCCGCCCTGCTCGCCGAGGGCCGGCTGCACGACCTCGGCCCGTCCGGCGCCGCCTGGTACCCGACCTCCTCGGTGCGCACCGTCTACCGGCCCGGCACCCCCTGGATGCTGAAGCTCTCGCTCGGCCTGCGGATCACCAACTCCCGCCGGGAGAACCTCCGCAAGGAGCTCCACCGGGGCCTGGAGATGCACCGGCTGCTGGAGAGCGGCCTCGGCGCCGAGTGGCGGGCCGCCCACCCCGGCTTCGACATCGTCCGCGACCCCGCCTGGATCGGCGTCGACCACCCCGGTCTCGGCGACCCCGGCGGCTTCGACACCGTGCTGCGCGCCCAGCCCTTCGCCCCCGGCGACCGCGCCCACTGCGTGGCCGGTCTGGTCGCCGAGCGGCCCCACCCGGCGGGGACCGGCGAGGAGGCCGGGCGCGTCCCGTCCCGGCTCGGCGACCTGCTCCGGACGCTCGCCGCCCGGACCGGACGGCCGCTGCCCACCGTGGCGGCCGAATGGTTCCTGCGCTACCTGGACGCCGTCGTCCTGCCCGTGCTCTGGCTGGACGGACAGGCCGGCATCGCGCTGGAGGCGCACCAGCAGAACAGCCTCGTCCTGCTCGACGCCGACGGCTGGCCCAACGGCGGCCGCTACCGCGACAACCAGGGCTACTACTACCGGCGGAGCGCCACCGACCGGCTCACCGCCCGGCTGCCCGGCCTCGGCGCGCGCAGCGACACCTTCCTCGACGACCCGGTGATCGACCACCACTTCGCCTACTACCTGGGCATCAACCACGTCCTCGGCCTGGTCGGCGCCCTCGGCTCGCAGCGCCTCGCCGACGAGGCCGTGCTGCTGGCCGCACTCCGGAGCTTCCTGACCGGGCCCGCCGCCCGGGCCACCGGCTCCGTGCTCCCGGGCCTGCTGCTCGACGCCCCGACGCTGCCCTGCAAGGCCAATCTGCTCACCCGGATCCAGGGCCTGGACGAGCTGGTGGGGCCGGTCGCCACCCAGTCCGTCTACATCGAGCTGCCCAACCCGGTGGCGGGCGCGTGAGCGGGCCGGCGGCCGGGACGGCCGGCACCGGCCGCGCGGCGGACGATCCCGCCGGATGGGGCGCGATGACCACCGTCGCCGGGGAGTTCCGGCTCCGCCGGGTCCGGCTCCCCGCCGACCTCGGCCTGCTCACCCGCTGGATGAACGACCCCGACGTGGCCGCGTTCTGGGAACTCGCCGGCCCGTCCGCCGTGACCGAACGGCACCTGCGCCGCCAGCTCGACGGCGACGGCAGCAGCCTGCCCTGCCTAGGACTGCTCGACGACACCCCGATGAGCTACTGGGAGGTCTACCGCGCCGACCTCGACCCGCTCGCCGCGCACTACCCGGCCCGGCCGCACGACGCCGGACTGCACCTGCTGCTCGGGCCCGCCGCCAGCCGCGGCCGGGGCCTCGGCACCGCCCTGCTCGCGGCCCTGGCCGACCGGGTGCTGCGCGAGCGCCCGCGCTGCGAACGGGTGGTCGCCGAGCCGGACGTCCGCAACCGGCGTTCCGTCCGCGCCTTCCGGCGGGCCGGCTTCCGGCTCGCCGCCGAACTCGACCTGCCCGACAAGCGGGCCGCCCTGATGATCCGCGACCGCACCCCGCACCCCGCCTAGGACAGCACCCGACTCATGGACACCCCAGCTTCCCCGTCCGGACCGTACGACCTGCTCGGCATCGGCATCGGCCCCTTCAACCTCTCGCTCGCCGCGCTCGCCGAGCCCGTCCCCGGGCTGCGCACCCTCTTCTGCGACCGGCGCCCGGAGTTCCGCTGGCACCCCGGGATGCTCGTCGACGGCGCGCGGATGCAGGTGCCGTTCCTCGCCGACCTGGTGTCCCTGGTCGACCCGACCAGCCCCTGGTCCTTCCTCAACCACCTGCGGGAGGAGGAGCGGCTGTTCCCGTTCTACTTCACCGAGCGCTTCCAGCTCACCCGCCGCGAGTACGACCACTACTGCCGCTGGGCCGCCGAACGGCTCGCCAACTGCCGCTTCGGCACCGAGGTCACCGCCCTGCACTGGACCGGCGACCGCTACCGCGCCGAGCTGCGCGAACCCGCCACCGGCCGGGAGCACACCGTCGAGGCGCGCAACGTCGTGCTCGGCGTCGGCACCCTGCCCGTCCGCCCCGCGGCCTTCGCCGCGCTCGACGGCCACCCGGGCGTCTTCCACTCCGCCGACTACCTCGACCGGCGCGACGGACTGGCCGGTGCCCGGGACGTCACCGTGGTCGGCAGCGGGCAGTCCGGCGCCGAGATCTTCCTCGACCTGCTGCGCCGCCACGACGGTGACGGCGTGCGACTGCGCTGGCTCACCCGCACCCGGGCGCTCGCGCCGATGGAGTACTCCAAACTCGGCCTGGAGCACTTCACCCCCGACTACACCCGGTACTTCCACGGCCTGCCCGGAGCCGTCCGCGACCACCTGGTCGAGGCCCAGTGGCAGCTCCACAAGGCCGCCTCCGCCGAGACCCTCGCCGAGATCCACGACCAGCTGTACGAACGCACCGTCGGCCGGCCGGTCGGCGCGGCGCCGGTCGAGATCACGCCCGGCACCGAGGTCACCGAGGCGCGGCCCGGCCCCTGCGGCGGGCTCGAACTCGACTGCCGGCACACCGACTCCGGTACCGCGCACCTGGTGCGCACCGACGCCGTGGTGCTCGCCACCGGTTACCGGGCGGCCGGACCGGCCGCCCTGGAACCGCTCGCCCACCTGATCGACCGCGACCCGGCCGGCCGCTACCGGGTCGACCTCGACCACCGGGTGGCCACCCGACCGGAGGTCACCGGCGGGCTGTACGTGCAGAACGGCGAGCTGCACACCCACGGGGTGGGCACTCCCGACCTGGGGCTCGGCGCCCACCGGGCCGCGGTGATCCTCAACGCCGTCACCGGGCGGACCGTCCACCGGCTGCCCCGGCGCACCGCCTGGACCGGCTTCGCGCCGCCCGCGCCGCCCGCCCCGGCCTCCGCGCCGCCCGCCCCGACGACCGCGGGGGCCCGTCCGGCCGCCGAGGCCGCCCCCGCCTCCTCCCTTCCCGCTTCCAGCCTCCCCCGACCCCAGGAGCCGACCCGTGCCGCAACCGCCGGCCGCTGAACCGCCGCTGTACCTGCCGCCGCAGCTCACCGCCGGCCATTGGCAGCGGGCCGGCCGCGCGCTGCTCGCCAAGATGCTCGGCGAGTTCGCCTACGAGGAACTCCTCGCCCCGACCGGGACCGGGGAACCGGACGGCTGGACGCTCGCCCTGCCCGGGGCCGAGTACGGCTTCACCGCCCGGCGCGGCGCCTACGGGAGCTGGCTCGTCGACCCCGGATCCGTCCACTGCGACGACCCGGCGGGCCTCGACCCGCTGCGCTTCCTGGTCCACGCCCGGCACGTCCTCGGGCTGCGCGGCGACACCACCGGCCACCTGCTGCGCGAGCTCACCGCGACCCTGATCGCCGACGCCCACCTGCTGGCCACCGGCCTGACCGCCGCCGAACTCGCCGACCTCGGCCACACCGAGCTGGAGGGCCGGCAGGGCGGCCACCCGTGGATCGTCCCCAACAAGGGCCGGATCGGCTTCTCCGCCGCCGACGCCGCGCGCTGGGCCCCCGAGGCCCGCACCCCGCGCCCGCTGCCCTGGATCGCGGTGCACCGCCGGCTCGCCGAGTACCGGGGCGTGGCCGGCCTCGCCGACGCCGAGCTGCTGTACCGCCGGGAGCTCGACGACCCGGCCGCGCTCCGTGCCCCGCTCGGCGCCGCCGCCGACGACTACCTGCTGCTGCCGGTGCACCCGTGGCAGTGGGACGAGACCGTGGTGCCGCTGTTCGCCCCGTGGATCGCCTCCGGCGAGATCGTGCCGCTCGGCACCGACGGCGACCTGCGGCTGCCCCAGCAGTCGATCCGCTCGTTCTTCAACGAGAGCCACCCCGAGCGCTGCACCGTCAAACTGCCGCTGGCCGTCCTCAACACCCTGGTCTGGCGCGGCCTGCCCACCGAACGCACCCTCGCCGCGCCCGCCGTCACCGCCTGGATCCACGGGCTGCGCGACGCCGACCCCTTCCTGCGCGAGGAGTGCCGGGTGGTGCTGCTCGGCGAGATCGCCTCGGTCACCGTCGACCACCCGGTCTACCGCGACCTGCCCGAGGCCCCCTACCAGTACAAGGAGCTGCTCGGCGCGATCTGGCGGGAGCCGCTCGGCCCGGCCCTGGCGCCCGGCGAGCGCGGCCGCACCCTGGCCGCCCTGCTCCAGACCGGACGCGACGGACGGCCGCTGGCCGCCGAACTGGTCGCCCGCTCCGGGCTCGCCCCCGCCGAGTGGACCGGCCGGCTGTTCGCCGCGATGCTGCCGCCGCTGCTGCACTTCCTCTACCGCTACGGGCTGGTGTTCTCCCCGCACGGCGAGAACGCCGTCCTGGTCTTCGACGAGCGGGACGTGCCGGTCCGGCTGGCGGTCAAGGACTTCGTCGACGACGTCAACCTCAGCGACCAGGACCTGCCGGAACTGCGCGACCTGCCCGCCGAGGTGGACGCGGTGCTGCTGCGCGAGGACCCGCAGGGCCTGTGCCAGTTCCTGCACTCCGGGCTGTTCATCGGCGTGTACCGCTATCTGGCACCGCTGCTGGAGGCCGGGACCGGCCTCGCCGAGGCGGAGTTCTGGGCGCTGCTGCGCGCCGAGATCCACCGCTACCAGGGGCGCTTCCCGGAACTGGCCGAACGGTTCGCGCTGTTCGACCTGTTCCGGCCCCGGATCGACCGGCTCTGCCTGAACCGCAACCGGCTGCTGCTGGACGGCTACGGCGACCGCCCGCACCGGCCGCACGCGGCCCGGCACGGCACCGTGCCCAACCCGCTCGCCGCGGACGGTACGGGCCGGGTGCCCCGCCGACGGGACCGGATTGTCACCCCTGCCCCGTAGGCTGGGTGGGTCATGACGAACGACTCCGAATCCCAGCTCCCCGCCGAGGACGCCGACGAGGCCGGGAGCGTCGCGGACGCCCCGGCGGAGGCCGTCCCCCGCGCCCGTGTCCCCGAGCTGCTGCACGCCGCGGTGGCCTCCGTCGGCGGCGTCGAGCGCCCCGGACAGCTCCGGATGGCCGAGGCCGTCGCGGACGCCGTCGACCACGGCGAGCACCTCTTGGTGCAGGCCGGCACCGGTACCGGCAAGTCCCTCGCCTACCTGGTGCCGGCGCTCGCCCACGGGGACCGCGTGGTGGTCGCCACCGCGACCCTGGCGCTCCAGCGCCAGCTGGTCGAGCGGGACCTTCCGCGCACCGTGGAGGCGCTGCACCCGGTGCTGCGGCGCCGTCCGCTGTTCGCGATGCTCAAGGGCCGGTCCAACTACCTGTGCCTGCACCGGGCCAACGAGGGCACCCCGAGCGACGAGGGCGAGGGCCTGTTCGACCCGGTCGAGGCGCTGGGCGGGCCGGCCGGCAAGCTCGGCAAGGAGGTGCTCCGGCTGCGCGACTGGGCGGACGAGACGGAGACCGGCGACCGGGACGACATGACCCCCGGCGTCTCCGACCGGGCCTGGGCCCAGCTCGCGGTCACCTCCAAGGAGTGCCTGGGCGCGACCCGCTGCGCGTACGGCCAGGAGTGCTTCGCGGAGAAGGCCCGGGAGCGGGCCAAGCTCGCCGACGTCGTCGTCACCAACCACGCGATGCTCGCGATCGACGCGATCGAGGGTGCTCCGGTGCTGCCCGAGCACGGGCTGCTGATCATCGACGAGGCGCACGAGCTGGTCAACCGGGTCACCGGGGCGGCCACCGCCGAGCTGACCGTCGGCGCGGTGAACCGGACGGTCAAGCGGGCCGCCCGGCTCGCCAACGAGAAGGCCGTGGACGCGCTGCAGGCCGCCGCCGAGAACTACCACGGCCTGATGGAGACCGCCCAGCCCGGCCGGGTGGAGGAGCTGCCCGAGTACCTCGCCTACGCCGTGACGGCGATCCGGGACGCCTCCCGGCAGGTGATCACCTCGCTCGGCGAGACCAGGGACAAGGGGCTCAGCGACGAGGACGCCGTGCGCAAGCAGGCGATGGCCGCCGCGGAGTCCCTGCACGAGACCGCCGACCGGCTGCTCCAGGACTCCGAGTACGACGTGGTCTGGATCGAGCGCAGCGACCGCTACGGGCTGGGCACCGCCTCGCTGCGGGTCGCCCCGCTGAGCGTCTCCGGGCTGCTGCGGGAGGGCCTGTACAAGGAGCGCGCGGTGGTGCTCACCTCGGCCACCCTCAAGCTCGGCGGGGACTTCACCGGCGTGGCCGCCTCGGTGGGCCTGCCGTCCGACGCCCGGCTGCCGGACGTCCGCACGCCCGGCGACAACCCGGAGGCGGCGGGCGAGGGCATGGGCGACGAGCCGGTGCCGCACTGGCGGGGGATCGATGTCGGCTCGCCGTTCAAGTACTCCAAGCAGGGCATCCTCTATGTCGCCAGGCACCTGGCCGATCCCGGGCGCGATCCCGAACGGCCGGACATGCTGGACGAGTTGGCCGATCTGATCGGTGCGGCCGGCGGGCGGACGCTGGGGCTGTTCTCGTCGATGCGGGGGGCGCAGACGGCCGCCGAGGCGATGCGGGAGCGGCTGGACCAGCGGATCCTGCTCCAGGGCGAGGACACCCTGGGCGAGTTGATCCGTGAGTTCGCCTCGGACGCGAGCACCTGCCTGTTCGGCACCCTCTCGCTCTGGCAGGGCGTGGACGTGCCCGGTTCGGCCTGCCAGCTGGTGGTGATGGACCGGATCCCGTTCCCGAGGCCGGACGACCCGCTGATGAGCGCCCGGCAGAAGGACGTCGAACAGCGCGGCGGGAACGGCTTCATGGCCGTCGCGGCCACCCATGCGGCGTTGCTGATGGCGCAGGGTGCGGGGCGGCTGGTGCGTGCGGCCGAGGACCGGGGCGTGGTGGCGGTGCTCGACCCGCGGGTGGAGACCAAGCGGTACGGCGGCTTCTTTCGGTCCTCGATGCCGGAGTTCTGGTACACCACGGACCGCAACCAGGTGCGCCGCTCGTTGGCGGCGATCGACGAATCGGCGGCGCCGGTCCGGCCGGTGCCGAAGCGGGGCTGATCCGGGCCGACGGGCCGGGACAGGTCGGGACAGGCCGGAGGGGCTCCACGCGAGGTGTGCGGGGAGCCCCTTCCTGTGGGTCCGGGCGGGGCGGCGGCTCGTGGACGCCGGGTGCTTCCGGCTCCGTCCGGCTGGTTCCGGGGGGTTCCGGCTTCTTCCGGTACGGCGGAGCCGGTGCGGTCAGAGTCGGCGGAGGACGGCCACGACCTTGCCCAGGATGGTCGCGTTGTCGCCGTTGATCGGCTCGTACGCGGGGTTGTGCGGCATCAGCCAGATCCGGCCGTCCTCGCGCTTGAGGCGCTTGACGGTGGCCTCGCCGTCGATCATCGCGGCCACGATGTCGCCGTTCTCGGCGACCGGCTGGCGGCGGACGGTGACCCAGTCGCCGTCGCAGATGGCCGCCTCGATCATCGAGTCACCGCGCACGGTGAGCGCGAACAGTTCGCCCTCGCCGACCAGCTGCCGCGGCAGCGGGAAGACGTCCTCGACGGTCTGCTCGGCCAGGATCGGCCCACCGGCGGCGATCCGGCCGACCAGCGGCACGTAGGAGGTGGACGGGCGGCCCGCCGTCTCGGCGGTGTTCGGCCGGGCCACCTCGACGCCGCGGACCTCGTAGGCGCGCGGGCGGTGCGGGTCCCGCCGCAGGAAGCCCTTGCGCTCCAGGGCCATCAGCTGATGGGCCACCGAGGAGGTGCTGGACAGGCCGACGGCCTGGCCGATCTCGCGCATGGACGGCGGGTAGCCCCGGCGCTGCACGGAGTCCCTGATGACCTCGATCACCCGGCGCTGGCGCTCGGTGAGGCCGGCCTCGTCGGTCCGGATCCCGGGCGGGCGGCCCGGCGCGGAACGGGTCGGCGCCGGGTGGGCGTCGTCCAGGGCGGGGGAGTGTTCGATGGGCTGGTCCGGAACACGCCCGACCCCGGAAATGCCCGGGCCCAGGGGGCGATGGTCCTCGCTGCGGTCCATGCTGATGTCCACGCTCTGCTGATTCGTGGTGCGCTGCCCCACCTTGAGCTGGGAGTGATCCTGCACCGGGATGGTGTTGCTTTCGACGGCGTTCACGGCTGCCCCTCTCGACGGCTGTCCTCTCCTTTTTCCAGCCCAACGCACCTCGTATCGAAAGGTTGCGCCAAACACACGTTCGAGTGAATTATTCGGGAGTTGGCTGACTCGATCAAGGCTTTGTTGTACATCGATTAAATGTTCGATCGGAAATCGGCTCCGAGGGTATCGCGCGCGGCGACACGCCAGCACCCCTCCTTCGCTCCGAAACCTAGATGTAGTGGCTACAGTCCTCTCCGTGGCCCAGTACTTGTGGTCGAGGCCTCAAGATCGGGTTGCTCGCAGGGCCCTGGGATCGCATAGACTCGACCAAGTCCGCACGTCCTGCCAAGGAGGGATCCTCAGGTGCACTGCCCCTTCTGCCGGCACTCCGACAGCCGCGTCGTCGACAGCCGGACCACCGAGGACGGCAGCTGCATCCGCCGCCGCCGGCAGTGCCCGGACTGCGGTCGCCGATTCACCACGGTGGAGACGGCAGCCCTGATGGTCATCAAGCGCAGCGGCGTCACCGAGCCGTTCTCCCGGGAGAAGGTCATCTCCGGAGTCCGCAAGGCCTGCCAGGGCCGCCCGGTCACCGAGGACGCCCTCGCCCAGCTCGGCCAGCGGGTCGAGGAGTGCGTGCGGGCCACCGGCAACGCCGAGCTCACCACCCACGACGTCGGGCTCGCCATACTCGGCCCGCTCAAGGAACTCGACGTCGTCGCGTTCCTGCGCTTCGCCAGCGTCTACCAGGCGTACGACGGACTGGAAGACTTCGAGGCCGCCATCGCGGAGCTCCGCGCCGAGCAGCCCGCCACCGAGGCCGACGGCGCCTGCGTGCCCGTCGCCGCCGCCGCGCCCTAGCCGGCCCGGCCCCTCCACCGGCCCCTTTCCGGGGTCGGCGCAACTCCTTCGGTCCCCCGGGGCCGACGTGTGCCCGAAAACGGCGCACAGACCATGACAAAACGTGCGCGGTGGGTGAAGATCCCTGCCTGCCGCACACCGGAAGAGCGAACCAGCCGTGCCCGGACTTTTCGGTGCACTTCGGGCGTTTGCCCAACCAGGAGGAGGAACAGAAGTGACAGACACCACGAGCGGTTCCGCACGCGGGTCGAAGTCCGACCGGACCGCGGGCAAGGGTGCCGGCAAGGCACCCAAGGGCGGCCTGCGGATCGAGCGCATCTACACCACCCCTGGCGTGCACCCGTACGACAAGGTCCGCTGGGAGCGGCGCGACGTCGTCATGACCAACTGGCGTGACGGCTCGATCAACTTCGAGCAGCACGGCGTCGAGTTCCCCGACTTCTGGTCGGTCAACGCGGTCAACATCGTCACCTCCAAGTACTTCCGCGGCGCCCTCGGTACCCCGCAGCGCGAGTGGAGCCTCAAGCAGATCATCGACCGCGTGGTGCTCACCTACCGCGCCGCCGGCGAGAAGAACGGCTACTTCGCCACCCCGGACGACGCCGAGGTCTTCGAGCACGAGCTGACCCACGCCCTCCTCCACCAGGTGTTCAGCTTCAACTCGCCGGTCTGGTTCAACGTCGGCACCAAGCAGCCCCAGCAGGTCTCGGCCTGCTTCATCCTGTCCGTCGACGACTCCATGGAGTCGATCCTCGACTGGTACAAGGAAGAGGGCATGATCTTCAAGGGCGGCTCCGGCGCCGGCCTCAACCTCTCCCGGATCCGGTCCTCCAAGGAGCTGCTCTCCTCCGGCGGCAACGCCTCCGGCCCGGTCTCCTTCATGCGCGGCGCCGACGCCTCCGCCGGCACCATCAAGTCCGGCGGCGCCACCCGCCGCGCGGCCAAGATGGTCGTGCTCGACGTCGACCACCCGGACGTCGAGGCCTTCATCGAGACCAAGGTGAAGGAGGAGGAGAAGATCCGCGCCCTGCGCGACGCGGGCTTCGACATGGACCTCGGCGGCGACGACATCGCCTCCGTCCAGTACCAGAACGCCAACAACTCCGTCCGCGTCAACGACGAATTCATGACCGCCGTCGAGAACGGCACCGGATTCGGCCTGCGCGCCCGGATGACCGGCGAGGTCATCGAGACCGTCGACGCGAAGAAGCTCTTCCGCAAGATGGCCGAGGCCGCCTGGGCCTGCGCCGACCCCGGCATCCAGTACGACTCCACCATCAACCAGTGGCACACCTGCCCGGAGTCCGGCCGGATCAACGCGTCCAACCCCTGCTCCGAGTACATGCACCTGGACAACTCCAGCTGCAACCTCGCCTCGCTCAACCTGATGAAGTTCCTCCGCGACGACGACTCGTTCGACGCCGGGAGCTTCGCCAAGGTCGTCGAGCTGGTCATCACCGCGATGGACATCTCCATCTGCTTCGCCGACTTCCCCACCGAGAAGATCGGCGAGACCACCCGCGCGTTCCGCCAGCTCGGCATCGGCTACGCCAACCTCGGCGCCCTGCTGATGGCCACCGGCCACGCCTACGACAGCGAGGGCGGCCGCGCCCTGGCCGGCGCCATCACCTCCCTGATGACCGGCACCGCCTACCGCCGGGGCGCCGAACTCGCCGGTGTGGTCGGCCCGTACGACGGCTACGCCCGCAACGCGGCCCCGCACCAGCGGGTCATGAAGCAGCACGCGGACGCCTCGAAGGCCGGCGTGTCCTTCGACGAGCTGGACGCCCCGGTCTGGACCGCCGCCACCGCGACCTGGGACGAGGTCCTGCGGATCGGCGCGCAGAACGGCTTCCGCAACGCCCAGGCCTCGGTGCTCGCCCCGACCGGCACCATCGGTCTGATGATGGACTGCGACACCACCGGCGTGGAGCCCGACCTCGCGCTGGTCAAGTTCAAGAAGCTCGTCGGCGGCGGCTCGATGCAGATCGTCAACGGCACCGTCCCGCGCGCCCTCAAGCGCCTGGGCTACCAGGACGAGCAGATCGAGGCGGTCGTCGCCCACATCGCCGAGCACGGCAACGTGGTGGACGCGCCGGGTCTGAAGCGCGAGCACTACGAGGTGTTCGACTGCGCGATGGGTGAGCGCTCCATCTCCCCGATGGGACACGTCCGGATGATGGCCGCGATCCAGCCGTGGATCTCGGGCGCCATCTCGAAGACGGTGAACATGCCGGCCTCCGCGACCGTCGAGGACGTCGAGGAGATCTACTTCGAGGCGTGGAAGGCCGGCGTCAAGGCGCTCGCGATCTACCGCGAAAACTCGAAGGTCGGCCAGCCGCTCTCGGCCAAGAAGAAGGACGAGGAGAAGGCCGCCGCCGAGGCTCCCGCCGCGGTCGAGAAGGTCGTCGAGTACCGTCCCGTCCGCAAGCGCCTGCCCAAGGGCCGCCCGGGCATCACCACCTCCTTCACGGTCGGTGGCGCCGAGGGCTACATGACCGCCAACTCCTACCCGGACGACGGCCTCGGCGAGGTCTTCCTGAAGATGTCCAAGCAGGGCTCGACCCTCGCGGGCATGATGGACGCCTTCTCCATCGCCGTCTCGGTGGGCCTGCAGTACGGTGTCCCGCTGGAGACCTACGTCTCGAAGTTCACCAACATGCGCTTCGAGCCGGCCGGTCTGACCGACGACCCGGACCTGCGCATGGCGCAGTCGATCGTCGACTACATCTTCCGCCGCCTGGCGCTGGACTTCCTGCCGTTCGAGACCCGTTCGGCGCTCGGCATCCACTCGGTCGAGGAGCGTCAGCGCCACCTGGAGACGGGCTCCTACGAGCCGCTGGAGGCGGACGAGGAGCTGGACACCGAGACGCTTGCGCAGTCCGCCCCGGTGGCCGCGAAGCCGGTCGCCGTCCCGGCTCCGGCCCCGGTCGCCGCCCCGGCGCCCAAGGCCGCCCCGGCCCAGGCCCACAACTCCACCGAGCTGATGGAGATCCAGCTGGGCATGAACGCCGACGCGCCGCTCTGCTTCTCCTGCGGCACCAAGATGCGCCGCGCGGGCAGCTGCTACCTCTGCGAAGGCTGCGGCTCCACCAGCGGCTGCAGCTGAGCGCAGCCGCCGCCTCCCGAGTGAGGTGAGCCGGTACTGAAGGCGGGGCGAGGACAGCGATGTCCTCGCCCCGCCTTTTCGGCTTTTCTGTCAACTTTGGTTGACATCTCACCGGCGTCAACCTAGGTTGACAGTATGAACGAGAGCGGAGAACTGGCGGCCGCGGCGGCCAGTCGGGATCCGGCCGTGGGGCTCCGGGCGGTCCGGGCGTTGCGGGACCTGGCGGACCGGCTGGAGGGGTTGCAGGTCGGCAGCGCGCGGGACCAGGGCTGGTCGTGGCAGGACATCGCGGTCTGCCTCGGGGTGACCAGGCAGGCGGTGCACAAGAAGTACGCGCGGCGCGACGCCGGTGGAAGCGGGAAGGACGGGGACTGAGCGATGTTCGAGCGATTCACCGAGGAGGCCCGGCGGGCGGTCGGGCAGGCGGGGCGCGAGTCGGCGGAGCTGGGGCACGGGCACGTCGGGACCGAGCACCTGCTGCTGGCGGTCCTGGCCGAGCCGGCGGACCCGGCGGCCCGGGTGCTGATCGAGGCCGGGCTCGACCACACGGAGGCCCGGCGGGCCGTCGGTCGGCTGCTCGGGACGGGTGGCGACGCGCAGGCACTGGCCTCGATCGGGGTGGACCTGGAGGCGGTGCGCGAGGCGGTGGAGTCCGTGTTCGGGGCGGGGGCGCTGGACTCCCCGCCGCAGCCGGAACCGAGGCGGCGGGGGTGGTTCCGCGCCGAGGGTCGGAGCCCGTTCACCGCGCCGGCGCGCAAGGCGGTGGAACTGTCGCTGCGCGAGTCGCTGCGGATGAAGTCCGGGCACATCGCGGTCGGCCACCTCCTGCTCGGGGTGCTCCGTGAGGGGGAGGGGCTCGGGGCGCGGGTCGTCGCCGGCCACGGGCTGGACCTCGCCGAGGTGCGACGTGCGGTCGAGGTGGCGATGGAGTGAGGGGATGGAGGTGGATCGGTATACGGAGCGTGGCCGGAAGAGACTGACCGTCAACTTACCGTTTGAGCACATCGTCTGAATGGATATGATCGGCCGACTGCGTGAACCGAAACACCGCCCGGAGACGTTCCACGACGTCGGCCGGGCGGTCGCGCATTTGCCCGACTTCTGCCGAGGACACCGCACCGATGACAGAAACCACCAGCCCCGACGCTGGGCCCACCCGTCGATCCGACGTGCGCACCAGGGCCGTTGTGGCGGCTGCCGCCCTGCTGGCGGCGGTGGCCGGGCCGGTCGGGGTGATGCGGGCCTTCGACGCCGGGCAGCCGCTGACCGCGGCCGCCGTCGCGGCGGTCACCGTGCTCTGGCTGATCGCCGTCCGGCAGGCCGGCAGCGCCACCGAACGGGCCCGCCGGCTGGAGCTGGAACTGGGCCGGTGGGAGGGCGAGTCGATGACCGCCCTCGTGGTCGCCGGCGCCGCCAGGCAGAGCGAGACCGCCGCCAAGGCACGGGCCGGCGCCGCCGAGGCCGAGCGCGACGAGGCCAGGGCGGAACTCGCCCGGGCCGAGCAGGAGGTCGCCGCCGCCCGCGCGGAGGCGACCGGGGCCCGGGAACGGGCCGAGGCGGAGCGCGCCGAGCGGGCCGCCGTGGACCGGATCGCCGACGAGGTGCTGCCCGTCCTCGTGGCGCGGCTGCGGAGCGGCGCGACCGTGGACGCCGCCCTGGCCGCGCACCGCGACCACCCGCAGCGTCCGCTGCTGCGCGCCGTGGCGGAGGAGATCGGCCGCGGCGAGCGGCAGCGGGCCGCCGCCCTGGCGGTCTGCGCCACCGCGGCCGGCCGGGTGCAGGCCCTGGCCACGAGCATGCACGCGGAACTGCGCGAGATGCAGCACCGGCACGACGAGGAGGTCCTCGGCGATCTGCTGCGGCTGGACCACTCGACCGCCCAGGCGGGCCGGATGGCCGACAGCATCGCGGTGCTGACCGGCGCCCGTTCGGGCCGTCGCTGGGGCCGGCCGATCCCGGTGGAGTCGGTGCTGCGCGGCGCCCTCGGCCGGATCGGCGCCTACCAGCGGGTCAGGCTGCACAACGCGAGCACGGCGGCGGTCGCCGGGTTCGCCGCCGAGGGTGTGATGCACGCGCTCGCCGAACTGCTGGACAACGCGACCACGTTCTCCGCGCCGCCGGCCGAGGTGCACGTGTACGTCGAGGAGGTGCCGGCCGGCCTGGTCGTCACCGTCGAGGACAGCGGCCTGGGACTGAGCGACAGTTGGCTGCGCCGCGCCGAACGGGCCGTCTCCGCAGAGTCGCTGGACCTCACCACGCTGTCGGCGGGGACCCGGATCGGACTCGCGGTGGTCGGCGTGCTGGCCCGCAAGCACGGGCTGCAGATCTCCTTCCGCCCGTCGGCGCGGGGCGGCACCGGGGTGGTGGTGCTGATTCCGCAGCAGTTGGTCACGCATCCCGCGACGGTGCCGGCCCCCTTGCCCGCGCCGGTCGAGCGCGTGGTCGAGCGGGCGGTCGGTACGGGGCCGCGCCCCGCGCTCACTCCCGCCCGTCCGGCGCCCGCCGCGCCGGTCGCGCCCGCCGCTGCGGTGGCCGGTCCGCCCGCCGAACCGGCCACCGCCGCGCCCGCCGTCACCGACAGCGGTCTGCCGCAGCGCCGTCGCGGCCGGACCATGGCCGCCGCCTCCCCGGCGACGGCTCCCGCCGAGCGGCCCGCCCGTCCCGACGGGGCGACGGCGGCCGCCAGGCTGGGCGCCTTCCGCCGGGCCGCCCTGCCCGCAGCCACTGCCGCGCCTGCTGCCGCCGCCGTTCCCGCCGCAGCCGTGCCTGTTGCGGCCGCGTCCGCCGCCGCCGCGCCCGCCGCCGCCCCGAACCCCGCGCCCGCCGGTGCCCCCGCACCGGCCGAGGGCGCCGTACCGGTCCAGGACACCCCGGGCACGCGGTCCGCCGCGGACCGCGCGTCCGACGCCTCCCCCGTCACCGAGAAGGACTTCCGATGAGCAGTGCCACCGACCGCGACCTCGACTGGCTGCTGGAAAACCTGCTGACCAACACCCCCGGCACCCGGCACGCCCTGGTGCTGTCCGCCGACGGCCTCAAGCTGTGCCACACCTCCGGCCTCGGCAACGACCGGGCCGACCAGCTCGCCGCGATCGCCTCCGGTCTGCAGAGCCTGGCGCACGGCGCGTCGATCGAGTTCGGCGACGGCACCGGCGGTGTGCGGCAGTCGATGACCGAGTTCCACGGCGGAGTGCTGTGCATCGTGGCCGCCGGTGAGGGTGCCCACCTCGCCGTGGTCACGGACGAGGACGCCGACGTGGGTGTGGTCGGCCACAACATGCACGGGCTGATCGAGCAGATCGGCGTCCACCTCAGCGCGCCGGCCCGGGAGGGCGCGGTCGGGGCGGACGGCCCGGTGGCCGACGGGAGCGCCCGGGCATGAGCGGGCGCGGGGGGAACACCGACGGGCGGCCGGTCCGGCCGGGCCGGGACGACGACCCGGACCGCCTCTACACCATCACCCGGGGCCGCAGCCGGGCCCCGGAGAACGCGTTCGACCTGGTCACGCTGATCGTCGCCGAGCGGGAGCCGGCGTCGGGCATGCAGTCGGAGCACGCGCGCATCCTGCGGATGTGCGAGGCGCCGACCGCCGTGGTGGAGGTCGCCGCGGAGCTGGCGCTGCCGGTGTCGGTGGTGAAGATCCTCCTCGGCGACCTGCTGGAGGCCGGGTCGATCACCGCCCGCCACCCCCGGTTCGCCCCCAACAAGGCCCGGCTGCCCGATCTCGACACGCTGAAGCAGGTACTGCATGGACTCCAACGGCTCTGAGGGCCGGGACCCGCGGCCGAGCGGGCGGACACCGCTGCGCCGCACCGCCGACAACGCGCTGAAGATCGTCGTGGTCGGCGGCTTCGGCGTGGGCAAGACCACCCTGGTCGGCGCGGTCAGCGAGATCCGTCCGCTGAACACCGAGGAGACCCTGACCAGCGCCGGGGAGGGGATCGACGATCCCACCGGCGCCTGGGGCAAGCGGTCGACCACGGTCGCCTTCGACTTCGGCCGGATCACCCTCTCCGCGAGCCAGGTGCTGTACCTGTTCGGCGCACCGGGGCAGGAGCGGTTCTGGTTCCTCTGGGACCGGCTGTTCTCCGGCGCCCTGGGGGCCGTCGTGCTGGTGGACACCCGGCGGCTGGCGGACTCCTGGTACGCCATCGACCGGCTGGAGCACCACGGCACGCCCTTCGTCGTCGCCCGCAACAACTTCGGCGACCCGACCCACACCCTGGACCAGGTCCGGGAGGCGCTCGACCTGCCGCCCGAGGTGCCGTTGTTGGACTGCGACGCCCGGGACCGGGAGTCCGGCAAGCAGGTGCTGATCGAGCTGGTCCGCCACCTGACCGCCCGGGTCGAGGCCGAGACGGCGGGCACCCCCGCCTCCGCCGCCGCCCCCGTCCTTGAGGAGAGCACCCCGTGACCGAGCCCGCCGCCACCCCGCCGCCGGGCTGCCCGGCCCACGCCGGCGCCACCCCGTTGTACGGGCCGCGCTTCCAGACCGACCCCTCCCAGGTCTACCGGGAGATGCGGGCCGGGCACGGTCCGGTCGCGCCGGTCGAACTGGCCGGCGGGGTGCCGGCCTGGCTGGTGATCGGCTACCGCGAGCTCCAGTTGGTCACCGGCCAGCCGCAGCTGTTCGGCCGGGACTCCACCCGCTGGAGCGGCTGGGCGACCGTCGCCGAGGACTGGCCGCTCAAGCCGATGATGGCGCCGGTGCCGTCGATCCTCTACGCCGAGGGCGAGGAGCACGTCCGGCGTTCGGCGGCGGTCACCGACGCGCTGGCCGCCGTCGACCCGTACGAGCTGCGCAAGCACTGCGAGGAGCTGGCGGACCGGCTGATCGACGGGTTCGCCGGGCGCGGCGAGGCGGACCTGGTCGCCGAGTACGCCCACCGGCTGCCGCTGCTGGTGCTCTGCCGGGTGCTCGGGCTGAGCGAGGAGCAGGCCCCGGTGCTCATCGAGGGCCTGCTGACCATGCTGGACGGCGGCCCCGACGCGCCGGCCGGTGCGCAGCGGCTGCTCGCCGTGATGCTGGAGCTGGTCGAGGAGAAGGCGGCGCACCCGGGGGACGACGTCGCCTCGCGGATGCTGGCGCACCCGGCGGGTCTCAACCACGACGAGATCATGCGGGACCTGCGGGTGATGCTGATCGCCGGTCACCAGCCGACCTCGTACTGGATGTCCAACGCGCTGCGGCTGATGCTCACGGACGAGCGGTTCGCCGCCTCGTTGTCGGGCGGTCGGCGCAGCATCAGCCAGGCGCTGAACGAGGCGCTGTGGGAGGACACCCCGACGCAGATCTTCGCGGGCCGCTGGGCGACCAGGGACACCCAGTTGGGCGGGCAGCGGATCGCCGCCGGGGACATGCTGCTGCTGGGTTTCGCGGGGGCCAACGCGGACCCCTCGGTGCGGCAGTCGGACGGGCGGCCGGCCGAGGGCAACCGGGCGTACCTGAGCTACTCGTACGGCGAGCACGGCTGTCCGTTCCCGGCCCAGGAGGCGGCCGAGGTGATCGCGACGACGGCGGTCGAGGTGCTGCTGGACCGGCTGCCGGACCTGCGGCTGGCGGTGGCCGAGCACGCGTTGGTGTGGCGGCCGTCGGCCTGGGTGCGCGGGCTGGTGGCGCTGCCGGTGTCGTTCGCCCCGGGATACGCGGGCTGAGTCCGCTTCCCGGCGCGGGCCGGGTCCGGGCCGGGGCCGGCAGCTTCCGCGGCCGGCCTGGTCCGCGGCCGACCTGGTCCGCGGCCGGCCTGGTCCGGATCCCGGCCCGGATCCCGGCCCGGGTCCGGCCCGGGATCCGGGAGCCCCGGTGGTGCCGGGGTCGCTGTACCGCTTCACCAGAACCGAAGGAGTGCTGTAGCCATGACCGCCCCCGCCCCGTTCGTCCTCGACCCGCTGGCCCGCGACAACGCCGCCGAGGGCGCGCTGCTGCGCGCCGCCGGTCCGGTGGTGCCGGTGGAGCTGCCCGGTGGCGTGTCCGCCTGGGCCGTGACCCGGCACGCGCCCGCCCGTGAGCTGCTGACCGATGCCCGGCTGGTGAAGGACGCCCGGCACTGGGCGGCGTTCCAGCGCGGCGAGGTGCCGAAGACGTGGCCGTTGATCGGTCTGGCGGTGCCCGGTCCGAGCATGGTGACCACCGACGGCGCGGAGCACCGGCGGCTGCGGGCGCTGGTGGCGCACGCGTTCACCCCGCGCCAGGTGGAGCTGATGCGTCCGCGGGTGGAGGAGATCACCCGGGACCTGCTGGACACCCTGGCGGCGGGGGAGCCGGTGGTGGACCTGAAGTCCGCCTTCGCGTTCCCGCTGCCGATGACGGTGATCTGCTCGCTGCTCGGGGTCCCGGAGTCGGAGCACGCGCTGCTGCGCGACCTCTACGAGCGGTTCTTCGGCGCCCGCCCGAATCCGGAGGGCATCCAGGCGACCATCGCCGGGCTGAACGCCTTCGTCAACGGGGTGGTGGCGCAGCGCCGTTCGGCCCCCGGTGAGGATCTGGCGAGCGTGCTGCTGCAGGCCGACACCGAGGGCGGTGCGCTGACCGACGCGGAGGCGGCGGCCACCCTGCGGGTGATCATCGCGGCGGGTCACGAGACCACGGTGAACCTCATCGGCAACGCGGTTCGGGCGCTTCTTGCCCATCCGGACCAGCTGGCGCTGGTGCGGGCGGGCAAGGTCGGCTGGGACGCGGTGGTGGAGGAGTCGCTCCGCTGGACGCCGCCGACCAGCAACTTCCTGTTCCGGTTCACCACCGAGGAGGTGGCGGTGGGCGACACGGTGATTCCGGCCGGGGAGCCGGTGCTGGTGTCCTACAACGCGATCGGCCGGGACCCGGCGCAGCACGGGGTGACGGCCGAGGTGTTCGACGTGACCCGGGACCCGATCCGGCACGTGTCGTTCGGTCACGGCCCGCACGTCTGCCCGGGGTCGCCGTTGGCCCGGTTGGAGGCGGGGATCGCGCTGCCGGCGCTGTTCGAGCGCTTCCCGGGGCTGTCGTTGGCGGTGCCGGACGAGGAGCTGCGGCCGAGCGGCTCGCTGGTGGTGAACGCGCTGAAGGAGCTGCCGGTCCGGCTGTTCTGACGGTCGGGGCGGCCGGTCGGCGGGAGCGCCCGGAATGCCCGGCCGTCGGGCCCCGTGGGTGCCCGGCGGCCCGGGTCACAACTGGGGCACGCGGTGGTGAAGGGCGTGCCCGGACCTTGGCGGCAGGTCCCGGCTGCGTTACCGTCGTCGGATCGGCCGGCCGCCGCGTCCATGTCGAACGTCGAACTCCGGTACAGCGCAATGCCGTTCTGTCGCACAGCCGAGCGTTCACGCCCCGGCGAGGAGGACCGCGTTGACTTCCACCCCGACCGTGCCGTCCATCACCGTGCCGCCCCCGTTCTCCGCCCGTCGTCGTCGCCGTCCGGTGGCGGCGGTCGCCCTGCTGGCCGTCGCGGCCCTGACCGCGGCCTGTTCCAACAGCACCGACAGTTCGGGAGGTTCGGGTGGGGGCGGGGGCCAGACCCTGTCCGGCGACTGCGCCCGCTACCAGCCCTACGCCGGCCACGCGGGCACCACGGTGACGGTGTTCGCCTCGATCCTCAGCCCTGAGTCGGACAATCTGGAGAAGTCCTGGGCCGACTTCGCCCGGTGCACCGGTATCCGGATCAGTTACGAGGGCAGCAACGACTTCGAGTCCCAGCTGCCGGTGCGGGTGAGCGGCGGCAACGCCCCGGACTTCGCGATCATCCCCCAGCCCGGTCTGCTCGCGCAGATGGTCAAGAGCGGCAAGGTGGTCAAGCCGCCGCAGCAGACCGTGGCGAACCAGGAGAAGTGGAGCCCGGTCTGGAAGACCTACGGCTCGGTCAACGGCACCTTCTACGCGGCGCCGATGAGCGCCAACATGAAGTCCCTGGTCTGGTACTCGCCCAAGACCTTCAAGCAGGCCGGTTACGAGGTCCCGAAGACCTGGGCCGACCTGATGGCGCTCAGCGACCGGATCGCCAAGGCGGGCGGCGGCGCCAAGCCGTGGTGCGGCGGCATCGCCTCCGGCACGGCCACCGGCTGGCCGGCCACCGACTGGCTGGAGGAGGTGGTCCTCGGCACGTACGGCGGCGAGGTCTACGACCAGTGGGTGAACCACCAGGTGAAGTTCTCCGACCCGAAGATCGCCACGGCGATGCGGACGGTCGCCGACTGGATGCAGAACCCGGCCTGGGTCAACGGCGGCTACGGTGACGTGAAGTCGATCGCCACCACGACCTTCCAGGACGCCGGCACGCCGATCCTCACCGGCAAGTGCCTGATGCTGCAGCAGGCTTCGTTCTACAAGGCGCAGTGGCCCAAGGACACGAAGATCGGCCCGGACGGCGACATCTTCGCCTTCCACCTGCCGGCGGTGAACCCCTCGGTGCCCAACCCGGTCGAGGGCGGCGGCGAGTTCCTCACCGCGTTCGCGAGCCGGCCCGAGGTGCAGGCGGTGCAGAACTACCTGTCCAGCTCGGACTGGGCGAGCAGCCGGGTGAAGGCCGCGACCGGGTGGGTTTCGGCCAATCAGGGTGTGGACAAGAGCCTGTACACCGATCCGATCGACCGGATCTCCGCCGACGCGCTGACCGACCCGGCGGCGACCTTCCGGTTCGACGGTTCGGACCTCATGCCGGCCGCGGTCGGTGCCGGGCAGGAGTGGAAGTCGCTCACCGCCTGGTTCGCCGAGGGGCAGTCGATCCAGAAGACCGCCGCGGACATCGACGCCGCCTGGCCGCAGTAGCGGCGCGCGTCGCAGGACCACCTGCCGAAGGGCGGTGCGGGGCCACCCACCCGCACCGCCCGCCCCCTCCGCTTCCGGCTGCCTCCCGGTCCGGTGCGTTCGTGGCCGTGGTCCGTCGCGTACGCCGTCCGGTGCGGCCGGGTCCCGGGACGTCGGCTGCCCGGTTCCCCTGCCTCCCGGGTGCCCTGCTTCCCGGTTCCCCTGCTTCTGGTTCCCCCGCTCCCCGGTAACCCCGCTCCCCGGTAACCCCGTTCCGCCTCCCGTTGGGAAAGGACGTGACGCCATGTCCCTCGCCGCCGGTGCCTGGGGCGACGCGATGGTCAAGTTCGGCAACGGCCTCGGTGCGATCGCCGGCTTCCTCGGCATCCTGTTGCTGGTCTTCCTGGTCGCCGGCCGCGCCTCCGGCCGGATCGCCCGCCCGCTGGCCGTGCTGGTGCTGCTCGGCCCGGCGCTGGTCCTGCTGCTGCTCGGCCTGGTCGCGCCGCTGGTCCGCACCGTCTACCTGAGCCTGTACAGCGACGACAGCAGCCGCTTCGTCGGCGGCGAGAACTTCGGCTGGGCCCTCACCACCGGCTCGGTGCGCGAGGTGCTGGTCAACACGCTGCTCTGGCTGGTGATCGCCCCGCTGGCGGCGACCGGGCTCGGGCTCGTGCTGGCCCTGCTGGTGGACCGGATGCGCGGCCAGGCGGTCTACAAGTCGCTGATCTTCATGCCGATGGCGATCTCCCTGGTCGGCGCCTCGATCATCTTCAAGTTCGTCTACGAGTCGCGGGACCACTCGCAGCGGCAGATCGGCCTGCTCAGTCAGCTGGCGATCTGGCTGGGCTGGGACGACCCGCCGAACTGGATGCTCGCCCAGCCGCTCAACACCTTCCTGCTGATGGCGGTCATGGTGTGGGTGCAGACCGGCTTCGCCATGGTGGTGCTGTCAGCGGCGATCAAGGCGATCCCGGACGAGGTCACCGAGGCGGCCCGGCTGGACGGCGCCCAGGGGCTGCGGCTCTTCCGGCACATCACCGTGCCGATGATCCGCACCACGGTGGTGGTGGTGCTGACCACGGTGATGATCACCACGCTGAAGGCCTTCGACATCGTCCGCACCATGACCGGAGGCAACTTCGGCACCCAGGTGCTGGCCAACGAGATGTACTCGCAGTCCTTCGTCCAGTTCAACACCGGACGGGGCAGCGCGCTGGCGGTGATCCTCTTCCTCGCGGTGCTGCCACTGGTGGCCTACAACATCCTCCAGCTGCGCAAGGAGCGTGCGGTCCGATGAGCGTACGGCGGGACGGCGGCGCCGTCCGGAAGGCCTTCTCCGCACCGCTGGCCTCGGTGTTCGTGATCGTGGTGACGGTGCTGTGGACCGTGCCCACCTTGGGGCTGCTGGTCACCTCGCTGCGTCCGAAACGGGACGTCACCGCGGACGGCTGGTGGAACGCCCTGCTCCACCCGGACCTCGGGCTGGACAACTACCACACCGTGCTGTTCGAGGGCGGCTCCGGCGTCTCCACCGGTCTGATGCCCTTCCTGGTGAACTCGCTGGCGATCAGCGTCCCGGCCACGCTCTTCCCGCTGGCGCTGGCGGCGATGGCCGCCTACGCGCTGGCCTGGGTGCGCTTCCGGGGCAGCGACACCTTGTTCTTCGTGGTCTTCGCGCTCCAGGTGGTGCCGCTGCAGATGGCGCTGATCCCGCTGCTCCAGCTGTTCTCGGGCGGTGCGCACCTGGGCTCGCTGACGCTGCTGCCGGCGCTCGACCTCAAGGGCACCTACGCGCCGGTGTGGCTGGCGCACACCATGTTCGCGCTGCCGCTGGCGATCTTCCTGCTGCACAACTTCATCGCCCAGCTTCCCCGTGACCTTATGGAGGCGGCGGTGGTGGACGGCGCCTCGCACTTCAAGATCTTCCGTTCGATCGTGCTGCCGCTCTGCACGCCCGCGCTGGCCTCGTTCGCGATCTTCCAGTTCCTCTGGGTCTGGAACGACCTGCTGGTGGCGCTCACCTTCGCCGGTGGCACCCCGGAGGTGGCGCCGATGACGGTCCGGCTGGCGCAGCTGTCCGGGTCCTTCGGCGGGCGGTGGGAGCTGCTGACGGCGGGGGCGTTCCTGTCCATCGTGATTCCGCTGGCGGTGTTCTTCGCGCTCCAGCGCTACTTCGTGCGCGGGCTGCTGGCCGGTTCGGTCAAGGGCTGACACCGTTCCGCCCGTTCCGCCCGGCCGGCCGTTCTGCTCGGTCGGCCTGATTCGCCTGGTCGCCCGTTCCGCCCGGCCGCCCGTTCCGCCCGGCCGCCCGGTCGGCCTGTTCGCCCGCTGCCCGGTGCTGCCCGCGGGAACGTCAGGGTTCAGGCCGTTCCATGGCGAATGTGACGATTTCGTGGACACGATCGGTGGGTTGCCGGTACACCGTTAGGGGCTGGTCGGCCGAGATGACACAGGGGGGCGGTCATGGCAGACACGGGCACACGCCTGGGCGGGCGCACGGACAGACACGGTGGCGGTCGGAGCGCCGGGCGCGTAGGAGGGCGGTGGTGGCGCCGGGCCGGAGTCCTGCTGGCCGCCCTGACCACGGCGGCGGCGGTGGTGGCCGGGCCGGGCGCGCCCCCGGCGGAGGCCGTCACGGCGACGCTCGGCAGTACGGCGGTCGGCACCGCCACCGACACGGCCGACTCCAACTACCTCAACGCCTCGCGGTACGTGACCGGTTCGGCCGGCGGAACGGTCAGCAGCGTCTCGGTGTACGTGGACGGCGTGGACGCCGCGCCCAACAACCGCTTCCAGACCGCGATCTATCAGGACAACGGCGGCAGCCCGGGCGCCCTGCTGGCGAGCAGCGCGACCGCCACCCTCACCGGACCGGGCTGGAACACCGTCCCGCTGACGGCGAGCCTGACCGCCAACACGCCGTACTGGCTGGCCTACAACACCAACGGCTCCGGTCCGGCGGTCAACAACCTGCGCTACAGCCCGGGCGGCACCAGCGTGTACGGCAACGGCGGCCTGGCGTTCGGCAACTGGCCGGCCACCGCGGGCGCGGTCACCAGCAGCGGGCTGAGCTTCTCGATCTACGCCACCTACACCACCGAGGCGGCCCCGCCGCCCCCGCCGCCGAGCGCGGGCCCGGGCGCCGAGGGCCCGATCCTGCTGGTCACCAGCCAGGCCAATCCGTACACCCGGTACCTGGCCGAGATCCTCAAGGCCGAGGGCCTGAACGCCTACCGCCAGGTGGACGTCTCGGCCGTGACCGCGTCGGTGCTCGCCTCCGCCGACGTGGTGCTGCTCGGTGAGATGCCGCTCACCGCCGCCCAGGCCGCGCTGTTCACCAACTGGACCAACGGTGGCGGCGAACTGGTCGCGATGCGCCCGGACCGGCAGCTCGCGCCGCTGTTCGGGCTCACCCCGGCCACCGGCACCCGCGCCGACGCCTACCTCAAGGTGAACACCGGTGCCGCGCCCGGCGCCGGGATCACCGGTGACACCATGGGCTACCACGGCCCCGCGGACCTCTACACGCTGAACGGCGCCACCGCCGTCGCCACGCTGTACAGCGACTCCGCGACCGCGACCGCCAACCCGGCGGTCAGCCTGCGCACGGCCGGCAGCGGCCGCGCCGCCGCGTTCAGCTACGACCTCGCGAAGTCGGTGGTGCAGACCCGGCAGGGCAACGCCGCCTGGGCCGGCCAGCAGCGCGACGGCGTCGACGGCTACGAGGCCAGCGAGATGTTCTTCGGCACCGGCGGCCAGCCCGACTGGAACGACCTGGACAAGGCGCTGATCCCGATCGCCGACGAGCAGCAGCGGCTGCTCGCCAACCTGCTCACCCAGCTCGCCTCCACCGACCGGCCGCTGCCGCGCTTCTGGTACTTCCCGCGCGACGTCAAGGCCGTGGTGGTGATGACCGGGGACGACCACGGCGTGGGCGGCACGGCCGGCCGCTGGGACGGCTACATCGCGCAGAGCCCGCCCGGCTGCTCGGTCGCCGACTGGGAGTGCGTCCGCGGTTCCTCCTACATCTACACGGACGACCCGCTCACCCCGGCCCAGGCGAAGGCGTACAGCGACCAGGGCTTCGAGGTCGGCGTGCACGTCAGCACCAACTGCCGCCCCTGGGGCAGCACCTCCGTCCTGCAGGGCTACTACCGGGACCAGCTGGCGGCCTGGCGGGCCAAGTACCCGAACCTGCCGAACCCGTCGAGCAGCCGCACCCACTGCGTGGAGTGGGACGACTGGGCCACCCAGGCGAGGACCAAGCTCGCCAACGGGATCCGGCTGGACACCGACTACTACTTCTACCCGTCGAACTTCACCCAGGACCGGCCCGGCTACTTCAACGGCACGGCGCAGATCATGCGCTTCGCCGACACCGACGGCAGCGTGATCGACGAGTACCAGGCCACCACCCAGCTCACCGACGAGTCCGGCCAGTCGTACCCCGGCACCGTCGACACCCTGCTCGACGCCGCGTACGGGGCCAAGGGCTACTACGCGGCGCTGACCGCCAACATCCACACCGACTTCGCCGCCTCCGCGGCCTCGGACGCGGTCGTCGCCGCCGCCAAGGCGCACGGCGCCCCGGTGGTCTCCGGCCGGCAGATGCTCACCTGGCTGGACGGGCGCAACGCCTCGGCCTTCACCGGGCTGGCCTGGAACGGGAGCACGCTGACCTTCGGCATCACCGGCGGGGCCAACGGACTGCGCGCCATGCTGCCGGTCGACGCGGCCGCCGGGACGCTGACCGGGATCACCTCGGGCGGCCACCCGGTGCCGTACCGGGTCGAGACGGTCAAGGGCATCGCCTACGCGTTCTTCGACGGCGCGGTCGGCTCGTACAGCGCGAGCTACGGGCAGGACACCACCGCGCCCACGGTGATCGGCACCAACCCGGCCGGCGCCGCAGCCGGGGTGGCCCCGGGCACGGCGGTGCGGTTCTCCTTCAACGAGCCGCTGGACCCGGCGAGCGTCGGCGGCGGGTCCGTCACCCTGCGGACCACGGCCGGCGGGGCGGCGGTCGCGGGGTCGGTGGCCCATGACGCGGCGGCGAACGGGGTGGTGTTCACGCCGGCCGCCCCGCTGGCGCTCACGACCGGGTACACCGCGACCGTCCAGGGCGTCCGGGACCGGTCCGGGAACGCCCTGGCCGCCCCGTACACGTTCTCCTTCACCACCGGGGGAGCGGAGCCCCGGACGATCGGGAACACGGCCGTGGGGTCGCTGGTCGACGACACCGACTCCAACCACCTGAACGGCAGCCGGGTGACCACCGGGGCCGATCCGGCGGCGCTCACCGCGCTGAGCGTGCACGTCGGGCCGATCGCCGCGGCGCCCAACAACCGGTACCAGTTGGCCGTCTACACCGACGCGGGGGGCTCGCCGGGCACGCTGGTGGCCGCCACGGCCTCGGGCACGCTGACCGCCAACGCGTGGAACTCGCTGCCGGTGAACCTCACCCTGAGCGCCAACACCTCGTACTGGTTCGTCTACAACACCAACGGCACCAGCACCACGGTGAACAACATGAACTACTCGACCGGCACCGCCGGGCAGGGGGCGTACAGCAACACGGTGGTGCCGTTCGGGACCTGGCCGGCGGACTTCGGGCCCGCGGTGAAGGACTCCTTCCGCTACTCGCTCTACGGGACGTACTGACGCCGGCGCGCTTCGTCCGCGGCTCCTCCCGGTACCTCCCCGGCTTCGGGCCGGGCTCTGTCACAGGGGTGTGACAGAGCCCGGCCCGGTGTTTTTGAACCTGTTCAGAATGGTCTACAGTCGGCTTCGGCCGTGGTGCCCGGTGTTCCCGCCGGTGTGGTTCCGCGTGCTCGTCGGCGGACCGCCCGGAGGGTGGATTCCGCGTTCCCACCCGACCATTGAGGGGGATCCCATGTCCGGATTCAGCATGCCCGCCGCGGACGGAGTGCCGCCCCGGCCCGGTGCCGGCGGTACTGGCGCCGGGGAGGGGGCGGGGGCCGGAGGCGGTGCCGGTGCGCCGATGGCCGGTCCTGCCGGGGCCTTCGGTCCTGCCGGCGGTCACGGGCCGGGCGGTTACGGGCCCGGTGGTTACGGCGCCGGTGGTTACGGCCCCGGTGCTGCTCCCGGTGCCGGTCCGTACCGGGCGCCCGGCACCCCCGCGCCGCAGCCGTTCCAGTGGCTGCGGCCCAGCGACCCGGAGCGGAAGGCCCCGGCCACCGGCCGGACGGTGCTGGCGGCGGTGCTCGCCGGTCTGCTCAGCTCCTGGCTGCTGATCGACGGACTGGGCGTCAATCTGCTGCTCTGCGCCGCGGTCGTCACGGTCGGTGCCGGGGTCGCCGCCCGGGCCGCCGGTCGTCGGCCGAGGGTGTGGACGGTGCTGTGGAGCGCGCTCGCGCTCGCCCTGCTCGCCGTTCCGGCGCTGTACGAGGCCGACTGGCCGGTGCTGCTGAGCACGGCCTCGGCGGTGGCCCTCGCCTCCCTCGCACTGCACGGCGGACGGCGCTGGACCGGTGTCCTGCTCGCGCTGCCGGGTCTGCTCTGGCAGCTCGTGCCCGGCCTGGTGTGGGCCGGCCGGACCCTGCGCGGCCGTCGTGTCGCGGAGCGGAGCCAGGTGGTCCCGGTGCTCAAGGGCGTGTTGGTGGCGGTGGTGCTGCTGACCGTCTTCGGCGCCCTGTTCGCCGGAGCGGACGCGGCCATGGCGAACGTCCTGGAGAGCCTCGTCCCCAGCCTGGACCTCGGTGAGGTCCCGGCTCGCGCGGCCCTGTTCGCGCTCGGTCTGGCGACCGCCCTGGGCTTCGCCCACATCGCGGCGGGTCCGCGGCGCTGGGACCTCACGGAGGTCCGGCCGGGCCGTGCCCGGGGCCGGCTGGAGTGGGCCCTGCCGCTGGCCGCGCTGAACCTCATGTTCGGCGCCTTCGTGGTGCTCCAGGCGGTGGTGGTGCTCGGCGGCGCAGAGGCGATCCTCGAGCGCACCGGGATGAGCCGCTCCGAGTACGCCCGGCAGGGCTTCTGGCAGCTGCTGGTGGTCACCGTGCTGACCCTGGTGGTCGTCGCGCTCGCCAGGCGCTGGGCGCCGCGCGGGACGGAGGCCGACCGCCGGCTGGTGCGGCTGCTGCTCGGCGCGCTCTGCCTGCTGACCCTGGTGGTGGTGGCCTCGGCGCTGGGGCGGATGTGGTTCTACGTGGACGCCTCCGGCCTGACCACCCTCCGGCTCTGGGTGCTGGCGGTCGAACTCTGGCTGGGCGTGGTGTTCGTGCTGCTGATCGTGGCGGGCCTGACCCCGTCGGCGGGCTGGCTGCCGCGTGCGGCGGTGCTGAGCGCGGCGGCGGCCGCCGCCGTCTACGGGCTGATGGGGCCGGACGCGATGGTCGCGGAGCACAACGTGGCCCGGTTCGAGCGGACCGGGCAGATCGATCTGCGCAACGTCCGCCACCTCTCGGCGGACGCCGCTCCGACCCTGGACCGGCTGCCCGGTGACTACCGGACCTGTGCGCTGAGCCTGCTGGCGTACAACCTGCGGACGAAGGGCGACGCGCCCTGGTACGCCACCAGTCTGGCCGAGTCGCGGGCGCACGGGATCCTGGCCGAACGGCCGATGCCGGAGCACTACTCGTACGCGGAGGACGCCTGCGACCGGGTGGGCATGAACCGCGACTACGCCTTCGAGGGCTGAGCGCGGGGGGCCGGGGCCGGGGGGCCGGGGCGGGGGGTCTGGGGCGGGGTCGGGGCGCGTCGGGGGTGGGGGATGCGACGGGGCCGGTCGGGAGTGTGCTCCCGACCGGCCCCTGCGGTGTTGCGTCCGGTGCGCCCGCCGAGGCGGGGTCCGGGTCAGTGCATGGCGACGCCGGCCGCGTCCGAGGGCAGGTCGGAGGCCTTCGCCTTGATGGCGACGACCGCGATCACGAAGGCCAGGCCCGCCATCACGGCACCGACGACGAAGCCGTGCGAGATGCCCTGCGCGAGCACCTCGTTGGCGGCGCCGGTGCCCTTCGGGAACTCCTGCTTCTCCAGCAGCCAGGCCTTCTGCTCCGGGGTGGCCGTAGCCATGAAACCGGGCAGCTGGACCTTGGCCTCGGCGGTGGCGTAGTGCGCGAACACCGTGGTCAGGATCGACAGGCCGAGCGAACCGCCGATCTGCTGCATCGAGTTCAGCAGGCCGGAGGCGGCGCCGGTCTCCTGGCCGGAGACGCCCGCGACGGAGAGCAGCATGACCGGGACGAAGACCAGGCCCATGCCGAACCCGAAGACCACGGTGGGGCCGAGGATGCCGTCCACGTAGCCGCTGTCCGCGTTCATGAAGGTCAGCCAGGTGAGTCCGACGGTGACGAGCAGCGCGCCGCCCGCCATGAACGGCTTCGGGCCGTACTTGGCCTGCAGGGTGGACGCCAGCTGGGCGGCCACGATGATCGAGGCGCTGATCGGCATGAAGGCGAAGCCGGCCTTGAGCGGGCTGTAGTCCAGCGGGCCCTGCACGAAGAGCGTGATGTAGAAGAAGATGCCGAACATGGCGGCGGCGATGCAGAGCATCATCACCAGGCCGCCGGTGCGGTTCCGGTCCGCGAACAGCTTCAGCGGGGTGATCGGCTGCGCCGTGCGGGTCTCGATGACCACGAACGCGGCCACCAGTACGACGCCGGCGGCGAAGGAGCCGAGCGTCACCGGGTCCGTCCAGCCGTCGGACGCGGCGCGGATGAAGCCGTACACCAGGCTGACCAGGCCGAGCGTCGAGGTGAGTGCGCCCGGCAGGTCGAACTTGCCCGGGTGGCGCTCGGACTCGGCGATGTAGCGCGGCGCGGCGAGCGCGATTAGGACGGCGATCGGCACGTTGACGAAGAAGACCCAGCGCCAGTCGAGGTACTCGGTCAGCAGGCCGCCGGCCAGCAGGCCGATCGCGGCGCCCGAACCGGCCACCGCGGAGAACACGCCGAAGGCCCGGTTGCGTTCGGGCCCCTCGTCGAAGTTGGTGGCGATCAGGGCGAAGGCCGTCGGCGAGCAGATCGCGCCGCCGATGCCCTGGAGCGCGCGGGCGGCCAGCAGCATGCCGCCGTCCTGCGCGAAGCCGCCGAGCAGCGAGGCCAGCCCGAACAGCAGCGTGCCGGCGATGAAGACCCGGCGGCGGCCGAGGATGTCGCCCGCGCGTCCGCCGAGCAGCAGCAGGCCGCCGAAGGTGAGCGTGTAGGCGTTGATCACCCACGAGAGGTTGGTGGTGGAGAACTCCAGCGCGTCCCGGATCTGCGGCAGCGCGATGTTCACGATGGTGGCGTCGAGCACCACCATCAGCTGCGTGGCCGCGATGACGGCGAGGGTGATGCCCTTGTTCGGGCCGTGCCCGCTGCGCGTCGGAGAGTTCTTGCTGAGTGTGTTGGAGATAGCCAAGTTGATGCCCCCTGCTGGCTACTGCTTCGTATGCTGCGGACCCTGGGGTCCGGCCCGGCCCGTCGGCGTCCCGCGGACTATGAAGGAACGGTATCGTTCACTACTGTGGACGATAGCGTCGGCGAGATTATGAACGCAAGCGTTCCTTAGGGTTGGTGATGATGGATCAATTGGTGCGGCGCCAGGCGAAGGAACGCTCGGCCGATCGGCAGGCCCCCCGGGTCGAGGCGGAGCGCACGCTCGAGCCCACGCGGGGCCCCTGTCCGGTCCAGGCCGTGGCCGAGGCGCTGACCAGGCCGGCGCGGCGGCGCGGGCGGGAGCTGGAGGCGGCGATCTTCGAAGCGACGCTCGATCAGCTCACCTCCGGCGGGTTCGCACGGCTGACGATGGAAGGGGTCGCCGGTGCCGCGCGCACCGGAAAGGCCGCGCTGTACCGGCGGTGGGCATCCAAGGTGGAACTCGTCATCGACGCCCTGGACTCCACTCTCCCACGCCCCACCGACACCCCGGACCTCGGGTCCGCCCGCGAGGAACTGCGGCACCTGGTCGAGAGTTTCGCCTCGGTGGCCCGCTCCCGCGCGGGCGGCGCCGTGACCGCGGTGATGGCCGAGTTGGACCACGAACAGGCCCAGCTCTTCAAGGACTTCATCGCCCAGCGGATGATCGAGCCCACCAAGGGCGTGATCCTGGACATCCTCCGCCGGGGCGCCGAACGCGGCGACGTCCGGCCGGACGCGGCCACCCCGCTGGTCGCCGACGTCGTCCCGGCGATGCTGCTGTACCGGGTGAAGGTCTGCGGGCGCCAGGTCGGGCCCGAGTTCGTCGACCAGCTGGTGGACGAGGTCCTCGTCCCGCTGATCCGGGTCCCTCCGGTCCGGAGCTGAGGGGACGGCCCGCTCCCGGGCCCGGGGGCGGGTCTCCGGCGCGGCCCGGGTGGGGTGCTCGGTCGGGCTCGGGCTCGGGACGGGGTGGGGACGGGGTGGGGGCCGGGCCCCGGGGCGGGAGTGGGGTCGGGCCCGGGCCCGGGGCGGGGGTGTGGGCGGGTGGCTTAGGCTGGAGGCCGACCAGCTGAACGGACCCCCCTCATGCCCATCGTCCCGCCGACGCACTCCGTCGAGCGCTCGTTGCGCCGGTCCGGCGCCAAGATCGTGGTCGGCCTCGACGAGGTCGGGCGTGGTGCCTGGGCCGGTCCGGTCACCGTGGGCGCGGCCGTCACCGGCCTGCGCCGGCCTCCCGAGGGGCTGACCGATTCCAAGCTGCTCACCCAGCTCCGCCGTGAGGCGCTCGCACCCGTCCTCGCCGACTGGGTCACCGCCTACGCCCTCGGTCACGCCTCCGCCGCGGAGTGCGACGAGCTCGGGATGACGGCCGCGCTGCGACTGGCCGCCGTGCGCGCGCTGGAGGCACTGCCGGTGGAGCCGGACGCGGTGATCCTGGACGGCAAGCACGACTACCTCGGCGGCCCCTGGCAGGTGCGCACGGTGATCAAGGGCGACCAGTCGTGCATCTGCGTGGCCGCCGCCTCCGTGCTCGCCAAGGTCCACCGCGACGGCATGATGGCCGAACTCGGCGAGGAGCACCCCGAGTACGCCTTCGCCGACAACGCCGGTTACCCCTCCCCGGTCCACCGGGCCGCACTGGAGGAGCTCGGCCCGACCGAGCACCACCGCCTCTCCTGGTCCTATCTGGACGCGCTGCCCGAGTGGCGCCATCTGAAGCGGACCCGGACGGTGCCCGGCCCCGCCGGGACGGTCTCCGCGGAGTCCGCCGGGGAGCAGCTCGCGCTCGGTTTCTGACGCTACGTCTGGATATTTCGACCGCGGACCGTAGGGATCGAGGTGCCCAATGGGTGGGGCGCCCGTGCGCGTTCGACCGGCATTTGATAGATATCCGGGTATGCCTGTCTTCCCCGAGGAGCCGGAGATCAACGAGAGCCTCCCGGGCCCCGGCGTTCCCAGTCCCCGCGAGTCGGACGCACAAGCCCTCCACGCGCCGTCCACCGGCGGCGCGACCCCCGTCGTACCGTCGGCCGCCGGCCCCGCGCCGGTCCAGGTGCCGGGGCCCCGCCCCGCACCGCCGCGGGCGGCGCGGCCGCGTTCGACGAGCGCGCGTGCGGACCGTCCGGGGCCGTCGCCGCGGCCGAGCCCGATCCCCAAGCCCGGTCCTCGACCCGCGCCGCAACCGGCGCCGGTCGAGGTGCGGCACGTCCCCGCCAGCCGTGCGGCGGCGCTGGACCGCGCCGACGAGACCGTCGACCTGCTGCTGGACGCCGGCCGTGAGCCCGGCGCCGTCCTGGTGCTGACCGTCGGTGCGGCGCACCCGTGGCAGCAGCACGAACTCTCCTTCGGCGAGGAGCGCTACTGGGCGCAACTCACCGAGGGCGGCGACGTCTTCTACGCCGACGCGGAGCTGACCCGCCCGGTCCGCCGACCGGTGGTCGTGCTGGTCGTCAACGGTGGTTCGGCCGCACGTGCCGCATCGGCGTACGCCAAGGCACTGCGGTACGCGGAGGAACTGCTGGTGGTCTGCGGCGGCACCGACCCGGCGGTCGCCGGTACGGCGCTCGCCGTCGCCGGCGCACCCGGACCGCGCGTTCTGCCCGCCTGACGCCCGCGCCCGGATCCGCGACCCGCGGGGGCCCCTAGGCCCTCGCGGCTCCGGTCTTCCGGCCCGGTCGACCGCTCTGCCGGCGGCTCTGCCCGGCCCTGTGCCGTGCCCTCCTCCCCGTCCGTTCCGTCCCGGCCCGGCGCCCCGTGGGTGCCGGGCTTCGGCATGTCCGGGACCGGGGACCGCAGGACCTGCAGTCCCCGGGGCCCTGGCGCCCCGGGGCTGCCGCGGCACGGCGGTGCGGGAGGGCGGTGCGGGAGGGCGGTGCGGTAAGGCGTGCGGAAGGGCAAGGGGTGCCGGGCCGCTCGACCGGCCGGTGGCGGCGCCGCATCCGGTGCGTACCGGACCGGCGTCCGCCGTCACGGACCGCGGACGGGTGGCCGTCCGGTCAGCGGGTGCCGGTGCGCCGGGCCGGCTCGATCGCCGTGACCCGGGCGGGCGTCCACGGGCGGTCGCCCTGGCGGGACCGCTGGGGCCGTTCGCCGCGCTGCGGCCGTTCGGGCGCCGGCCGCAGGGGCCGCTGCCCGTGCGAACCCTCCAGCGCGGTGCGCGGTGGCAGTTCGGTCACCGTGTGGACCGGACCTTCCGTCCACGAACCCGCGTGCGGATTGCGGCCGCTCCGTCCGTCCCCGAGGATCTGCCAGCCGGCCGGGGTGAGCGCCACGTACGCTCCGCAGCGCAGCCCGTGCAGGGTGGCGGCGTCCCGCAGGGCCCACATCCACGCGCCGTCCTGCTCCGTCCAGCCGGCCGCGCCCTCCCGGCAGCGCAGCAGCACGGCCGTCCGGGCCGGGCTGGGCAGGCGCAGGTCGTGCGGGGTGACCTGGCGCAGGTGGGCGAGGATCGCGTTGCGGTGCTGCCAGCCGTCCGCATCGTGCGGCCAGGGGGCGAAGGAGGCCGAGGCGGTCACCCGGTGCTCGGGGTCCAGGACGGCGACCACGACCGTGCCCGGCGGCGGCAGGTGCCGCTGGTGCAGCTCCAGCACGAAGTCGCGGGGCTCGCGGAGCAGCGGGATCCCCGAGTCCGCCCAGGTCTCCAGGTCGAGCATCCGTCTGGGCGACGAACTCCGGGCGAGGGGATACTGACCTCGGTCGATGCCGCTGATCACGATCCTCCTTCCCGACCCACGGGCGCGCGGGTGCATGCGTACGCCGAAGGCACCGTCCATGGGACTGGGCTCCGGGTACGGTCCAATTCTCAGGGTAGGAGGGGTGGAGCGGCAATGATGAAATGATGAACGCCGCCCGAAAGTCAACGTTCTGCCGGATATATTCCACGGTCGCGCGAAACCGGCCAGGACGCCTCCGGGCCGCGATCCGGCCGTGTCGCAGCGCACTCCGAAGCAGGTCCGACACCTTCGTTCCTCCTTTCCCGTGATCGTCTCCCGTTGGTCCGTCCGGTCGATCGCACCGCTTTCGGCGCCGCCGCCGGTCCGTTCCCGTGCTGTTCCCGGCCTCCCGCCGTACCCCGCTCGCCGGCTGCTCCGCTCCCGGCACCGGACCCGGGGTGGAACGGGTACGGAGCCGGGAACGCCGCGTCGGCGCCCTCCGTCAGCCCTGGACCGCCAGGACGAGCGGCAGCACGGCGCTCGCCCCGGCCCGGCGCAGCAACCGGGCGGCCACGGTGACCGTCCACCCGGAGTCGACCAGGTCGTCCACCAGCAGCACCGGTCCGCCGGCGGCCGCCAGTGCCGCGGCCAGCTCCGGCGGCAGGGTGAGCGCGCCGGCCACCGAGTTCAGCCGCTGGGCGCTGTTGCTGCGCGAGCCGTGCGGCGGCTGGCCGGTCGCGTACTCGATCCGCCCGAGCAACGGCATCCGCCCGATCTCGGCGATCCTGGCGCCGAGGCTGCCGACGAGCTGGGGCCTGGAGGAGGAGGCCATGGTGACCACACCGACCGGCCGGTCCAGCCGGCCGCCGTCGGACGCCTCCGGGCCGGCCCAGCCGCCCGGCCCGCGCGCCCAGTCGGCCAGCACGGTGACCAGCGCGTCCACCGCCTCACCGGGGACCGGCCCGTCCGGGGCCTGGTCGGCGAGCAGGGACCGCAGCCGGTTGCCCCAGCCGATGTCCGAGAGCCGGCCGAGTGCCCGGCCCGACTCGGCCTGCTCCCCGGCCGGGATGCGGCCCTTGAGCGGGACGCCCAGGGAGTCCATACCGGTGGGCCAGAGCCGCCGCGGCTCGAAACCGACGCCGGGGCGGCCCAGCGCGGCCCGGGCCGACTCCAGCGCCTGGGCCGAGACCTCGGGCCCGTGCAGCGGCCCGGCGCAGTTGTCGCACCGCCCGCACGGCACGGCCTCCTCGTCGTCCAGCTGGCGGCGCAGGAACTCCATCCGGCAGCCGCCGCCGGTCGCGTACTCGCGCATCGCCCGCTGCTCGGCCTCCCGGGAGGCGGCCACCTTGGCGTAGCGGGCGCTGTCGTACTCCCAGCTGCGGCCGGTGGCCGTCCAGCCGCCCTTGACCCGGCGGACGGCGCCGTCCACGTCGAGCACCTTGAGCATGGTCTCCAGCCGGGCGCGGCGGAGGTCCACCCGGGGCTCCAGCGCGGCGGTGGAGAGCGGCCGGCCGGCCTCGGCCAGCGCGTCGATGGTGCGGCGGACCTGCTCCTCGGGCGGGAAGGCCAGCGAGGCGAAGTAGCGCCAGATCGCCTCGTCCTCGCGGCCGGGCAGCAGCAGCACCTCCGCCCGGTCGACGCCGCGCCCGGCCCGGCCGACCTGCTGGTAGTAGGCGATCGGGGAGCTGGGCGAGCCGAGGTGGACCACGAAGCCGAGGTCGGGCTTGTCGAAGCCCATGCCGAGGGCGGAGGTGGCGACCAGCGCCTTGACCCGGTTGGCCAGCAGGTCGGCCTCGGCGGTGCGGCGCTCGGCGTCCTCGGTGCGGCCCGAGTAGGAGGCCACCGCGAAGCCCCGCTCGCGCAGGAAGGCCGTCACCTCGTCGGCGGCGGCGACCGTGAGGGTGTAGACGATGCCGGAGCCGGGCAGCCGGTCGAGGTGGTCGGCGAGCCAGGCCAGCCGGTGCGCCGGATCGGGCAGGGTCAGCACACCGAGGGTGAGGCTTTCGCGGTCGAGCGGGCCGCGCAGCACCAGGGCGTGCTCGTCGCCGGCGCCGGTGCCGAGCTGCTCGGCGACGTCGGCCGTGACCCGGGCGTTGGCCGTGGCGGTGGTGGCCAGTACCGGGACTCCGGGGGTGAGCTCGGCGAGCATGGTGCGCAGCCGGCGGTAGTCGGGCCGGAAGTCGTGGCCCCAGTCGGAGATGCAGTGGGCCTCGTCGACCACCAGCAGGCCGGTGGAGGCGGCGAGCTTGGGCAGCACGTGGTCGCGGAAGTCGGGGTTGTTCAGCCGCTCGGGGCTGACCAGCAGGACGTCGACGGCCCCGGCGGCGACCTCGGCCTGGACGGCGTCCCACTCGTCGGTGTTGGCGGAGTTGATGGTGCGGGCGTGGATGCCGGCCCTGGCGGCCGAGTCGACCTGGTTGCGCATCAGGGCGAGCAGCGGCGAGACGATCACCGTCGGTCCGGCGCCCCGGGCACGCAGCAGGGAGGTGGCGATGAAGTAGACGGCGGACTTGCCCCAGCCGGTGCGCTGCACCACCAGGGCCCGGCGGTGGTCGACCACCAAGGCCTCGATGGCCGTCCACTGGTCCTCGCGCAGGGTCGCGCCGGGGCCGGCCAGCTCGCGCAGGACGGCCTCGGCCCGGGCCCGGACCTCGGCCCGGTCGGCGGTGGTGGCGGTGGTGTGGGTCTTCGGCTGCTCCATGGCGTCCATGAAACCCCGAGGGACCGACAGCGGGCGAACGGCGATGGGCGAGGAGCGGGCGAAGTCCGGAGGTATTTCATCCGTTCTTCTGCTGAACGGCCGTCATTTTTCCCTCGGGCGAGTGGCGCGGCCGTACGCCGAACGAGGGAGGAGTTATTCACAGGCCGGGTTTATCCACAGATTCCGAAGAATTTTCCGAGGGTCCCGGGAAATTGGGACAGCCTTCGGGCCATGACCGACGCACACATCGCGCTTCCCTTCGGCGAGGGCCCCGGTGGCCGTTCGCTCACCATGCGGGGCCCGGCCGACATGGCCGAGGCGCTGCCCTACCTCCTCGGCTTCTTCCCGGACGACAGCATCGTCGCCGTCGGGCTGCAGCCGCCCGGCCTGCACCAGGGCGGGGTGATCCGGCTGGACATCCCCGAGTCCGCGGCCGAGTGGCCGTCCGCCGCTGAGGAGACGGCCGCCCTCATGGTCCGGCTCTCCGAGCGGCAGGACCAGCGGCCGGTCCAGGTGCTCCTCTACCTCTGCCAGGACCCGGCCGTGCGGGGGCCGGGCCGGGAGCACGGCCCGCCGGTGGCGGAGCGGCTGAGGCCGCTCGCCGAGCGCTTGCGGCAGTCCTTCGAGAGCCGCGGCGTGCGGGTCAAGGAGTCGCTCTGCGTCTCGGGGGGCCGCTGGTGGTCCTACCTCTGCACCCGGGAGGGCTGCTGCGCGCCGGGGGGACACCCGGTCCGGCGCGAGCCCGGGCCCGGCCCGGTCGCGGTCGCGGCGACCGTCGCCGGTCTGGCGCCGCGCGGCAGTCGCAAGGAGATCCTGGCCGGGCTGGCCCCGATCGGCCCGCCCGGGGCGGAGTCCGCGCGGGCGGCGCTGGCCCGGGCCGGGGCCGGACCGGGAGCCGCTCCGGGCGGGCGGCGGCCGCTCGACCGGCGGGAGGGCGCCCGGCTGGTCGACACGGCCGTCGCCGAGTTCGTGGCCGGGGCGGCCTCGCTCGACGACGACCGGGCGGCCCGGTTGCTGCTGGCGCTGCAGGACCGGGTCCTGCGGGACCGCGCCGCCGAGTACGCCCGGCCGGCCGAGCTCGCGGCCGCCCGGCGGCTGTGGGCCTTCCTGGCCACCCGCTGCGTCGCGCCCCACGAGCGCCTCGCCGCCCCGCCGCTCACCCTGCTGGCCTGGGTGTCGTGGGTCGCGGGGGACGCCGCGACCGCGCGGGTGGTGCTCGGCCACACGCTCCGCCGGGCCCCCGGCTACCTGCTCGCGCAGTTGCTCTACGAGTCGATGAACGGCGGGTTCGCGCCGGAGGTGCTGCTGGCGAGCATCGAGGAGGAGCGCCACCGCCGCACCGAGCGGGAGCGGGCGGAGGCCGAGGCCGCGGAGGAGGCTCCGGAGTCGTCCCCCGGGCCGGACCTCGGTGGTGCGCCCGGTTCCGCTCCCGGACCCGACCGGGCGGGCGGAGACGGTGCGGAGCCCGGGCCCGGGGGCGCGGCGGCGGGAGCTCCGGCGCGGGGGAAGGCCCGCCGGGGCCGACGGCGGCGCGGTCGCCCGGTGGCGGGCTCGCCGCCCGTCGAGACCCCGCCGGGGTCCGCCGCCCCCGCCTCCGACACCGCCGACCGGGCGGAGCCGCCCGGCAGCCCGGCCGGACCGGACGGTGTCGGGCGGGGCGAGCTCTGCCGGGCACGGGTCCCCGGTCCGGCGCGCGGGGCGGCGGCCGTCCTGCCCGGGGTCCCCGGGCGCCGGGGCACGGGCGCAGCGCAGCGGGGGCAGCACCGTGCGCGATGACCTCCGGGGCGGCCCGGCCTGGGCGGTCGAACGCCGCCCCCGCCGCCGCACCACCGGCCCGGCGCCGGGGCGGTTCCCCGGCCGTCCGGCCGGCCGCCCCGACCGTCGGCCCGACGGCCGGCCGGGGAACCGCCGGGCGGCCCGGGGTGCGGGCGCGCTACACCTCGCCGCGTGCCATCGCGATCAGCCGGTCCAGTACCTTGCCCCCGCTGACCCGGAGGCCGTCGTGCTCCCACTCGTTGGTGATCCAGGTCCGCACCCCCCGCACGGCTCGCGCGGTCTCCAGCGAGTCGGCGGTGTCGACGTACATGTCGTCGTGGTACACCGCCGCGAACACCGGCACCTCGTTGGCGGCGAGCACGGCCGGGTCGTACAGGTCCGGCCAGTCGGTGCGGGCGGCGAGCAGTTCGGCGGTCACCTTCAGCGGGCGCAGCGCCGGGTCGGTGTCGAACAGCCAGGGGTAGATCATCTCCCCGGTGAACAGCACCGGCGCACCCGACTCCAGCGCGGCGCGGGCGTCGAACTCCGGGAACTCCGCGCGCACCCGCTCGGCCGCCCAGGCGGTCCCGGCCGGGTCCACCGATCGCTGGCCGTAGATCGACTCGTGCAGGACGGCGTAGAGCGGGCCCTGGGCGAAGGACAGCTGCGCCTGGACGCCGGCGAGGAAGGTGTCGGAGAGCTCGGGGCCCTCCACACCCTCCACCCAGGCCTCCTCGAGCAGGTAGTGGAGGGTGCCGGAGCCGCTGCCGGTGCCGAGCAGCATCCCGAGGGCCTGGAACGCCTCGACGGTGAGCAGCCCGCCGTCGGGCAGGGTGGCCGGGGTCCCGGCGAGGTGCCCGGCGATCCGCCGCACCGCGTCGACGTCCTGCGGGAACCGCGCGTAGTGGTCCTCGTTCTTGCCGACGACCCGCGGGTACGCGGCCCGGTAGACGTCGGCGGCGGAGCTGCGCAGACCGGCCAGGCCGCCGGTGACGAAAGCCCGGTCCAGTCCCTCGGGAGCGATCGAGAGGTAGGTGAGGGTGCAGAAGCCGCCGAAGCTCTGACCGAGCACGCTCCAGCGGCGGTCCCCGCCGAGCAGCCGGCGGCGGATCAGTTCGGCGTCCCGCACGATCGAGTCGGCGCGGAAGTGCGCCAGGTACTCGGCCTGTTCCTTGGCCCCGCCCCGCCGGGCCAGCGTCTGCCGGGTCGCGGGCGTGGACCGCCCGGTGCCGCGCTGGTCGAGCAGGAGCACCCGGTGGTCGTCGAGCGCGCGCTCCAGCCAGCCGTCCCGGCCGAGCGGCCGGCCGGCCTTGCCCCCCGGTCCGCCCTGGAGGAAGAGCAGCCAGGGCAGGTCGGTGTCCCCGGTCCGGCCCGAGGCCACCACCTCGCGGGCGTACACCTCGATCTGCTCGCCCTGCGGGGCGGCGTGGTCGAGCGGCACCTGGAAGACGTGGTCGGTGAAGGCAATCCCGGGCAGCCGGCTGGCGGTCGACATACAACTCCTCGGTCTCTGCTGGTCACAGCGGTCGCGTCGGCTCCGCCCGGGGTTGCCGGTGGCGGCGCCGCGACCCCCGCACCGTATCCTGGCCGCGGCCCGGGGCCGCCTCCGGCGGCGGCCGCCCGCGACCGCCCACCCGGCGGACCGTGCGGCCGGGCCGGGACCACGGATCGGCGGCCCCGGCGGGCAGCGCGCGGTCGCGGCGCACCGGGCGGGCCTCGGACGCCCGGCGGGCGTGACCTGTGACCGGTGTCCGGCGTTGACCCCGGGGGCCCTGTGCCCGGGCGTCACCGCCCCGGACGGGGCGGACCGGGACCCGACCCGGCACCGGTGACGGCGCCGCCGGACGGGGTGCGGAACGGGCCTCGGTCCGGCTGTCGCCGGGGCAGGACGGGGCACCGGCTCCGGGGCCGGCGGCGGAGTGCGGTCGGACCGTCGGGCCCGACCGGGCAACGGGGAGGCGGGGGCCTCCGGGCGCGAGAACGCCCGGGGACCAACGACGCGGGACGGGTACCGACCGGGTACCCGGCACCGCATGGCACGGCCCGGCACCGGGTACGGCCAGACACGGCACAGACCGGCGGGGGTTCCGCCGGTCCGGAACCAGCACGCGATCGAGCATGCTCGCGGCCCATCGGCCTGACCGGCCACCGGACCGCCGAGGGGAGGAGAGTCCGGTGACCGCGATGAGGCCGCCACAGGCCGCACCGGCCGAGAGTGTGGTCGGCGCGCCGAGACCGGCGGGCCGGCCGGACCAGGCCCACCCGGCCGGTCCAGGTGGTCCGGCCAGGTCCGCGCCCCCGCGCCCGCAGCCGGCCGCGGTCCACCACGCGGTGCTGTGTGTGAAGGCGCCGGCGATGGCCGCCTCGGACTCCGACGGCCAGCTGCGCGGGCACGGCCTGCACGGTTTCTACCGCTCCGGCGTCCGAGTGGTGGCCCGGATGGAGCTGCGGCTCGGCGGGATCGAACCGCTCCCGCTCCAGGGCACCCTGACCACGGCGGCCCAGGCCCGGTTCCTGGGGGCCGTCCGCCTCCCCGGCGACCTCGACCCGGACCCGGCGCTCACCGTCGAGCGGCTGCGGCACGCCGACGGCGTGGAGACCGTCACCGTGCGCAACGCCGGTGGCCGTCCGGCCCGCCTGCCGCTGGAGATCGCGCTCGCCACCGATCTCGGTCCGGTCGCCGAGATCGCCGCCGGCCACCGTTCCCCGGACCTGCCCGGCCAGGTCCAGTCCGCGGGGCTGCGCTGGGCGGGGCCGACGCACAGCGCCACGGTCAGTGCCCAGCCGTCGCCGCACGCCGTGCTGGCCGGCGCCGGTGTGCTGCGCTGGGACCTCGACGTCCAGCCGGGCGCGCGCTGGTCGGTCGAACTCCGGGCCGAGCTGGAGAGCACGGTGCCCGCCCCGCGCCCGCCCGGCGGTCGCGGCCCCGGTGTCCCGCTGCCCTGGGCCGAGCCCGAGGTGCGCTGCGACGACCCGCGGGTGGCCCTGCTGGTGTCGCGCTCCCTGGACTCCCTGGGGGGTCTGCTGTTCGCCGACCCGGACCGGCCGACCGACCTGTACCTGGCCTCCGGCGCGCCCTGGCGCTTCGGCCTGGCCCCGGCCGACGCGCTCTGGGCGGCCCGGCTGACACTGCCGCTCGGCACCCGGCTGGCCGCCGGCACCCTGCGCGCCCTGGCCCGTCGTCAGCAGCAGTCCGCCGCCGGGGCGGGCGGGCCCGGCCAGGGCGGCCGTCGCCCGGACGGGCTACTGCCCGGCGCGCTGCGGCACGGCGGTCCCGAGCTGCCGCCGACCTGCACCGCCACCGAGGCCACCCTGCTGTTCGTGACCGTGCTGGCCGAGGCCTGGCGGTGGGGCCTGCCCCGGGCGGAGGTCGCCGAACTCCTCCCGGCCGCCGAGCGGGCGCTCGGCGCGCTGCGCGAGGGCCTGGTGGACGGCTTCGTCACCGACCTGAGCCGCCCGGCCGAGGAGCGGGCCGCCCACCCGGTGCCGGCCAGGGCCGAGGTCCAGGCCCAGGCGCACCGGGCGGCCCTGCACGGGGCCGACCTGCTGGCGGCCTTCGGCCGGCCCGGCGCCGAGGAGTGGCAGGGCTGGGCGGCCGCCCTGCGCGGCCGGTTCCGCGAGCGGTTCTGGCTGGACGACCTGTCCGGCGGGCGCCCGGCCGCCGGGCTCGCCCCGGGCGGGCAGCCGCTGCCCGCGGTGGCCGCCTCCCTGGTCCACCTGTTCGACCCCGGCCTCGCCGCCGACGGCGGCCGCCACGAGACCCTGCTGGACCGCGAGCAGACCAGGCTGCTCGCCCAGCGGCTGGCGGCGCCGGAGCTGGACAGCGGCTGGGGGCTGCGCACGCTCAGCGCCAAGTCCCCCCGGTTCAACCCGCTCGGCCACCGCAGCGGGGCGGTGCGCGTCCACGAGACCGCGCTCGCGGTCGCCGGGCTCGCCGAGGCCGGCCACGAGAACGAGGCGGGGGCGCTGCTGGAGGGGCTGCTCGCGGCGGCGGCCCACTTCGAGGGACGGCTGCCCGAGATGTACGCGGGGGAGCAGTGGACGCCCGGCTCCCCGCCGGTCCCGCATCCGGGAGCCTGCCGGCCGGCCGCGGTCTCGTCCGCCGGGGCCGCGCACGCGGTGTTCGCGCTCGCCGGGGTGCGGCCGGACGTCCCCGGTGGTCGGGTGCTGGTCCGCCCGGCCAGCACCGCGCCGCTCGGGGAGCTGGAGCTGACCGGACTGCGGGTCGCAGGTGAGCCCTTCTCGGTACGGGTCAGCCGGATCGGCGTGGCGATGGTCGAGGAGGCGTCCGCGGAACTCCAGCTGGTGGCCCGCTGACGTCGCCACTCCCACCGCTGCCGCCCCCGGCCCGGCCCGCACCGGGCCGGCGCGGCGGAGGGCCGGGGCCACAGGGTCGCGGGGGCGGTCGCAGCACGGTCCGTACGCGGGCCTGTGCTTATCGTCAGAGAGACGACTATGATCGTCGCCATGTCGCGTTATGACCCGTCGGCCTTCCCCCCGTTCGCAGTCACGGTCGACCTGGTCGTGCTGACGGTGCGCGAGCACGCGCTCTGTGCCCTGCTGGTCCGCCGGGGCGAGCCGCCCTACCAGGGCTACTGGGCACTGCCGGGCGGTTTCGTCCGCCCCGACGAGGGCCTCGCCGAGGCGGCCTCGCGGGAGCTGGCCGAGGAGACCGGCCTGCGGGCCCCCACCGCTCCCGGGCACGACGCGGCCGGGCCCGGTGCCGCCGGCGCCCACCTGGAACAGCTCGCCACCTACGGACACCCCCAGCGCGACCCGCGGATGCGGGTGGTCAGCGTGGCCTACCTGGTGCTCGCACCCGACCTGCCGACCCCGCGCGCGGGCGGCGACGCCAGCGGCGCCCGGTGGGCCCCGGTCACCGAACTCCTCGGGCCGGACGGCGCCGACGGTGTCCCGCTCGCCTTCGACCACGGGCTGATCCTGGCGGACGGGGTGGAACGCGCCCGTTCCAAGATCGAGTACTCCTCGCTGGCGACGGCGTTCTGTGCGACCGAGTTCACCGTCGGCGAGCTGCGCCGTGTCTACGAGGCGGTGTGGGGCGTGGTGCTGGACCCGCGGAACTTCCACCGCAAGGTCACCGGGACCCCGGGCTTCCTGCTGCCCTCCGGCGGTACCACGACCCGCCAGGGCGGGCGCCCGGCCCAGCTGTTCACCTCCGGCGGGGCCAGTGTGCTCAATCCGCCGATGCTGCGTCCGGAGTCCTGAGCCGCCCGCTCGTCGCGGGGCCGGCCGCGGTCCCCGGTGGGGCCGGACACCCAGCCGGACGCCACCCGGGCCCCTGTTGCTCCTCGTCGGCCCCGGCCCGGCCCGCCGCGGACGGTGCGTCTCGGTCGCAGGATCGGATTGTCCCCTGATCGGGTGAGGTGTGCGGGCGGTCGGCCCGTGGCGCTCCCGCAATGCCCGGAATCTCCACCACGGCCCCCTAATGTGCTGGCGCGGAACCGTGCGGGTGCGACCCGGCGCGCCGCGGACCAGGTCGGCCGAGGGCATGGGAGCAGCCAGCGATGATCCAGATCACCGGACTGACCAAGGTGCACCGGGGAGGAGGCCCCCCGGTGCTGCTGGACCTGACCTTCGAGGCCCGCCCGGGCGCGGTGACGGCCCTGCTGGGCCCCGAGGGGGCCGGCAAGTCGACCGCGCTGCGGCTGATGCTGGAACTCGAACGGGGTCGGGGAGTCACCCTCTTCGACGGTCGCACCTACCGTCGGCTGCGCCGGCCGGAGCGCGAGGTCGGGGTGCTCCTCTCGGGACCGGGCGACGCCTCCGGGGCGGCCGACCTCGCCGGACACCCGGGCCGGAAGGCCCGGGGGCACCTCAGGATGCTGGCCGCCGCGGTCGGCGCGCCCGCCCGGCGTGCGGACGAACTCCTGGAGCGGACCAGGCTCGCGGCCGTCGCCGAGCAGCGCCTGCGCACCTACTCACCGGGCATGCACCGGCGGCTCGCCCTGGCGGCCGCGCTGCTCGGCGAGCCCGGAACGCTGCTCCTGGACGCGCCCACCGAAGGGCTCTCGCCGCGCAATGTGGAGTGGTTCCACGGCTTCCTGCGGTCCTTCGCCGCGGACGGGGGCACGGTCCTGGTCACCACCCGCACCCCGCAGGAGGCCTCGCAGCTGGCCGACCGGGTGGTGACCCTGGACCGGGGACGGATGGCGGCGGACCAGTCGGTGACGGACTTCCGGCGCACCCGGCTCAGCCCGGAGGTCGCGGTGCGGGGTCCTCAGATGGCCCGGCTCGCCGATCTGCTGGCCGGTCAGGGGGCGCAGGTCCGGCGGGACGGGGGGACCGAACTCGCGGTGTCCGGCGTCGGCCGGACCGAGATCGGTGAACTCGCCTACCGCCACGGCATCCTGTTGCACGAACTCGCCGACCGGGTCGTCGAGCGGCCGGCCCCCCGGGCGGACCTGCGGGTGGTCGCGAGCGGCCCGGGCCGCCCCCGGACGCCCCGAGAAGCAGATGCCCCGGTCGCCCCGGCGGCGCCGACGGACGCGCCGGCGCCCGAGGACGCGGTGACGACCGAGCAGGTCGAGCAGGTCGAACAGGCCGGGCGGGCCAGGCAGGCAGAGCAGGCACAGCGGGCCGGAGAGGCCGACCGGACGCTGGCGATGCCGGTGGCGCGGCCCCGGGTGACGGCCGCCGCCCGGGACCTGGAGCCCGCACCCACCCTCGCCCTGCCGGTCGCGGCGCCCCCGGCCGGTGGCTCGTCGGCCGTGGCCGCGTCCGCCGCGCCGGGGCCCCGCCGCGGGGCCCGGGCCGTCACCCGACGCGCGGCCGAGGTGGCCGAGGCGACCCGGGCGACCGGGGCACCCGGCAGGGCCGGCGGGAGCGGGACCGGATGGACCGCGCGACTCGGCGGCGGGCGGCGGGAGGACGAGACCTCGCCGGTCGTAGCGGTGGACCGGCTCTTCCGCGAGGGACTGACCGGCCTGGCGCGCTCGGCGGTGGCCCCCGTTCCCGCGTCGAAGGCCGAGGCCCACGAGCACCCGGGGAAGGCGGCCGACGGACTGCTGAGCGACGACACCGTCCGCCTGGGCCGCGTCACCCGCTCGCAGTCCGACCGGGCCGAGCGGCCCGCGCCCGACCGGTCGGCCTCAGCGGATGCGGACCCGGCCGGGACGGATCCGACCGGGCCCGTCGTCCCCGTCACCGCTGACCCCACCGCCTCTTCCGGCCCCACTGGCCCTTCTGGCCCCTCAAGCCCCTCCGGCCCTTCCGACCTTCGGAGCGAGTGAACCGTGCGAGTTCTGGCTTATGAGCTGCGCCGGGTGCGCGGCCTGCGTTCGACCTGGCTGCTGCTCGGGCTCGTGGTGCTCTGCGACGCCGTGGTCGCCGGCGTGCTGGCGGGCCAGGTGGGGGACCGGACCCTCGGCGGCGCGGCCGCGGTGCGGCTGCTGACGGCGGCGGTGCCGCTGGTGCCGCTGCCGTTCGCGGCGCTGGGCGCCGGCGTGCTGGGCGCGCTCGCGTACGGCCACGAGGTGCGGCACCGGGGGCTGGCCGCCTCGCAGGTGTCCTACCCGCGCCGGGTCCGGCTGCTGACGGCCAAGCTGGCGGTGACCGGTGCCCTCGCGGCGCTGCTCGCCCTGGTCACGCTGCTGGTCGACGCGGTGACCGTGCATTTCGCGCTGCCCGCCGGGGTGACGGTGGCGGCCTGGTCGGACCACGCCGCGCTGTCCGTCCGGGTCGCGGAGGCGCTGGCCCCGTCCGGTCCCGGCGGGCTCGACGTGCTGCCGACGGTGGCGGCGCCGCTGGCCCTGCTGGCCGGCCAGGGGGCGCCGACGGCGCTGCTGGCCTTCGTGCTGCTGGTGGTCGTGGCGGGCTGGACCGGGGTCCTGACCGCCGCGCTGACCCGCAGTGCTACCGCCGGGGTACTGCTGCTCTGCGCGCTGCCGCCACTGCTGGAGTCCGTCGTGGCGCTGGTGCTGCGGCAGAGCGGGAAGCCCTGGCCGGCCCGGGCGGCGGAACTGCTGCCGTTCCCGTCGGGGATCGAGTGGGCGTACGGATGGGTGTACGGCGGGGTCGGCCGGGCGGCGAGGGGCGTGTCCTCGGCTCCGGCCCTGACCGATCCGGCGCTGCTGGCCGCCGTGGCGACGCCGGTACTGGTGTTGCTGCTGGTCACCCTGGTGGTGCAGGCCCGGCGCCGGGCGTTCTGAACCGGCGGCGGCCCGGGGCGGTTCGCCAAGATCGACCAAGGGTGACCGTAATGAGTGGTTCGCCCTGATAAGAAGTCAATTATCCAGTCACGGGCGATCACCCTTTCGTGTGCTTTTCACGAGAATTCTCAAGCTGTGCCCGCCGATCGCCGACAAAGGAGCTGTGAGTACCCTTGCGCACCCCACCATGACCCCCGCCCGTTCCGCCGATGGGGCCATCCCCGGCTCCGCCGACCTGGACCGCTACTCCTACGCCGACCGGCCCGTCCCGCCGGCCCCTCGCTGGGAGGGCGCCGAGTCGGACCTCGCCCGGGTCGGCCGCAAGACCACCAGCAGCCGGGGCCGAGGCCTGCACGGCCAGCTGGTCCAGCAGTTGGGCCAGATGATCGTCTCCGGCGACCTCGGCGCCGACCGCCCGCTCGTCCCGGAGGAGATCGGCCAGCGGTTCGAGGTCTCCCGCACCGTCGTCCGCGAGTCGCTGCGCGTGCTGGAGGCCAAGGGCCTGGTCAGCGCCCGCCCCAACGTCGGAACCCGGGTCCGTCCGGTCAGCGACTGGAACCTCCTGGACCCGGACATCATCGAGTGGCGCGCCTTCGGCCCGCAGCGCGACGAGCAGCGCCGGGAGCTGTTCGAGCTGCGCTGGGCGATCGAGCCGCTGGCCTCCCGGTTGGCCTCCGGCCACGGCCGGGAGGACGTCCAGCAGCGGCTGGCCGAGCTGATCGAGATCCTGGGTCACGCCTGCGCCCAGGCGGACCTCGCCACCTACGCCCGGGCCGACGCCGAGCTGCACGTGCTCATCCTGCAGCTCGCCGGCAACCGGATGCTGGAGCACCTCTCCGGGATCGTCGCCTGCGCGCTCCAGGTGTCCGGCGGGCCGGCCACCGCCTGCGAGCGGCCCTCGGAGGCCTCGGTCGGGATGCACGCCCGGCTGGTGGAGGCGCTCGGTTCCGGCGACGGCAGTGCCGCCGAGAACACGATGCGGGCGCTGCTCACCGTCCACCCCGAGATCGAGCCGTCCGTTCCGGCGCCCCGGGAGCACTGAGCGGACCGTTCGGCGACCGCACACCGCCGCCCCGTCCCGCGACCCGCTCCCGACCCGCCCCGTCGTGGTCCGACGCCCGCGACTCCTCCGCGGCCTCCCGAATTCCCCCTCCCGACCCCGGCCCCCCGGCTGCCGCCACGGTGCGGCCGGGGGGTCTCCGCACGTCCGGGGCCGCGCGGAGCGCAGGTGCGGCGCGGTCGCACGGAGCGGAGGGACGAAGGGGGCGGAGGAAACGGAGGAAACGGAAGGCGAAAAGGAGACGGAGGGGGCGGAAGGGGTCTCCCGGCGGCGGTCCGGCGTCGGTCCGGCGGTGGTTCGAGGGGGGTTCGGAACCGGTCCGCACCCGCCGAACAGCAGAATGGCGTGTCCATGGTGAATGGTTCGGTCGCGGGTGGGGGATGATGGAGGTCGGCCCCGGGCCGCGGCCGCCCACCGGTGTGACCCGCGACACGAAGGCCATGCGTAACACTTGACGAGCAGCAGCGATGTCTCCTGAGCGGGAGCAGCTCCGGAATAGTCCAACGTGTCAGAATGCTGTGTTGGTCCGCGGCGCTGCTGCCGTCCTGCAAACCCAGACCTCAAACCCGAGTCGGTCGGAATCGACACCGCGTGCCCGACGCGCGATCTCCTTCCCCGCCCGCTCGGGCGGCCGGTACGGGTTCGAGTCCACTCATCGTCCGAGAGGTTGTTCGTGTCGGCCAGCACATCCCGTTCGCTTCCCCCCGAGATCGCCGAGTCCGCGGCTCTGCTGGCGCTCATCGAGCGGGGCAAGGCCCAGGGGCAGATCGCCGGTGACGACGTACGCCAGGCGTTCGAGGCGGACCAGATCCCGGTCACCAAGTGGAAGAACGTCATGCGCAGCCTCAACCAGGTTCTGATTGAGGAGGGGGTGGACCTCATGGTCAGCGCGGCCGAACCGGCCGGCGCCAAGCGCAAGAGCGTTGCTGCCAAGAGCCCCGCCAAGCGCACCGCGACCAAGGCGGTCACCACCCGGAACCCGGCCGCTCCGTCGGCCCCGACCAAGCCGCCCGTGCGCATCGCGCCCGGTGCGCCCGTCTCCACGCCGACGGTCGCGGCCGCCGCCGCGCCGGTCAGCACCGTGTCCGCCGAGATCACCGTCGAGGGGGCGACCGTCGGCACCGAGGTGAAGGCGGCCGTCGCCAAGAAGGCCGTGGCCAAGAAGGCCGTCGCCAAGAAGACCGCGGCGCCGGCCAAGAAGGCCGCCGCCAAGAAGACCACCACCGCCAAGACCGCGGGCAAGGCTGGCGAGGAGGAGGCCCTCGGCGAGGAGGAGATCCTCGAGGACGTCGCCCTGCCCGGTGACAAGCCCGCCGCCGAGGGCGACGCCCCGGAGGAGGAGTCGGAGGGCTTCGTCCTCTCCGACGACGACGAGGACGACGCCCCGGCCCAGCAGGTCGCCGTCGCCGGTGCCACCGCCGACCCGGTCAAGGACTACCTGAAGCAGATCGGCAAGGTCCCGCTGCTCAACGCCGAGCAGGAGGTCGAGCTCGCCAAGCGGATCGAGGCCGGCCTGTTCGCCGAGGACAAGCTCTCGGCCGCCGACAAGCTCGCCCCCAAGCTCAAGCGCGAGCTGGAGATCATCGCCGAGGACGGCCGCCGGGCCAAGAACCACCTGCTGGAGGCCAACCTCCGCCTGGTGGTCTCGCTGGCCAAGCGCTACACCGGTCGCGGCATGCTCTTCCTGGACCTCATCCAGGAGGGCAACCTCGGTCTGATCCGTGCGGTCGAGAAGTTCGACTACACCAAGGGCTACAAGTTCTCCACCTACGCGACCTGGTGGATCCGCCAGGCGATCACCCGAGCGATGGCCGACCAGGCCCGCACCATCCGTATCCCGGTGCACATGGTCGAGGTCATCAACAAGCTGGCCCGCGTCCAGCGCCAGATGCTCCAGGACCTGGGCCGCGAGCCCACCCCGGAGGAGCTGGCCAAGGAACTCGACATGACCCCCGAGAAGGTCATCGAGGTCCAGAAGTACGGTCGCGAGCCCATCTCGCTGCACACCCCGCTCGGCGAGGACGGCGACAGCGAGTTCGGTGACCTCATCGAGGACTCCGAGGCGGTCGTCCCGGCCGACGCGGTCTCCTTCACCCTGCTCCAGGAGCAGCTGCACTCGGTCCTGGACACCCTGTCCGAGCGCGAGGCGGGCGTGGTCTCGATGCGCTTCGGCCTGACGGACGGTCAGCCGAAGACGCTCGACGAGATCGGCAAGGTGTACGGGGTCACCCGTGAGCGCATCCGCCAGATCGAGTCGAAGACCATGTCCAAGCTGCGTCACCCGTCGCGCTCCCAGGTGCTGCGCGACTACCTGGACTGATCGACGGTTCGGCACCAACGGTCCGACCGGAAGGCCCGGAGCTTCGCGCTCCGGGCCTTCCGGCTGTTCGGGAGGGGTGGACGTCACCGTCCGGGTGGCCGTTGTCGCTCGTCCGGGTGGCGGTGCGCCGCCGAGCGGTCGCGGAACGTGGCCGGTCACCTACGCTGTGCCGGTTGCCTGCTGCCGAGCCACCTGGAGACACGGTGCCGCCCACCCCGGACCGTCCGGACCGCGCCGACCTGCCGACCGGCGCCTCCCGCGCCCGCCGCTCCGCCGTCCGTCCGCCCCGCCACCGCCGGGCCGCCGTGCTGACGCTGCTGGCCGCGCTGCCCGCGCCGCTGCTGGTCCTCGGCCCGGCCACCGCCGCCACCGCGCAGGCCCGGCCGCAGGGGCGGATCGTCGGCGGAACGACCGAGAGCACGGGCGACCACCCGTGGATGGTGGCCCTGGCCAGCCGGCAGCAGTTCGGCTCCGGCCGCTCGGGCCAGTTCTGCGGCGGTGCGCTGGTCACCCCCACCAAGGTGGTGACCGCGGCGCACTGCTTCTACGACGAGTCCGGCGGGCACCAGGTGGACCGGCCCGGGCTGCGGGTCGTGGTCGGCCGGGACGACCTGGGCGGACGGCTGGGCCAGGAGGTGGAGGTGCGGGAGGTCCGGATCCACCCCGACTACTCCTTCACCACCAATATGAACGATGTGGCGGTGGTCACCCTCGCCGAGGCGCAGCGGGGCCGGCCGGTGATCGACCTGGTCGGCCAGGGCGAGACCGAGCCGTACCGTGCGGGGACCCTCGCCCGCGTCTACGGCTGGGGGGACACCACCGGCCACGGCGACTACTCGTCCCGGCTGCGGGGTGTGGATGTGCCGATCATCGCGGACCACACCTGCGAGCAGGCCTACCCGGGCGGCCGGGACGGGCGTTTCGACGCCCGGGGCATGGTGTGTGCGGGCGAGGAGCAGGGCGGGAGGGACGCCTGCCAGGGCGACAGCGGCGGGCCGCTGGTGGTCGCGGGCCGGCTCGCGGGGCTGGTGTCCTGGGGGACGGGCTGCGCCGAGGCCGCCCACCCGGGCGTCTACACCCGGATCGCCTCGGTCTCCGACGCCGTCCGCTCCCTGCTGTAGCCGATCGGGCACGGGCCGCCGCCCGATCGGGCGGCCCCGGGGAGCGGCCCGGCCGGGGCCGAACGGTCCGGGGCCGGGCGGTGCGGGAGCCGGTGCTGCTCCGGAGGCGGGCGGTCCGAGAACGACGAAGCCGGGCGGCCGGCCCCCGGAGGGGCGGTCGCCCGGCTCACCCGGTCACACGCGGTGTGCGACCGGACACAGCTCGACGTCGGTCTGCTGCTGCTGGCGCTCGGGATCAGCGCTCGTCGTCGTTGGCCGTGGCGGCAGTGGTGCCGAGGCGGTTGCTCTCGTCCTGTATCTCCACGGCGATCTTCTTGAGCTCCGGCTCGAACTTCCGGCCGTGGTGGGCGCAGAAGAGCAGCTCTCCACCGCTGGCGAGTACGACGCGCAGGTAGGCCTGGGCGCCGCAGCGGTCGCAGCGGTCAGCCGCGGTGAGCGGGCTCGCAGGGGTCAGAACAGTAGTCACGTCGCCTCTTCTCTAGCTCGACGAGCTGTCGTACCAGGGTCAACATCCAACCAGGCCGAAAACGTTCCCGCTCGTGGCTTTTCTTCTCTGAGGATTCTGCTGTGTTGATGAGGACGTGCCCCGGGGGCCGGTGGTTCATGCGTACCGGATCCCAGGATCCGCCCGCGGCTCGAACGCCCGATCGGAACCGGGTGCGGGAGTCCGCGTAGCATAATCCTCTGCTGGGTTGGAGCATAAGCCCCGTCCCGGGCCCCGGTAGCCTGCATAACGGCAGTTCCGGAGCCTGTGCCCGGCCCCACGGTCCGCCAGGACCGGTGGTACCGGGAGGAGATGGAGCCCCGGCGTCCCGAATCCGGCACGGCTCTTGTTCGCGGAGCGCGTACAAGCTGCGCGGGACCGGCCTGCCGTGCTGTGCACCCAGCGGAGGGGTGCGCACACGGAGGGGAACGGCTGTCGGTGCGGTGTGCTGCACTGGCGGACGCTCCGGACCTGTCCGGATGTGCCCCGATGTGACCGATGAGACAGAACTTCACCGAGGAGAGTGCCGCGTGAGTGCCGAAACGACCGTGCCGTCCGCTCTGCTGGCCGGCGACGACGGTTCCAACTACACCGCTCGGCACCTGCTCGTCCTGGAGGGTCTGGAGGCGGTCCGCAAGCGTCCCGGCATGTACATCGGCTCGACCGACAGCCGTGGCCTGATGCACTGCCTCTGGGAGATCATCGACAACTCGGTGGACGAGGCGCTGGGCGGCTACTGCGACCGGATCGAGGTCGTCCTGCACGAGGACTCCTCGGTCGAGGTCCGCGACAACGGACGCGGCATCCCGGTGGACGTCGAGCCCAAGACCGGGCTGTCCGGCGTCGAGGTCGTGATGACCAAGCTGCACGCCGGCGGCAAGTTCGGCGGCGGCTCCTACGCGGCCTCCGGCGGTCTGCACGGCGTCGGCGCCTCCGTGGTCAACGCGCTCTCGGCCCGGCTCGACGTCGAGGTCGACCGCAGCGGCCACACCCACGCGATCAGCTTCCGGCGCGGCACCCCCGGCATCTTCACCGAGGCCGGCCCGGACGCCCCGTTCGAGGCGGCCAACGGCCTCAGCCGGGCCCGCAAGGTGCCCAAGGCCCGCACCGGCACCCGCATCCGGTACTGGGCGGACCGGCAGATCTTCCTCAAGGACGCCAAGCTCTCGCTGGAGCACCTGCACAACCGGGCCCGGCAGACCGCCTTCCTGGTCCCCGGCCTGACCATTCTCGTGCGTGACGAGCGGCTCACCGAGAGCGAGCGGATCGACGAGAGCACCTTCCACTTCGACGGCGGCATCGCCGAGTTCTGCGAGTTCCTGGCGCCGGACAAGCCGATCAGCGACGTGCTGCGGCTGCACGGCGAGGGCACCTTCAAGGAGACCGTGCCCGTCCTGGACGAGCTCGGGCACATGACGCCGACCGAGGTCACCCGGCAGCTCGGCGTGGACATCGCGCTCCGCTGGGGCACCGGTTACGACACCACGTTGCGCTCCTTCGTCAACATCATCGCCACCCCCAAGGGCGGTACCCACGTCACCGGCTTCGAGCGCTCGCTGGCCAAGACCGTCAACGAGGTGCTGCGGGCCACCAAGCTGCTGCGGGTCGCCGAGGACGACGTCACCAAGGACGACGCCACCGAGGGACTCACCGCCGTGGTCACCGTCCGGCTGGCCGAGCCGCAGTTCGAGGGCCAGACCAAGGAGGTGCTCGGCACCTCGGCGGCCAACCGGATCGTCGCGGCCGTCGTCGCCAAGGAACTCAAGACCTTCCTCACCTCCGGCAAGCGGGACGAGAAGGTCCAGGCCCGGGCGGTGCTGGAGAAGGTCGTGGCCGCCGCCCGCACCCGGGTCGCCGCCCGCCAGCACAAGGAGGCCCAGCGCCGGAAGACCGCGCTGGAGACCAGCTCGCTGCCGGCGAAGCTGGCCGACTGCCGCAGCGACGACGTCGACCGCAGCGAACTCTTCATCGTCGAGGGCGACTCCGCGCTCGGCACCGCCAAGCTGGCCCGCAACTCCGAGTTCCAGGCCCTGCTGCCGATCCGGGGCAAGATCCTCAACGTGCAGAAGGCGTCCGTGAGCGACATGCTCAAGAACACCGAGTGCGCGGCGATCATCCAGGTGATAGGGGCCGGCTCGGGCCGCACCTTCGACATCGACCAGGCCCGGTACGGCCGGGTCATCTTCATGGCCGACGCCGATGTCGACGGCTCGCACATCCGCTGCCTGCTGCTGACCCTGTTCCAGCGGTACATGCGGCCCATGGTCGAGCAGGGCCGGGTCTTCGCGGCCGTGCCGCCGCTGCACCGGATCGAGCTCACCAACCCCAAGCGCGGCCAGGAGAAGTACCACTACACCTACTCGGACGCCGAGCTGCGCTCCACCCTGCTGGAGTTCCAGCGCAAGAACCTGCGCTGGAAGGACCCGGTCCAGCGGTACAAGGGCCTCGGCGAGATGGACGCCGACCAGCTGGCCGAGACCACCATGGACCCGCGCCACCGCACGCTGCGCCGGATCAACCTGGGCGACCTGGACCAGGCCGAGAAGGTCTTCGACCTGCTGATGGGCAACGACGTGGCGCCGCGCAAGGAGTTCATCGTGGACTCGGCGGCCACCCTGGACCGTTCGCGCATCGACGCCTGAGCGCGTCGCCGGAAGGGGCCCTCCACCCGTGGGTGGAGGGCCCCTCCGTGTCGGTTCCACCCGCCGTCCACCCCGGCGCCGATCAGCCGCGGGCGGCGGATCCGTAGCGTCGGAGAGGTCGCACAGAGCCTTCCCGGACGGAGAACCCCGATGCCCACCCTGGTCGACGCCGCTCTCGTGGTGGTGGTGATGGTGCTCGTGCTCCGCCGCCAGATGCGCCCCCGGCGCCTGGACACCGACCGCCGCTCCTGGGTGCTGCCGCTGGTCCTCGCCGCCGTCGCGCTGCGGGATCCGCAGCTGATCGACCGGCGGGACACCGGCTGGTCGGTCGTCCTGCTCGGCTGCGGGGTGGTCGCGGTGCTGGCGGCCGGCTCGGTGTGGGGCTGGACCGTCCGGCTGTGGCGGGACGCGGACGGGGCGCTCTGGGCCCAGGGCACCCGGGCCACGCTGGCCGCCTGGGGCGGGATGATCGCGATCAGGATCGGCCTGTTCGGGCTCGGGGCGGCGCTGCACCTGCGGCAGTCGGGCAGCGCGCTGCTGCTGGGCCTGGCGGTGCTGCTGCTGGTCCGTTCGCTCGTGGTGCACTGGAGGGCGCGGGCCCTGGTGCCCACGGGGCGGGTCACCCTGACGTCCTGACCACCGCAGTGCGCACGAGGAGGCACCACCTTGGTCGAGGTCGACCGGTTCTGGACCCGCTGGCCGTCCCGGGAGGGGCTGGAGCGCGACGCCGACAGCCGCCCCCGGCGGATCCTCGCCGGGCTCGGCCGGCTCGCGCTGCTGACCACCGTCTGCTGGGGGACCTTCTCGGACGGCCGGTACTCCGGCTGGGCGGTGGTGGCCGAGGCCGCCGGGCTGGTCGCGGCGGTCGCGCTCGCCGCCGGCTTCCTGCACGTCTGCCGGGAGCAGCGCCCGGCACCGGCGTACGCGCTGGCGGCCGCACTGTCCGCGACCGCCTGGCTGGCCAACGCGGGGCACGCCTACCTGCTCGCCGACGTGCTCTGGTACGGGTTGGCGGTGACCGCGCTGATCCGGCTGCCGCCGGGGCCGGCGCTGCTCACCGCCGGGGCCTCGCTCGGCTCCTACGCGGCGGTCAGCTGGGCGGGCGCCCTGAGCATCACGGCCACCTGCGGCGGACTGCTGCTGCTCGGCTACCTGTTGCGGCTGGACGTCGAGGCGCGCGGCACGGCGCGGCGGCTGCTGGTCCAGGAACGGGCCGCGCGGGCCGCCGAGGCGGAGAGTGCGGCGCTCGCCGAACGGGCCAGGATCGCCCGGGAGATCCACGACGTGCTGGCGCACAGCCTCTCCGCCCAGCTGGTGCACCTGGAGGCGGCCCGGCTGATGCTGGACGCGGGCACCGACCGGGAGCGGGTCCGGGAGCGGGTGGTGGCCGCCCGGCGGATGGCGCAGGACGGGCTGGCCGAGACCCGGCAGGCGCTGTCGGCGCTGCGCGGCGAGTTCACGCCGGTCGGCGACTACCTGGTGGAGCTGACCGGGCGGGAGCGGGCGGACTTCCGGGTGGCCGGGATGCCGCGTCCGCTGGCCGCCGAGGTGGGGCTCGCGGTCCGGCGCACCGCGCAGGAGGCTCTGACCAACGTGCGCAAACACGCCCCCGGCGCGCGCTGCACCGTCGAGCTGCGCTATCTGCCCGAGGACGTGGAGCTGGAGGTGCGGGACGGGGCCGCGGGGCGCGCGGGAGCACCGGGCGAGCTGGCGGCGAGCGGTGGCGGGTACGGTCTGCTGGGGATGCGCGAACGCGCTGAACTGCTCGGCGGCAGCCTGCTGGCGGGCCCGTACGAGGGAGGATGGCGCGTGCTGCTGCGAGTGCCGGCATGACGGGGTTGGCGGTGACCAGGGTGCTGGTCGCGGACGACCAGACCGTGGTCCGGGAGGGCATCGTGATGCTGCTCGGGCTGCTGCCGGGGATCGAGGTGGTCGGTGCGGCGGCGGACGGCGAGGAGGCGGTCGCGCTGGTCGCGCGGCACCGTCCGGACGTGGTGCTGATGGACCTGCGGATGCCGCGCTGCGACGGCGTCGAGGCGACCCGGCGGATCCGGGCCGGGTACCCGGGCACCGAGGTCGTGGTGCTCACCACCTATGCCGACGACGAGTCGCTGTTCCCGGCCCTTCAGGCGGGGGCGCGCGGGTACCTGACCAAGGACGCGGGCGGCGAGGAGATCGCCCGGGCGATCGCGGACGTCCGCTCGGGGGCGGCGGGGCTCTCGCCGCAGGTGCAACTGCGGCTGCTGGAGCGGCTGTCGGGGGAGCCGGGCGCGGTCGGCGCGGTCGGCCCGGTGCCGACCGGCCAGTCGTCCGGTCAGTCGTCCGGCCAGTCCTCCGGTCAGTCCTCCGGTCGGGCGGGCGCGGAGCCGCCGGACGGGCTGACCGCGCGGGAGGCGGAGGTGCTGGGGCTGATCGCGGAGGGCCTCTCCAACTCCGAGATCGCCCGTCGGCTGTACGTCAGTCCGGCGACCGTGAAGACCCACATCAACAACCTGTTCGCCAAGACCGGCGTGCGGGACCGGGCGCAAGCGGTCGCGTACGCCTTCCGAAACGGAATCACCGGGTCGCCGCAGTAGTCGGATGAGCGTCTGTCGGATCATCGATCACCTCATCGAGTGAACGTATCTGCGTTGGGAGTTTGGGGAGTTGGGGCGACCCCATGATGGTTCGGGTCACAACCCCCCGGTCCAGGAGCAGCCGTGCCACAACCGCAGACGAGAAGTCCAGAGCCGGGCGGACAACTGGACTGGTGGGCCTCGGCACCGGCATCACCACCGGTGCCGGCCCCGACGCCCCCGGCACCGCCCGCACCGTCGGCCGGGGCCGACGCCGGGGACGGATCCCCGGACGACGCCAGCACCGAGGTCTACCGCTCCGTGCAGAACAGCCTGGCCTTCCAGCGGATCCGGCACAGCTACCGGTCCTTCGTCTTCCCGGTCAGCGGTGTGTTCCTCGCCTGGTACCTGCTGTACGTCGCCGCCCAGGCCGCGGCCCCCGGGCTGATGCGCGCCCCGGTCGCCGGGCCGGTCAACGTGGCCTGGCTGCTCGGCCTGCTGCAGTTCGCCACGACCTTCCTGCTGACCTGGCTCTACGCCCGCAACGCCCGCACCCAGCGCGACCGGGCCGCCCTGTCGCTCCGCTGGGACACCCAGGACCAGTTGCGATGAGGACCGCCACCCCGCCCCCCGTGGCCCCCGCCGGCGACCACCACGACCTGGCCGTGGTGCTGTTCGCCGTCATCGTCCTGGTCACCCTCGGGATCACCTTCTGGGCCGGCCGCCGCCGAGGCGGCGGCGCCGACGACTTCTACGCCGGCGGCCGCGACTTCACGCCGCTGCAGAACGGCTTCGCGCTCTCCGGCGACTACCTCTCCGCCGCCTCCTTCCTCGGCGTCGCCGGGCTGATCGCGCTGTTCGGGTACGACGGCGTGCTCTACAGCATCGGCTTCCTGGTCGCCTGGCTGGTGGTCCTGATGCTGGTCGCCGAGCTGGTCAGGAACGCCGGCCGGTACACCCTGGCCGACGTGCTGGCGCTGCGGCTGCGCCGGCGCAAGGTCCGGGCCGCGGCCGGCGGTGCCAGCGTCGTGGTGACGCTGTTCTACCTGGTCGCCCAGATGGTCGGCGCGGGCAGTCTGGTCGCCCTGCTGCTCGGCACCAACAGTGCCGAGGCCAGGACCTGGACCATCGTGGCGGTGGGCGGTCTGATGATCGTCTACGTCACGGTCGGCGGGATGCGGGCCACCACCTGGATCCAGATCGTCAAGGCGTTCCTGCTGGTCGCCGGCTCGGTACTGCTGACCGTACTGCTGCTGCTGCGCTTCCACGGCGACGTCGCCGAGCTGATGCGGCAGGCGGCCCAGCACAGCGGCGCCGGCCGGCGCTACCTGGAGCCCGGGCTGAAGTACGGCAAGAGCTTCACCAGCCGGCTGGACTTCTTCAGCCTCGGCCTCGCCCTGGTGCTCGGCACCGCGGGCCTGCCGCACATCCTGTCCCGCTTCTACACCGTGCCCACCGCCCGGGCCGCCCGGCGCTCGACGATGTGGGCGATCGGGCTGGTCGGCGGCTTCTACCTGATGGCCATCGCGCTGGGCCTCGGCGCCACCGCGCTGGTCGGTTCCGCGGAGGTCCGGCACGCCAACGCGGCGGGCAACACCGCCGTCCCGCTGCTCGCCCTGGTGCTGGGCGGCGGCAACGGCTCCACCGGTGGGGTGGTGCTGTTCGCGGTGATCTCGGCGATCGCCTTCGCCACCATCCTCGCCGTGGTCGCCGGGCTCACCCTGGCCTCCTCGGCGGCCTTCGCCCACGACATCTGGGCCGGCGCCTGGCGGGGACGCCCGCGCCGCGGCGGCCGCGGGGTGCGGGGGGCGCGCGGCCGACGGGCGCTCGTCCCGGCCTCCCGGCGGGCGCGGGGCGGTACGGAAGCCGCGACCGGAACGGCGGCGGAGCGGACGGAGGACGGGTCGCCGGCCACCACCGAGCGCCAGGAGGTGCTGGTCGCCCGGATCGCGGCGGTCGGGATCGGCGCGGTGGCGATCGTGCTGAGCCTCTTCGCGCAGCAGCTGAACGTCGCCTTCCTGGTCGGCCTGGCCTTCGCCGTGGCCGCCTCCGCCAATCTGCCGGTGCTGCTCTACAGCCTGTTCTGGCGGCGGTTCACCCCGCGCGGAGCGGTCTGGTCGGTGTACGGCGGGCTGATCCCGGCGGTGGTGCTGGTGACCTTCTCGCCGGTCGTCTCCGGTACCAAGGTGGCGCTCTTCCCCGGGGTGGACTTCCACTGGTTCCCGCTGGAGAACCCGGGCCTCGTCTCCATCCCGCTCGGCTTCCTGGCCGGGTGGATCGGCACCCTCACCTCGCCCGAGCCGGCCGATCCGGACCGGTACGCCGAGCTGGAGGTCCGCTCCCTGACCGGGGCCGGGGCCGCCTGACCGCGACGCGGAGGAACGGCCACGACCCCCGGCGGAACTCAGCCGGGGGTCGTGGCCGTTCCTCCGCCTCCCGGACCGGTCAGAGCTCGCGCAGGGAGGTGACCTCCATCCGGGACGGCGTGCCCGCCGCCTTGCCGCAGCTCTCGGGCCGGGCCGGCTCGCTGACGCCCTCGGCCACCTCGACCTCCCAGGACCGGCCGTCCTCGTGCCGGACGCAGACCCGCCAGCGGCCCGTGCCGTCGGCCCGCTGGGTCAGGGTCAGCGCGTCCGCCCGGGTCTCGCCGGTGACCAGCCGCACGGCCTGGTCCGCGGCCTGGCCCGGCCGGTCCCAGCCGGAGCAGCCGCGCGACCACTCCGGCGCCATGTGGCCGGCCGCCGTGGCCGCCAGCACCTCCTTGGCCGACTCGGCGGTCAGCCGCCCGTAGGTGTAGCCGTACGGCAGGACCAGCATCGTGGGGGAGAAGCGGTGGCCGCCCAGGTGCGTCACCTCCCACACCTCGCTGTGCCCGGCGGCGACCAGCTCGGCCGCCAAGGGCCGGCCCAGCAGGGCGCAGCAACGGTCCCGGCGGCCGTTGGTGCACACCAGGGCGATCGGGCCGCCGACGTGGGCGGTGCCGAAGCCGCCGTGCTCGCCGGCGCCCAGCGCGGTGAAGTCCAGGGCGAGCAGTTCGGCCGGGTCCGCGACCTGGCCCCGGCGGACCCAGCCGCGGCCGGGGGTCGGGACGGTGTGCGCCACGACCACCTCGTGCCGGGCGGTCGGCAGGCAGTCCGCGTGCCGGCCGGGGCGGCGGATCAGCGCGACCCGGACGCCGGTTCCCGCGGTCGCGGCGTCCAGCGCGCGGCCGGTCTCCGGGTCCAGGTGGCTCTGGCCGAGCGCCTTGGCCCCCCACGGGCCGGCCTGTTCGACCAGCAGCCAGGTGGTGGCGGTCGCGGCGGTGGCGGCCAGCGGCTCCGACAGTTCACGCGACAGCGTCGCACAGGTGCTCACGGCGGTAAGGCTACCCTTGCCGGTCGTTCGTGGCCCGGCCGACCGCGTCGGTGCGGCGGGCCGGTGCGGGCCGGTCGAGGGCGGGTCGGCCGCCGGTGGCGGGTGCGGGCCGGTGCGGGCGGGTACGGGCGCCGGTGGCCGGGGCGGGAGCCCCGTGCCGCCGGGACGGGAGCCCGGTGCCGCCGGGAACGCCGGAGGGGCGCCGACCGGCCGGTCGGCGCCCCTCCGGGCGGGACGGGCCGCCCCTAGACGGGGCCGGCCACGGTGCTGATCGGGCTGCTCACCGGGGTGCCGGAGCCGTCCCGGCGCGGGTCGCGCTCCGGCAGGTCGACCGGCGCGCCCTTGGGCCCGGCGGCGCGGGCGGGAGCGGGGCCGGCCCAGGCGAAGGCGAGCGCGTCCTCGCCGCGCAGGAAGCGCTGGCAGCGCACCCCGCCGGTGGCCCGGCCCTTGCGCGGGTACTGCTCGAAGGGGGTGACCTTCCAGCTGGACTGGGCCTCGCCGGTAAGGGTTCCGGCGGCGCCGGCCACCGAGACGACCACCGCGTCGACGGCCGGGTCGACGGCGGTGAAGGAGAGCACCCGGGCGCCGTCGGACAGCTTGACGCCGGCCATGCCGCCGGCCGGACGGCCCTGCGGGCGGACCTGCCCGGCGGGGTAACGCAGCAACTGGGCGTCGGAGGTGATGAAGACGAGGTCCTCCTCGCCGGTGCGCAGCTCGACCGCGCCGATCACCTCGTCGCCGTCCTTGAGCCCGATCACCTCGAACTCGTCCTTGTTGGCGGGCCATTCGGGCACCACCCGCTTGACGACGCCCTGGAGGGTGCCCAGCGCCAGGCCGGGGGAGGACTCGTCCAGCGTGGTCAGCGCGAGCACCCGCTCGTCGTCCTCCAGCCGGAGGAACTCGCCGACGAGCGCGCCGCCGGCCAACGTCGGCGACGGGGTGGGCGGCAGCGCCGGAAGGTCGATGACCGGCAGCCGCAGGACCCGGCCGGCCGAGGTGACCACACCGATGTCGGCGCGGGCGGTGGTCGGCACCGCGGAGACGATCACGTCGTGCTTGGCGCGCTTCTCCGACACCTCGAACGGCTCGCCGTCGGCGGTGCGGGCGAGCAGGCCGGTGGAGGAGAGCAGCACCCGGCACGGGTCGTCCGCGACCTCCAGCGGAACGGTCAGCGAGGCGGCCGGAGCGGCCCCGGCCTCCAGCAGGACGGTGCGCCGCTCGGTGCCGAACTGCTTGGCGACGGCGCCGAGTTCGCCGGAGACCACGCTGCGCAGCCTGCTGTCGGACTCCAGGATCTCGGTCAGCTCGGCGATCTCCGAGTTGAGCTTGGCCTGCTCCTGCTCCAGCTCGACCCGGTCGAAACGGGTGAGTCGGCGCAGCGGGGTGTCGAGGATGTAGGCGGTCTGCGTCTCGCTCAGCGAGAAGCGCTCGATCAGGCGCTCCTTGGCCTGGGCCGCGTTGTCGCTCGAGCGGATGAGGGCGATGACCTCGTCGATGTCGACCAGGGCGACCAGCAGGCCCTCGACCAGGTGCAGCCGCTCCTGGCGCTTGCGGCGGCGGAAGTCGCTGCGCCGCCGGACCACCTCGAAGCGGTGGTCGACGTAGACCTCCAGCAGCTCCTTGAGGCCGAGGGTGAGCGGCTGGCCGTCGACCAGCGCCACGTTGTTGATGCCGAAGGTCTCCTCCATCGGCGTCAGCTTGTAGAGCTGCTCCAGCAGGGCCTCGGGAACGAAGCCGTTCTTGACCTCGATCACGAGGCGAAGGCCGTGCTCGCGGTCGGTGAGGTCCTTGACGTCCGCGATGCCCTGGAGCTTCTTCGCGTTGACGAGGTCCTTGATCTTGGAGATGACCTTCTCCGGGCCGACGTTGTACGGCAGCTCGGTGACCACGATGCCCTTGCGGCGGGCGCTGACGGCCTCGATGGTCGTGGTGGCGCGGATCTTGAAGGTGCCGCGGCCGGACTCGTAGGCGTCCCTGATGCCGGAGAGGCCGACGATCCGTCCGCCGGTGGGCAGGTCGGGGCCGGGGACGAACCGCATCAGGGTGTCGAGGTCGGCGGCCGGGTGCTTGATCAGGTGTCGGGCGGCGGCGACGACCTCGGAGAGGTTGTGCGGCGGCATGTTGGTGGCCATGCCGACCGCGATCCCGGTGGCGCCGTTGACCAGCAGGTTGGGGAAGGCCGCCGGGAGGGCCAGCGGTTCCTGCTCGCTGCCGTCGTAGTTGGGGCCGAAGTCGACGGTCTCCTCGTGGATCGACTCGACCATCGCCATCGAGGCGGCGGTGAGCCGCGACTCGGTGTAGCGCATCGCGGCCGGCGGGTCGTCGTTGCCGAGCGAGCCGAAGTTGCCGTGGCCGTCGATCAGCGGCAGCCGCATCGAGAACGGCTGGGCCATCCGGACGACCGAGTCGTAGATGGAGGCGTCGCCGTGCGGGTGCAGCCGGCCCATCACCTCGCCGACCAGGCGGGCGCACTTGACGTGGCCGCGCTCCGGGCGCAGGCCCATCTCGTTGGCCTGGTACAGGATGCGGCGGTGCACCGGCTTGAGGCCGTCCCGCGCGTCCGGGAGGGCCCGGGAGTAGATGACGGAGTAGGCGTACTCGAGGAACGAGCCCTGCATCTCGTCCACGACGTCGACGTCGAGGATGCGCTCCTCGAAGTCTCCGGGGGGCGGGGTCTGCGAACTGCGGCGGGCCATCGCGGCGGGGCTCCCTTACGTCTCGCTTGCTTCTCGTCCACGTCTCGTCGGCGCGGTCTCGCCGGGCTGTCGGCGGTGTTGTCAACAGGGCTCGGCGCCCCCATTGTGGACCCTCCCGCCGACAGTCCCGGCCAGCGCCCCTCTTCCGCCCCTGGCGAACGCCCTGTCCGCGCGGACACATCCGCGCCGCTCGCGCGTTGCACCACAATGGGGGACGCCACACGAACACCCCCCGACGTCGACGACGGGAAGGACCCGAGCGCATGGCCAACCCGGCCCCCGCCTCCGAGCAGCGAGGCATCGCCATCACCGAGCACCGCCTGGCCAATGGCCTGCGCGTCGTCCTCTCCGAGGACCACCTGACCCCGGTGGCCGCGGTCTGCCTCTGGTACGACGTGGGCTCCCGGCACGAGGTGAAGGGCCGCACCGGGCTGGCCCACCTGTTCGAGCACCTGATGTTCCAGGGGTCCGCCAACGTGTCCAACAACGGGCACTTCGAGCTCGTCCAGGGCGCCGGCGGCTCGCTCAACGGCACCACGAGCTTCGAGCGCACCAACTACTTCGAGACCATGCCGGCCCACCAGTTGGAGCTCGCGCTCTGGCTGGAGGCGGACCGGATGGGCTCGCTGCTGGCCGCCCTCGACGACGCGTCGATGGAGAACCAGCGCGACGTGGTGAAGAACGAGCGCCGCCAGCGGTACGACAACGTGCCCTACGGGACCGCGTTCGAGCGGCTCACCGCGCTGTCGTTCCCGGACGGCCACCCGTACCACCACACCCCGATCGGCTCGATGGCCGACCTGGACGCGGCCACCCTGGAGGACGCCCGGGCGTTCTTCCGCACGTACTACGCGCCCAACAACGCGGTGCTCTCGGTGGTCGGCGACATCGACCCGGAGCAGACGATCGCCTGGGTGGAGAAGTACTTCGGCAGCATCCCCGCGCACGACGGCAAGCAGCCGCCGCGCGACGGCGCCCTGCCGGAGAGCATCGGCCGGGAGATCCGCGAGCTGATCCGCGAGGACGTGCCCTCCCGCGCGCTGATGGCCGCCTACCGGCTGCCGCACGACGGTACCCGCGAGGCGGACGCCGCCGACCTGGCGCTGACCGTCCTCGGCAGCGGCGAGTCGAGCCGGCTGTACAACCGGCTGGTCCGCCGGGACCGCACCGCCGTCGCCGCGGGCTTCGGCCTGCTGCGGCTGTCCGGCGCGCCGAGCCTGGGCTGGCTGGACGTCAAGACCTCGGGCGACGCCACCGTCGAGCAGATCGAGGCGGCCGTCGACGAGGAGCTGGCCCGGTTCGCGGCCGAGGGCCCGACCGCGGCCGAACTGGAGCGCGCCCAGGCGCAGATCGAGCGCGAGTGGCTGGACCGGCTCACCACGGTGGCCGGCCGCGCCGACGAACTCTGCCGCTACGCCGTGCTGTTCGGTGACCCGAAGCTGCTGAACGACGCCCTGCCGAAGGTCCTCGACATCACCGCCGAGGAGGTGCGGGCCGTCGCCGCGGCCCGGCTGCACCCGCAGAACCGGGCGGTCCTGGTGTACGAGCCGACCACGGCCGAGGACACCGCCGCCGACACCGCTGCCACCGCCGAGACCGACGAGGAGGGCGCCGCCGTATGAGCACCGAGTACGTCCCCGCCATGACCTTCCACCCGCAGCCCCAGCCCGGCACCCCCACCCCGTGGGCGTTCCCGGCGCCGGAGCGTGCCGCGCTCGGCAACGGCATCACGGTGCTGCACTGCCACCGCCCCGGCCAGCAGCTGGTGGCCGTCGACGTGCTGGTCGACGCCCCGCTCGCCGCCGAGCCGGAGGGCCTGGACGGCGTCGCCTCGATCCTGGCCCGGGCGCTCAGCGAGGGCACCGACACGCTGACCGCCGAGGAGTTCGCGGCCGAGCTGGAGAGGGCCGGCGCGACCCTGGACGCGCACGCCGACCACCCGTGCATCCGGGTCTCGCTGGAGGTCCCGGCCTCCCGGCTGGCCCGCGGCCTGGACCTGCTGGCCGCCGCGCTGGGCAGCCCGGCACTGCCGGAGGACGAGATCGAGCGGCTGGTCGCCAACCGGCTGGACGAGATCGTGCACGAGCAGGCCAACCCGGCCCGGCGGGCCGCCAAGGCGCTGTACGCCTCGCTGTTCGACGCCGCCGACCGGCTCTCCCGCCCGCGCGGCGGCAGCGCCGAGACGGTCAAGACCATCGACCGGGCCGCCGTCCGGGCCTTCTACGAGGGGCACGTGCGTCCCGCCACCACCACGGTGGTGGTGGTCGGCGACCTCACCGGCACCGATCTGCCGGCCCTGCTGGAGTCCACCCTCGGCGCCTGGAAGGGCACCCCGGCTGCGCCCGCCGCGCACGCCCCGGTGACCGGTGACGACACCGGCCGGGTGATCATCGTGGACCGGCCCGGCTCGGTGCAGACCCAGCTGCTGATCGGGCGGATCGGCCCGGACCGGCACGACCCGGCCTGGGCCGCGCAGATCCTCGGCACCTACTGCCTGGGCGGCACCCTCACCTCCCGGCTGGACCGGGTGCTGCGGGAGGAGAAGGGCTACACCTACGGCGTGCGGGCCTTCGCGCAGCCGCTGCGCTCGGCCCCGGACGGCAGCGGGCGCGCCATGCTGGCGATCAGCGGATCGGTGGACACCGCCTCCACCGCCCCGGCGCTGGCCGACACCTGGACCATCCTGCGCACGCTGGCCGCGGAGGGGCTCACCGACGCGGAGCGCGAGGAGGCGGTGCAGTTCCTGGTCGGCGTGGCGCCGCTGAAGTACGAGACGGCGGGTTCGGTGGCCGGCACCCTGGCCGACCAGGTCGAGCAGCACCTGGCCGACGACTTCCAGGCGGAGGTCTACCGGCAGCTGGCCGAGCTGTCGACCGCCGCCGCCACCGAGGCCGTGGTGAGCGCCTTCCCGCCGGACCGGCTGGTGACGGTCCTGGTCGGTGACGCCTCGGCGTTCGCGGACCAGGTGCGCGAGCTGGGCATCGGTGAGGTGACCGTGATCGGGGCCTGACGGTGACCGTGGTCGGGGTCTGATCCCGGCACCCGGTCCGGCAGCGGACCCCGAGGGCCCGGTGGAGCGTCGCGACGCTCCACCGGGCCCTTTCGCGTGCCGGCGTTAATTCCCTTGCCGGGGTGGTGCGGTGCGTGGGTAGATGTTCCCGGCAACCGGTGCACACACGGAGAGGAGGCGGTCACCATGCGGGTCGAGCCCTATCGACAGTGCTCCCCGAGACTGTCCTCCCGATGCCCCTTCGCGGTCTGAGCACCGCTCCCGCGTCGGCCGTGCGCCGCCGCCCCCACTGACGTCCCCCGCACCGCGCCGGGTCCTTCGCGCGGCACCCGCCTACGCTTGAACCGTCCGACCCCAGGAGGTCGTTGAACCATGTCGTACACCGAGGTACCCGGCGTCCGGACTCCGATCCGGATGTGGACCGACCCGGCCACCGTCGAGGGCCAGGCCATGCAGCAGCTGCGCAACATCAGTTCGCTGCCCTGGCTGCACGGGCTCGCCGTGATGCCCGACGTCCACCTGGGCAAGGGGGCGACCGTGGGGTCGGTGATCGCCATGCGCGGCGCCGTCTGCCCGGCCGCCGTCGGCGTGGACATCGGCTGCGGGATGAGCGCGGTGAAGACCTCGCTCACCGCGAAGGACCTGCCGGACGACCTGTCGCGGCTGCGTTCGCAGATCGAGCGGACCATCCCGGTCGGGCGAGGTCTGCACTCCGACCCGGTCGACCCGGGCAAGCTGCACGGTGTCCCGACCGGTGGCTGGGACGACTTCTGGCAGCGGTTCGACGGGATCGCGTCCGAGGTGAAGTGGCGTCGGGGCCGGGCGGCCCAGCAGATGGCGACGCTCGGCGGCGGCAACCACTTCATCGAGGTGTGCGTCGACGACACCGGCGCGGTCTGGCTGATGCTGCACTCGGGTTCGCGCAACATCGGCAAGGAGCTGGCGGAGCACCACATGGACGTGGCCCGGTCGCTGCCGCACAACCAGGGCCTGATCGACCGTGACCTCGCGGTGTTCGTCGCGGACACCCCGCAGATGGCCGCGTACCGGCAGGACCTCTTCTGGGCGCAGGAGTACGCCAAGCACAACCGGGCGCTGATGATGGCACTGTTCCAGGGCGTGGTCCGGCGCGAGTTCCCGCGGGCGAAGGTCGCCTTCGACGAGGTGATCAGCTGCCACCACAACTACGTCGCGGAGGAGCGCTACGACGGCGTCGACCTGCTGGTCACCCGCAAGGGTGCGATCCGGGCCGGGGCCGGTGACTACGGGATCATCCCGGGCTCGATGGGCACCGGGTCGTACATCGTGCGCGGGCTGGGCAACGAGGCGTCGTTCAACTCGGCCTCGCACGGCGCCGGCCGGAAGATGAGCCGCACCGCCGCGAAGAAGCGGTTCAGCACCAGCGACCTGGTCGAGCAGACCGCGGGCGTGGAGTGCCGCAAGGACGCCGGGGTGGTGGACGAGATCCCGGGCGCCTACAAGTCGATCGAGAAGGTGATCGAGCAGCAGCGGGACCTCGTCGAGGTCGTGGCGCACCTGAAGCAGGTGGTCTGCGTCAAGGGCTGAGCGCCCTCCGGCGCCCGTCGTCCGAAGCCCCCGGCCCTCGGCCGGGGGCTTTCGCGCGCCCCGACCCGGCGGCTCAGACGCTGTCGCGCCGGGGGTTCAGCCGCCGGTAGCCGGGGTGCACCCCGGCGGTGAGCTGCTGCGCCTCGGCGATCCGGCGCAGCAGTCCGGCCAGGGCGATACGTTCCTGCGGGTCGAGGCCGGTGCAGAGCGCCTCCTCGTGGGCGAGCGCCGCTTCGGCGAGCCCGCGCATCGCCTCTTCGCCCTTGGGTGCGAGGTAGAGGTCCTGGAACCGGCGGTCCTTGGGATTGCGGCGGCGCTCGACCAGTCCGCGTTCCTCGATGGCGTCGATGAAGGCCACGAACCGGCTCGGCGACATGCCGAGCCGCCGCGCGAGTTCCTGCTGGTGCTGGCCGGGAGCCAGGCTGACCGCCCGGAGCAGACCCGCCTGGGCCGGGGTGAGATCCAGCTCGGCGACCCGCCGGGCGAAGGCCTGCGAGGCGTGCTCACCCAACTGGGACAGCAGAAATGCGACTTGGGCTCCCTGCGGTCCCGGATGGGGCGACGGGGCGCGGTCGGGAGATTCGGTCATGGAAACACGATACCAGTGGACAATGATGTCCCCGGGTGAACTATTCTGGACAAGGAACTACCGGCGTCGGTGTCGACCCGTCCGTCGTCGGCCTCCGGACCACCCATCGACCCGTTCTCGACTGGAGTGCCCCTCATGACCACGACATCTGCGGTGCCGGCCGCCTCCGCCCGGCGACAGCAGTCAGGTCCCCCCTTGCTGCTGCCCGCCGTGGCGTTCGCGGCACTGATGGTGGTGTCCATCGTGCTGGCCCGGCAGACCCCGCTGCCCACCGACTCGGCGGCCGACACCCTCGCCTACTACAAGGACCACGCGACCGCCGCCAAGGTGTCCGGGACGCTGCAGTTCGGCGCCTCGGTGCCGCTCGCGGTCTGGGCCGCGATCGTCTACCAGCGGCTGCGCCGCCTGGGCGTCACCGCCCCCGGTCCCGGCATCGCGCTGGTGTCCGGGGTGCTCGCCTCCGGCTCGATGGCGCTGTGCGGCCTCACCGTCTGGGTCGCCTCCCGCTCCGGGGACCTCGGCGACGCCTCGCTGGCCCGCTCGCTGGCCGATCTCACCTTCGCCTCCGGCGGGCCCGGGCACGTGGTGCCGTTCGCCGTGATGCTGGCCGGGGTGGCCGTGCCGATGCTGCTGCTGGGCTTCGGGCCGAAGGGCTTCGCCTGGGCCGGCCTGGTGCTCGCCGGGATCGGCGTGCTGGGCACGCTGGCCCTGCTCTCCACCAGCCTCGGCTTCTTCCTGCCGATCGCCCGCTTCGGCGGCCTGATCTGGCTCATCGCGGCCAGCGTGATCCTGCCCAAGCAGCGTCCGCGCCGCACGGCCGAGGTCGACCCGGCCTGACCGGGTGCCCGGTTGTTCCGACTGCTCCGGCGCGGTGACGGCCCGGACCCCCCGTTGGTGGTGCTCCGGGGGTGGGGCCGTCCCGGTCGGGGGCGGGCGGCGGGGCGCGGCGCCGGGAGGCGCGGCGGCCCGGTCGCTACCGAGCGGGCCGCAGGGCTCGTGAGGAAAAGGGAGGGCGGCGCGGCGGTGTCCTGGGGAGGAAGGCCGCCGCGCCGCCTACCGTCGTTCGGCGACCGGAGGGGGGTCGCCGGCCGGCGGTTCGGTGCGTCGGTGCGGGGGGTGCGGTGCGGTCCGGGGGGCGGACACGCGTGATGCGGACGTGGTGCGGGTGAAAGGGGTCCGCTGGACGGACCCGTGAGTCGTGGGCGGGGGAGCCGCCCGGCTGTCAGGCCGCCGCGAGACGGCGGTCGAGAACGGCGAGAATCAGTTCCTCGACGCGGCGGGCGACCGGATCGCTCTCGCCGCCCGGGCCGGCCAGCAGGTCGAAGGTCTCGAAGCTGGTCAGCATGAACAGCATCTCCACCAGTTCGTCGAGCCCGGCCTCGTCGATCTCGGCGCCCCGGTCGGCGAGCAGCCGGTTCAGGACCACCTGGAGGCCGCCGCGCCGCCGCTCGCTGCGGCTCTGCAGCGCGGTGTCGAGCTCCGGGTCGAGGATCCCCAGACCGCGCAGCCGGCGCAGGGCGACCCGGCCGGAGGCGTAGAAGCCGTTCAGCACGTCGAGCAGCGCGGTGAGCGCCTCGCGGCCGCTGGGGGCCATGAACGCCGCGGGCATCCTGGCCATCCCGCCGCGCTGGGCCAGATCGTCGAAGAGTGCCTCCAGCAGGCCGGTCTTCGAGTCGAACTGGTAGTAGACGGTCATCCGCGCCACTCCGGCGGTCTTGGCGACGGCGTCCATGCTGAACGAGGCCGGGCCCTTCTCCCCGGTGAGCAGCTCGCAGGCCGCCTCCAGAATGCGGGTGCGGGTCTGTTCGGCGGCTACCTGGCGTTGGCCGGCTCGGTACTGGCGTGGGCTCATGGGCTGTTGACGTCTCCTGAGGCGGGTGCTATCACATTCATTGTACACTCAGTCTATATAAAAATACGGGGGCAGGGAACGGTGCGGCGGCGCTCGCCTCCCGCACCCGCCCCCCGCAGAGGACCGGCGCCACTCCCGTCACGACATCCCCCATACTGCGGAGGCCACGATGAGGTACCGCCATGTGAGTGTGCCGAGGCTCGGCGGAGCCGAGGTCCTGAGGCTGTCCAGCGACGAACTCCCGGCACCGGCCGTCGGCCAGGTCCGGGTCCGGGTGCTCGCCGCCGGAGTCTCCTACGGTGACATTCTGCTCCGTGCCGGCGTGATCCCCGGCGGGCCCAAGCGGCCCTTCACCCCCGGATACGACCTGGTGGGGGTGGTGGACCAGGTCGGACCGGGCACCAGGGCGCCCGAACCGGGCACCCGGGTGGTCGCGTTGGTGCGCAGCGGCGGCTACGCGGAGTACGCGCTGGTGGCCGCCAACCGGCTGGTTCCGCTGCCCGAGGGCGTCGACCCGGTGGAGGCCTCGGCGCTCGCGCTGAACTACTTCATCGCCCAGCAGATGCTGCACCGGGTGGCCGAGGTCCGGCAGGGCGGCACCGTCCTGGTGCACGGGGCGTCCGGCGGCGTCGGCACCGCCTTCCTGGAGCTGGCCGCGCTCGCCGGGGTCACCGTCTACGGCACCTGCTCCGCCGCCCGGGCCGACCAGGTGCGGGCGCTCGGCGGCCGCCCGATCGACCGGGACACCGAGGACTTCCGCCGGGTGGTGCGCGGCCTGCCGGGCGGCGCGGTGGACGCGGTGTTCGACCCGGTCGGCGGCCCGCACTTCCTCCGCTCGTACCAGGCGGTGCGGCGCGGCGGCGTGATGGTCGGCTTCGGCCAGAACGCCGCGCTGCGCGGCAACCAGCGGGACCTGCTGACCGGCGCCCAGGGCTTCCTGGGCGGCATCGTGCTGCCGAAGCTGATCCCGGACGGCAGGCGGACGCTGTTCTACAACGCCTGGAGCCTGGAGAAGTCCCACCCGGCCGCGTACCAGCAGGACCTCGCGACCGTGCTGGAACTGCTGCAGAAGGGCCTGGTCAAGCCGCGGGTGGGCCGCACCATGCCGCTGGAGGAGGCGGCGGACGCGCACCGGGCGATGGAGACCGCCGCGATCACCGGGAAGATCGTGCTCGTCCCGGCCGCGGACTGACCGAAGGGGCGCGCCTCCAGGGCACGGGGCGCGCCCGGGTCGCCGTACTCCTGTCCCCGGTCGGGAGGGCGGCGGCCGGGGACGGGGCAGGAAAGGTTCCCAGCGTGTTGGGGATTCCCGACCCATGACGGTGGGACGGCCGGTCCGCAGGATGGCGGTAGCACCGCTTCCCCCGTCGCCGTCCTGCCGGAGGCCCCCCGATGCGTACCGCCCTGCGCCGTGCCCACCGCCGTCTGCTGCTGCGCCGCTGGATGCGTCGGGGCGGCCGCTACCTGGCGGACGGGCTGATCTGGCTCGGTCTGGCGATGGGGGCGATGACCTCGCCCTCCGCCCTGCCGGGGGCGCGGAAGCCGGAGGACGTGCTGCCTCCGGTGGGGGTGCCGGAGTGGCACCCGGAACGGACCTCGGCGCCGGTCGAGCCGCTGAGCCGGCGCGAGGAGGAGCTCTGGGCGCAGCTGCTGGACCGCTGACCGGCCCCCCGGGGGGCCTGCCCCGGGCCTGCCCCGGGCCCGTTCCGCCGTCCGGTCCGGATCCGTGAGCGACCGGCGGGGCCGGCCGTCCGGCCTGGTCCGAACGGCCCGCCCGGCCCGGGCGGAGGTCTCCTCCGGAGCGGGCGGCTAGCTGCCGAGCCCGGCCCGCCGGGCCCGGACGGCCGCCTCGGCGCGGTCGGCCACCTGGAGCTTGCTGAAGATCCGGGAGAGGTAGTTGCGCACCGTCTTCATCGAGAGCCCGAACTCATTGGCGATGTGCGCGTTGTTGCGGCCGTCGGCCAGCATGGTCAGCACCGCCATCTCCCGGGGGGTCAGGTCGGGGAACGGCTCGCGCTCCGGAGCCGGCCGCCGGACCTGGGCCAGCAGGTGGGCGGCGGCCTCCGGGCCGAACAGCGCCCCGCCCTGGCTGACCGCGGTGATCGCCCGGCGGACGTCGTCCAGACCGGCCCCCTTGACCAGGTAGCCCCGTGCGCCCGCACGGACCGCCGCGACGATGGAGTCGTCGTTGTCGTCGGCCGTCAGCATCACCACCGCCACCCGGGGGTGGCGGGCGAGCAGGGTCCGGGTCGCCTCGATGCCGTCGGTGCCGGGCATGCTGATGTCCATCAGGACGACGTCCGGCGCGAGCCGTTCCACCGCGGAGAGCACGTCGGCCCCGCTGGAGGCCTCGCCCACCACCGTCAGTGAGTCGATCCGGTCGAGGAGTTGGCGCAAACCCGCCCGGAACAGCTCATGGTCGTCGACGACCAGGATGCGGAGGTTTCGAGGTACGGCCGGATCCATGGGGGCTCCTAAGGGGAGGGTGAGGGAACACGGTCAACTCGGTGGGCGCACGGGGTCGCAGGGAAACGGCACGGGTCGGTCGGGCACGGAGGCCGTGGCCGCAGGGGCGGGGGAGAGCGGACGAGGGGCCGGTCAGTCGACCCGGTGGGAGCCGTCGACGAGCGCCGAGTGCGGCAGTCGGACCCGGACCACGGTGCCGTGCGGGGCCCTGGTCCCGATCGAGAAAAAGCCGCCGAGTTCTCTGGTGCGCAGGCACATCGAAGGAAGTCCGATTCCGCCGACCGCATCGCCGGAAATGCCGATCCCATCGTCCTCGATGGAAAGGACGAGGCCTTCCGGGCCGATCGACGCGGAGATCCTGCAGAGCGATGCCCCGGCATGCCGGACGACATTGGCGACAGCCTCGCCGGAGATGTTCTTCAATTCTTTCTGGACACGTGTCGGAAAATCGTCCAGGACGGCCGGGAGCTCGGTGACGACCCGTAGCCGGCCGGCCCCGGCCTCCTCGAAGGCGCGGGCCTGCCGGTGCAGGAACTGGCGCAGTGTGCCGGTGCCGGCGACGGTCCGGGGCTCGGAGGTGTCGAGGTCCCGGATCACCTGCCGGACGTCCGCGATCGCGGTGCTGACATCCTCCCGGGCCTGGGCCAGGAGGGCCGGGGCCTGGTCGGCGTCGCCGGTCAGGTCGAGGCCGGCGAGTTCCATGCGCATGTGCAGGGCGGCCAGCCTGGGAGCCAGGGAGTCGTGCAACTCCCTGCGGACACGGCGGCGTTCGTCGAGTCGGGCGGCGGCCGCCGGACAGTCGGACTCCGCTTCGTCGACCGGCGTGCCGGCCGGCCGGGGGCGTGGCTGGGCCGGTGGCAGGCCGGCTGCGCCGAGGCCGGTGACCAGCCCGAGCAGGGTGTTCACCAGCCGACCGATCCGGTCGGAGGTGTTCCGTTCACCGCGCGTAGCGAGCGCTCCGACGCCGCTCGCGGCCAGGTTGGTCGGTCTTCGGTCGGCCCTGCCGGAGGATTTTAGTATCTGGTCCAGCATGGTTCCTGAGATCCCCCCGTCGCTCGCGTCTTACCCACTGTGCACGGGCGTTCCTGGCGCGGGGAAATGGAATTCCTAGGGCATGTCCGAAAACAGGCACGGCGGACCTCGGAGTACCGGTCCGTCGTTCGTTTCCATGCCGTGATCCCAATCCACCCGAGACAAGACCTTAGGGGCGTGGTTGCGCAGGGCGCAAGGGTGGGAGGGGCGGGTGGGGGAGGGGGCGGTGACGGATTCGGACACTTGGTTGCACCCATGTGAGTGAGCACTTACCCTCATGGAGTCGGGCCACGAGCGAGACCGGCGAACGAGGCGCACGGCGCCCCGCCGGCCGTCCCCCGGAGAGCCGAGGAGGCGACCCCATGGGCACATCCCGCACCACCGATCTGACCGTTGATCAGATCGTCGAGATCTACCGCACGATGAGTGTGATCCGGGCCTTCGAGGACCGTCTGCACGGACTGGCGAAGAGCCTCCCCGGCGCGGTCCACCTCTACAGCGGGCAGGAGGCCGTCGCAGCCGGTGTCTGCGCGGCCCTCGCCCCGGACGACTACCTCGCCAGCACCCACCGCGGTCACGGTCACGCGATCGCCAAGGGCTGCGACGTCGAGGCGATGATGAAGGAGTTGCACGGCCGCCCGGACGGGATCTGCGGCGGCAAGGGCGGCTCGATGCACATCGCGGACTTCGACCGCGGCATGCTCGGCGCCAACGGCCTGGCCGGCGGCGGTGTCCCGCTCGCCTGCGGGGCCGCACTGACGGCGCGTCAGCAGGGCACCGGCCAGGTGTCGGTGGCCTTCACCGGCGACGGCGGCGCCAACCAGGGCGCCGTCCTGGAGAGCCTGGTGCTGGCCCGGATGCTCGACCTGCCGGTGATCTTCGCGATCGAGAACAACGGCTACGCCCAGGCGACCCCGGCCGCCGCGCACTTCTCCGGCACCGACATGGCCCAGCGCGCGGCCGGCTTCGGGATCCCCGGGGCGGTGGTGGACGGCTACGACGTGATCGCCGTGCACGCCGCCACCGCCGAGGCGGTGCGGCGCGCCCGGGCCGGCGAGGGCCCGACCGTGCTGGAGTTCCGGGCCGAGCGCTTCCACGGCCACATGGAGCTCTGGGACGACCAGTCCTACCGGCCGGACGCCGACCCGGAGCGGCTGCGCACCGAGTCCGACCCGCTGCTGCTGCTCCGCTCCCGGATCGCCGACGGCAGCGTCGCCGGACCCGCCGCCTTCGAGCTGGACCGGATCGACCGGGACGCGACCGCTCTGGTCGAGGCCGCCGTCACGGCCGCCTCGGAGCCCTTCACGGCCGACCCGCGCACCCTGCTCGACCACGTCTACACCCGCTGACCCGCTCCGAGGAGGGAGTCCCATGCGCACGATCACCTACCAGCAGGCCATCGGCGAGGCGCTGGCGCAGCAGATGCGCTTCGATCGCTCGGTGGTCCTGATGGGCGAGGACAGCACCAACGCCTGGGGCCCGACCAAGGGCCTCCACCTGGAGTTCCCGGACCGGGTGCTCGACATGCCGATCACCGAGGCGGCCTTCGTCGGTGCCGCGGTCGGCGCCGCCGCGACCGGGCTGCGGCCGGTGGTCGACCTGCTGTTCGTCGACTTCGCCACCGTCGCCTTCGACCAGATCGCCAACCAGGCCGCCAAGCTGCGCTACATGGCCGGCGGCCGGATCTCGGTGCCGCTGGTGCTGCGCGCGATGTGGGGCACCGGCCTGCGCCGCGGCGCCCAGCACTCGCAGGCGCTGCACCCGCTCTTCGTCCACCTGCCCGGCCTCAAGGTGGTCGCGCCGTCCAACGCGTACGACGCCAAGGGGCTGATGGCGCAGGCGCTGGTGGACGACGACCCGGTGCTGTTCCTGGAGCACAAGATGCTCTACTTCGTGCCCGGCGGCGTGCCCGAGGAGCCGTACGCGATCCCCTTCGGCTCGGCCAAGGTGGTCCGGCCCGGCACCGACTGCACGGTGGTCGCGATCGGCCGGATGGTGTCGGTCGCGCTCGCCGCGGCCGAGCAACTGGCCGCCGAGGGCGTGCAGATCGAGGTGATCGACCCCCGGACGCTGTCGCCGCTGGACACCTCGACCATCTACGGCAGCGTCGAGCGGACCGGCCGGCTGGTCGTGGTGGACGAGGCGCACCCGCGCTGCAGTCTGGCCACCGACATCGCCGCCCAGGTCGCGCAGGACCGTTTCGCCGCCCTGCGCGGGCCGGTCAGGATGGTCACCGGGCCGCACGCGCCGGTGCCGTTCAGCCCCGAGCTGGAGGACGCCTTCGCCCCCGGCCCGGACCAGGTGGCCGCCGCCGTGCGCGCCACCGGCCTGGTGAAGGACGCGGCCGTACAGCCGCGCTGACGATCGATCAGTTTCCGTACCGCTGTGCTGCCGGGCCCCGGACGAGGGCCCGCCGACCGAGGAGGAACCGAGTGACGTCCCAACCGTTCGTGAAGCAGCCCGACGAGGGCCGCGCCATCTGGCACGTGGGCGCGCTGCTCCAGTTCAAGGCGACCGGCGCCGAGACCAACGGGCAGTTCTGGCTCGCCGAGCAGCTCTCCCCGGCGGGTTACGCCTCGCCGGTCCACCTGCACACCCGCGAGGACGAGTTCTTCATCGTCCAGGAGGGTGAGATGGTGCTACGGATCGGCGACGACGAGCACAAGGTCGGTCCGGGCGCCACGGTCTTCGCGCCGCGCGGCATCGCGCACCAGTACCGGGTGGAGACCGAGGGCACCCGCTTCCTGGTGCTGGGCACCCCGGCCGGCTTCGAGGAGTGGTTCTTCAGGACCGGCGAGCCGGCCACCAGCCTCGAGCTGCCGCCGCCGCTCCAGGGCCCGCCGGACTTCGCCCGGCTGCTCGGCGAGCTGGCGCCGCTCGGGGTGCAGCTGGTCGGGCCGCCGCCCGGCGTCGGCGGGCCCGCCGGGCCGCCCCGCTGAGCGGAGCCACCGCTGAAGCATGTCTCGCCGGCCCCGGCGCCCCTCGTGGGCGGCGGGGCCGGCGCGCCGTTCGGGGCGCCCGGCGAAATCGGTGAGCGGGTACTCACCTGCACGCTATCCTTCGGGTGCCCCTCCGCAGCCGCGGCCCGCTCGGAAGCCGGCCGCCCCGTCCCTTCGGAGCCTTCATGAGTATGCGCGAGCAGATCGTCGACGCCGCCGAGCGGGTGATCCGTGACCTCGGCATGGCCCGCTGCACCACCAAGGAGATCGCCGAGGTGGCGGGCTGTTCCGAGGGCACCATCTACCGGCACTTCCGGAGCAAGGAGGACGTCTTCCTGGCCGTCCTCGCCGAGCGGCTGCCGGGCCTGCTGCCGGTGCTGCGGGCGCTGCCGGAGGAGATCGGCAGCGAGGGCGAGGTGCGGGCGTCCCTCCAGCAGGTGGCGGAGGAGGCGCTCGCGTTCTACCGCGCGTCGATGCCGATGCTGCTGTCCGTCTTCGCCGAGCCCAAGCTGCTCGACCGCCACCGGGAGTGGATGCAGGCCAACAACGCCGGGCCGCACCGGGCCGTCGAGCTGCTGGCCGACTACCTGCGCCGGGCCCAGCGGGCCGATCTGGTCAGCGGGGACGCGGATCCGGTGGCGGCGTCCCAGCTCCTGCTGGGCGCCTGCTACCTGGCCGCCTACGGGGGCGTGTTCGCCGCCCCGGGCACCGGGTCGGAGCCGCTGCGGGAGGCGGAGGCCTTCGTCCGGCAGCTCTGGCGGACGCTGGCCCCGGCCGCCCGGTCGGCGCCGGCGCGGGGGCGTGCCAAGGCCCGCTGAACCACCGGAGTGCGGAACTGCCCGTCGCCCGGCGAGAACCGCCGCGCGACGGGCTTCCGCATGCCCGGGCCCGTCACCGCCCGAGGACCGTCGCCTCCCGGGGACCGTCGCCGCCCGGACCCGCCCGGAAGCGTGGACCCGGGACAACGGGGAGGGGCGGACGGCCCGCGGCCGTCCGCCCCTCCCCGCGCCCCCGCGGTGCTCAGCCCTGGAGGCCCAGCACCTGGGCCGCCGCCTCGACCTGGCCGAGGTCCCCGGCACAGGGCATCAGCAACAGCTCGTCGCAGCCCGACTCGGCGTACTTGCCGACCAGTCCGCGCAGCTTGCCGGGGTTGTCGGCCGCGCCGCGCAGGATGTGCTCGACGAACGGCCCGGCGTCGCGGTAGTACGACCGCAGGTAGCCCTCGGTGTGCTTGGTGCCGTCCGCGCCGAGCGCGAAGTAGGCGAGCGCCACCAGCCGGGGCGCCCCCTCCCGGCCCTCGGCCGCCCACTGCTCGCGCAGCGCCTGGGAGCCCTGGGCGAACATGATCGGTCCGGTGCCGCCGCCGATCCACCCGTCGCCCAGCCGGGCCGCCCGGGCCAGCGCGGCCGGGGAGTGCCCGCCGAGGATCAGCTCCGGCCCGTTCGGCCGGATCGGAGCCGGTCCGACCGAGGGCTCCCGGCCGGACTGCGCGTCGGCCCAGTGCCGCCGCAGCTCGGCCACCTGGGTGCCGGTCCGGGCACCGCGGCCGGCCTTCTCCACCTGGCCGACCTCGAAGTCGTCCGGACGCGAGCCGACCGCCATGCCGAGGGTGAGCCGGCCGCCGGAGAGCCGGTCCACGGTGGCCGCCTGCTTGGCCAGCAGCGCGGTGTTGTTGCGCAGCGGGGAGATCAGGATGCTGGTCGCCAGGCCGATCCGCTCGGTCACCGCGGCGGCCGCGGCCAGCGTGGTGAGCGGTTCCCAACTGGTGTGCACCAGACGGTCGATGGTGCCGAGAGTGGAGTAGCCGGCCTGTTCGGCGAGCCGGGCCCAGGCGACCACGTCGGCGCCGGCCGCACCGGCCAGCGAGGTGGGGAGTCCGATTCCGATCTTCATCGGGTTCACTCGCCTTCGAGCGGCTGGTCGTGGCGGCGGGAGAGCACGTTCTCCATCGAGGCCAGCCGGAAGAACGCCTGCGCGCCCTCGCGGCTGGTCATGTCGCGCGGGACGGCGAGGTGCTTCTCCAGCTCGCGCTCGAACTCGCGGACGGCGGGCTGCTGGCTCATGTGCGCGGCGACCAGCGGCAGCGGGCCCTCGATCTCGATCACCCGGACGGCCAGTTCCTTGCCGACGAAGGCCTGGGTGCCGAGGAGCTTGCCGACCACGGTGCCGTCGGGGCTCTTGACGTCGAAGTCCGGGCGGCCGCTCTTGCGGAACAGGTCCTTGACGATGTCCTCGCTGCCCGGAAGCAGCGGGTAGTACAGCGCGTGCCACGTGCTCATGGTCGTCTCCTGGGTTCTCCGGGCCGGGCTCGGCCCGTCGGTGGGTGTGGGGCGGTGCGGGCGGGGTCTCACTGGCTGGTGGTGACGCCGCCGTCCACGTACAGCACCTGGCCGCTGATGAAGCCGGCCCGCGGCGAGGCGAGGAAGGTGACCGCGTCGGCCACCTCGTGCAGTTCGGCGGTGCGGCCGAGCGGGATCCGGCCGAGCACCATCCGCATGAACTCCGGGTTGCTCGCGTTCTCCTGGACGAAGTCGGTGCGGACGAAGCCGGGGGCGACCGCGTTGACCGCGATCCCGTGCCGGCCCCATTCCGCGGCCAGCTGCTTGACCAGCAGGTCCAGGCCGGCCTTGCTGGCGCCGTACGCGCTGAAGCCGCGCCGGGCGCCGAACTTGCCGCGCACCGAGGAGAGGTGGACGATCCGGCCGCCGCCGGCCGCGATCATCGCCCGGCCGACCGACTGGGAGAGCCAGAAGGCGCCCAGCAGGTTGGTGTCGACGATGGTGCGCCAGTCCTCCTCGGAGATGTCCTCGGCGCCGACGGTGACCAGCGCGCTGGCGCAGTTCACCAGGACGTCGACGCCGCCCCAGTCGGCGGTCACGGCCGCCACCAGCCGGTCCACGTCGGCGCGGTCGGCGACGTCCACGGCGTGCGGCACCACGGTGCCGCCGCGGGCGGCCAGCGGCGCGAGCCGTTCGGCGGTCTCCTCGGCCTTCTTCAGCGAACGGCCGGCCACCGCGACCCGGGCGCCCTGGGCGGCGAGGTCCTCGGCGACGGCGGCACCGATGCTGCCGTAGCCGCCGACCAGCAGGACCCGGCTGCCGAGGAACTCCCGGTCGGCGGGGACGCGTTCGGGCGCGGGCCGGGGCGGGGCGGCGAAGCCGGGGGGCGGTCCGCCGACGCCCGGCGGGGGTCCGCCGACGCCGGGGGGCGGTCCGCCGACGCCGGGGGGCGGTCCGCCGAATCCGGGCGGGGGGCCTCCGAATCCCGGCGGAGGTCCGCCGGGGCCCGGAGGCGGCCCGCCCGCCCCCGGGGGTGGCCCGCCGAAGCCAGGGGGCGGTCCGCCGCCCGGGCGTCCGCCGGGCGGCCCGGACGGTGGGGTCGGTGCGGCTGCCGTCATGACAGCACCTCCCTGTCGCGTGTCGGTGGTGCGGGGAATCCGACGGGGCGTCGGATCGGGGGACGCCGGGGGTGGTGATGAGTCCGGGCCCGGTGCTGTCCGGGTCCGCTCGGCCGGCGTCGGGTCCGGTCCCGCCCGGTGCGGGCGGGACCGGGTTCAGGTGGCGTCGGGTGCGCCGGGCAGGCCGAACAGCCCGGCGGCGTTGTCGTGCCGGATCCGCGCGACGTCGGCCGGATCCAGGCCGAGCCCGTTCAGCCGGTTCAGCGAGGCGTCCAGCGGCGCGCTCATCGGCGGGGAGTCGGTGCCGAACATGACGTTGCCGGCCCCGAAGGCGTCGACGGCGGCGGCCACGGCCCGCAGGCTCGGGGTCGCGGTGTCGACGTAGACCCGGCGCAGGGCCTCGGCCAGCGGCGGCACGGCGGGCCCGGCCGGCGCGGCGCCCGGTCCCCCGGACCCCGGTCCGCCCGGTCCCCCCGGACCACCGGGCCCACCGGTCCCCGGTCCGCCGGGACCGCCCGGGCCACCGGCACCGGGACCGCCGACCCCCGGCGGAGGCCCGCCGGGAACGCCGGCCGGAGGCCCGCCGGGCGGCCCGCCCGGGGCCCCGCCCGGCCGGCCGAAGGTGACCGGCATCCGCCGGGCCAGCTCCAGCCGCTCCAGCAGCAGCGGCAGCCCGCCGCCGCAGACCGGGGCGACGATCCGCAGGTCCGGGTACTTCTCCAGCCACCCGGCGAACAGCACCGCGGCCGTCCCCAGCGTGACGTCGCACGGCCGGGCGATCTGCTCGACCAGCCGCAGGTCGTCGAGCTCCCCGGCCCCGGCCGGTTCGGCCGGCGGGTGCAGCATCACCGGGGTGCGGTACTGCGCGGCCATCGCGAAGAAGGCGTCGGCCTGCGGGGTGTCCAGGAACCGGCCCTCGATGCTGGAGTTGACCATCAGCCCGACGAATTCGTCCTGCTCCAACCGCTTCGCGGCGGCGGCGAGTTCGGCGTCGGATCCGAGCGGGTTGGTGTAGACGTAGCCGCGCAGTGCCGCGGGCCGGGCCCGGACCTGCTCGCCCAGCCAGTCGTGGAAGCGTTCGAGGGTGTCCAGCGGCTGGCGGTAGTTGTCCAGCCCGGGCGTGCGCACCATGGTGCCCGCGCCGACGGGACTGCCGACCAGGGACATGGTGATCCCGGCCGCCGCCTTGAGCTCCACCATGCCGTCGACGTCGACGAGGCTCGGCGGCATGGGGAAGCGGCGGAAGAGTTCGGGCGACGTGATGTGGCCGTGCACATCGATCGTCATCGGCTCGGCACCTCCTGGGATGTCCGCCGGCCGGTCGGCGCGGCGGGGTGGTCGCGGGCCCTGGGCGCTCAGTGAGTGAGTGCCCGCTCGCACCGTAGGGTGCGTCCGGTGGGCGCGTCAACACGGCCCGGAATCCGGGAGGTTGGTGCAACGAACCGGCTGGGCGGACGGCCCGGAACGGCCGGGACGCGGTCCGTGACGGCCGGGGCGACGTCCCAGCCCGGTGGAGACGGATGCCTCCTGACACTGGGACCACCCGGCGGCAAGGATGAGGCGGCGGGGCAGCCCCGGGGGCCGAGATGCCCCGGCCCCCGGGGTCCCGTGTCTCTCGCATCGGGCGACCCCGCCCCGGTCTGCCGCATCGACGCGGCGGACATTCCGCGATCCCGGATCGATTCGAGGAATCGATATGAAGGACATGAAGGATAATTCGGACGTCTGGTTGGTTACCTCGTCCAGCGTTCAGCTCGGCACGCTCTGGATCATGAAGACCTCGATCCTGCCGATGCTCAACTCCCTGCCCTACGACCGGTACGTCAACACCTGCCAGCTGATCGACATGCACGTGTTCCACCCGATCGCCTTCTGGAACGGCCTGGCCACCGCCGCTGTCGGCGCCACCAAGGCCGTCCGGTCGGAGAGCAAGGTGGCCAAGGTGCTGTACGCGGCCGGCACCGTCGGCATGGCGACCGTCGCGGTTGCCTCCGAGGGCGTCAACCGGCCGATCTGGCGCCAGATCGAGCGCTGGAGCCCGTACCGCGACACCGATGCCGCGTGGCGCGGCAAGCGCCGCCGCTGGCACCTGGCGCACGAGACCCGGACCATGGGCGCGATCGGCGCGGCGGCCTGCTTCGTGCTCGCCTCGCTCATCTGACCGGCCCGCTCCCCGCACCTCGCGCCGCAGCGCGCACCGGCCGGCTCCCGGAGCCTCCCCGTTTCCCGGGCCGGCCGTCGCCCCACGCCCACCCGGACCGCCCTCGGCCGTGTTTCGGCCGGGGTCGTCCGCCGAGCAAAGGACTGTCATGACCTCGTCCAGCGAGAGCGTGGTGGAGGCCAACAAGGCCCTCATCCGCAACCTGACCGAGCGGGCGTTCAACGACGGCGACCTCTCCGCCATCGGTGACCGCTTCGCCGAGGACTACGTGGTGCACGCCCCCGGCCTGCCCCCGATGCCCCCCGGCCCGGACTCCTTCCGGGAGGCCGTGCTGCTCTGGCGCAACGCCTTCCCGGACGTCCACGTGACCGTGGAGGACGTGGCCGGCGACGGTGACCGGGTCTACGCCCGGTTCACCACCCGCGGCACCCACCAGGGGCAGCTGTTCGACATCCCGCCGACCGGCAAGCCGGTCACCGTGCACGAGATGTCCTGCCACCGGATCGTCGACGGCCGCGTCGTCGAGTCCTGGATCGGCGACAACGTGCCCCGGATCCTGCTCGACATCGGCGCCATCCAGCCGGTCGGCCGCCCGCAGCACTGAAGCCGCGGCGCCGGACCGAGGCACCGAACGCCGGCCCGGAAGAGCCCGCGCGAGTCGGTGGGTCCGAGAGTCCGAGAGTCCGAGAGAGCCCGTACCCCGAGGGGAGCCCGCATGCACCGCACACTGATCATCGCCCGGATGCTGCCCGGCGCGGAGGGCGACGTCGCCCGCGTGTTCGGTGAGTCCGACCAGACCGAACTTCCGCGTCTCGCCGGCGTCACCCACCGCTCGCTGTACAAGCTCGGCGATGCCTACGTCCACCTGCTGGAGACCGACGACCCGGGTCAGGAGGCGGTCGACGCCGCCCGCCGCCACCCGGAGTTCGCCCGGGTCAGCGAACGGCTCACCCCGTTCATCTCCCCCTACCTGCCCACCTGGCGTTCGCCGCAGGACGCGGTCGCCCAGTGCTTCTACACCTGGGAGTCCGGCACCGGCGGTCGGTGAGCCCGCCCTCCGCCGGCGGCGCCGGCCGAACGGGGACCCGTTCACCCCGTACGGCCGCGCCGCGAGGCCCAGGAGCAGTCCCTACACCGGAGAAACGAGAGGCAGCACCATGACCGACCACCAGGCCGGCGGGACGACCACTGTCGTCACCGCGGAGGAGATCGAGAACGTCCTCATCACCAGCGCCGGCGCGGCGCCGGACGTGTTCGAGGGCTCCCGGCACGTCCCCCTGGAGGAGCTCGGCCTCGACTCGCTGGCCGTGCTCGAGCTGGAGGCGGTGATCGCCGACCGTTACGGCCTGAAGGTCCCGGACGGCGCCGTCGCCCTCAGCGTCGACCAGATCGTCGCCGAGCTGCAGACCGCCGGGGCGGTGGGCTGAGCGATGGCCGGACACACCGAGAACAGCATCGTCATCCAGGCCCCGCTCAAGCTCGTCTGGGACGTCACCAACGACGTCGCCGGCTGGCCGCAGCTGTTCACCGAGTACGCGTCCGCCGAGATCGTCGAGCGCCGCGGCGAGACCGTCCGGTTCCGGCTCACCATGCACCCGGACGAGGAGGGCCGGATCTGGAGCTGGGTCAGCGACCGCACCGTCAACGTCGCCGACCGCACCGTCCACGCCCACCGGGTGGAGACCGGCCCGTTCGCCTACATGCAGATCCACTGGCGCTACGAGGAGCTGCCCGAGGGCGGCGTCCGGATGACCTGGATCCAGGACTTCTCCATGAAGCCCGTCGCCCCGGTCGACGACCAGGGCATGACCGAGCGGCTGAACATCAACTCGCCCGTGCAGCTGGAGATCATCCGGCAGAAGGTCGAGGCCCTCGCCGCCGGTTCCACCGCCGTCCCCGCCGAGAAGGAGTGAGCGCCGTGGCCGCCAGGAACATCCGCATCATTTCCGCCGACGACGTCCCCGCCAACCGCAAGCGCGGCGGCGAGACCCGCGCGGTGCTCTCGCCCGCCACCTGCGGCGCGACCTCCGGCTTCATGGGGACCGCGCGGCTCCAGCCGGGCGAGCGGATCACCGAGCACTACCACCCGTACAGCGAGGAGTTCCTGCTGCTCGTCCGCGGCGAGCTGACCCTCGACCTGGACGACAAGCCGTTCGAGCTGTTCGCCGGCCAGGGCGTGCTGATCCCCAAGGACATCCGCCACCGGCTGCGCAACACCGGTTCCGAGGAGGCCTTCGCGGTCTTCCACCTCGGCCCGCTGGCGCCGTCCCCCGAGCTCGGCCACGTCGACACCGAGGACGGCCCGGGCACCAAGGCCGAGGGCCACATAGTGCTGGGGGAGCGATGACCGCTTCCCCGTCCACGGGTGACCGCCGCGTCGTGGTCACCGGGATCGGCGTGGTGGCCCCCGGCGGCACCACCCGCGAGACCTTCTGGGAACTGATCACCTCGGGCCGCACCGCGACCCGTCGGATCTCCGCCTTCGACCCCTCGGCGTTCCGCTCGCAGATCGCCGCCGAGGCCGACTTCGACCCCGTCGCCGCCGGCCTCACCCCGCTCGAGCTGCGCCGGGCCGACCGCTACGTGCAGTTCGCGCTGGCCGCCTCCCAGGAGGCGGTGCTCGACGCCGGTCTCGAGCTCGACGAGCGCACCCGGGAAGCCACCGGTGTGGTGCTCGGCTCGGCGGTCGGCGGCACCATCGTCCTGGAGGACGAGTTCGTCGTCGCCAGTGACTCCGGCCGCAACTGGCTGGTCGACCCCGACGTGACGAGCCCGTTCCTCTACCAGGGACTGATCCCGAGCAGCCTGGCCGCCGACGTGGCCGTCCGGCACGGGGCGCACGGCCCGGCGGTGGTCGTCTCCACCGGCTGCACCTCCGGCATCGACGCCATCGGCCACGCCTACCAGCTGCTGGTGGACGGCGAGGCCGAGGTGATGATCACCGGCGCCTCGGACTCCCCGATCTCCCCGGTCACCGTCGCCTCCTTCGACGCCATCAAGGCCACCACCCCGGACAACGACGACCCGGCGCACGCCTCCCGGCCGTTCGACCGGGACCGGCACGGCTTCGTGCTGGGCGAGGGCTGCGCGGTGCTCGTCCTGGAGGAGCTGGAGCACGCCCGCCGGCGCGGCGCCCGGATCTACTGCGAGGTGGTCGGCTACGCCAACCGCGGCAACGCCTTCCACATGACCGGTCTGCGCCCGGACGGCCTGGAGATGTCCGAGGCGATCACCGAGACGCTGCGCCAGTCCCGGCTGAACCCCGAGGACATCGGCTACATCAGCGCCCACGGCTCCGGCACCCGCCAGAACGACCGGCACGAGACCGGCGCCTTCAAGCGCTCGCTCGGCCACGCCGCCTACGGGGTGCCGATCAGCTCGATCAAGTCGATGGTCGGCCACTCGCTGGGCGCGATCGGCGCGATCGAGATGGCCGCCTGCGCGCTGGCCGTCGACCGCGGGGTCGTCCCGCCGACCGCCAACTGGCAGAACCGCGACCCCGAGTGCGACCTCGACTACACGCCCAACACCGCCCGCGAGGTGCGGGTCGGCGCGGCGCTCTCGGTCGGCAGCGGCTTCGGCGGCTTCCAGTCCGCGATGCTCTTCGCCAAGCTGGGGAGGGGCCGATGAGCGCACGACGTGCCGTCATCACCGGCATCGGCGTGGTCGCGCCGAGCGGCATCGGCAGCGAGGCGCACTGGAAGTCGGTCTGCGGCGGCGAGAGCCGGATCGCTCCGATCACGCTCTTCGACGCCGGCCCGTACGAGACCACGCTGGCCGGCGAGGTCCCGGACTTCGACGTCAACCGGTACGTCGAGCGCCGGCTCCAGGTGCAGACCGACCGGTGGACCCACCTCGCGTACGCGGCGGCCGAACTGGCCTTCGGCGAGGCCGAGCTGGACCCGGCCACGGTCGAGCCGTACAAGCTGTCGGTGGCGCTCGCCAGCTCCTCCGGCGGCAACCAGTTCGGTCAGCGCGAGCTCCAGCGGCTCTGGCAGCCGGACACCTCGCGGACCGTCGGCGCCTACCAGTCGATCGCCTGGTTCTACGCCGCGACCGTCGGGCAGCTGGCCATCAAGCACCAGGCCAAGGGCCCGTCCAGCGTCCTCGTCTCGGAGGGCGCCGGCGGCCTGGACTCGCTGGCCCACGCCGCCCGGCTGGTCCGCCGGGGCGCCGACGTGGTGCTCGCGGGCGGCACCGAGGCTCCGCTCGGCCCGTACGCGCTCGCCTGCCAGCAGCGCAGCGGCCGGCTCTACACCGGCTCCGACCCGGCCGAGGCCTACCTGCCGTTCGACGAGCGGGCGGCCGGCTTCGTCCCGGGCGAGGGCGGGGTGGTCTTCGTGGTCGAGGACCTCGAGCACGCGCTCGCCCGCGGCGCCCGGATCCGGGCCGAGATCGCCGGCTGGTCCGCCACCCAGGACGCCGTCGCCTCCAGCCGGACCGGCTCCGGCTCGGTCCGCCAGTACGCCCGGGCGCTCGGCACCGCGGTCGAACGGGCCGGCCTCGCCCCGGGGGACGTCGACGTGACCTTCCCGGACGCGGTGGGCCTGCCCGCCTACGACCGCACCGAGGCCGAGGCGCTGCGCGCGGTCTTCGGCGACACCGGCCCGGCCGCCGTCACCACCCAGAAGCCGCTCACCGGCCGGCTCTACCAGGGCGGCAGCGCCCTGGACGCGGCCACCGCGGTGCTCGCCATGGACAACGGCCTGATCCCGCCCTCGGCCGGCCCGGCCCGTCCGGCGGACGGCTGCGACCTGGCCTTCGTCCGCGAGGAGCAGGCCGCCGAGGTGCGCACCGCGCTGATCGGCGCCCGCGGTTTCGACGGCTTCAACAGCGCCGTCCTGCTGCGCGCGCACTCCTGACACCCACGAGCGGTACGCAGCACGACCACCCACGAGCACCACGACCCGGAAGGAGACCGTCATGCCGGTCGACGAGGGCGCGGCACAGGGCCGCGTGCTCTTCCTCATCACCGTCAAGGAGGAGCGTCGGGAGGACTTCCTCAAGGCGTACGAGCAGATCCGCCACCTGGTCGCCGAGGGCGTCCCCGGACACGTGCGCGACCAGGTCTGCCAGTCCTCCACCGACCCGGAGCAGTGGCTGATCACCAGCGAGTGGCGCTCGCTGGACGACTTCGTCGCCTGGGAGCGGACCGAGGAGCACCGGGACCTGGTGCGCCCGATGCGCGAGTGCTTCAGCGACGCGAAGTCCATCCGCTTCCACATCAAGGCCGAGACCTCGCGGGACACCCCGAAGGCGGGCCTTTCCACTCCTACCACCGCGGGGTGAGGTCATGACACGGACTCTGATCATCGGCGGCAGCGTCGCCGGCCTGGTGGCCGCGCTGGCGTTCGCCGACCTGGGGCACGACGTCACCGTGCTGGAGCGGGACGCCAACGAGGCCCCCGACAGCGTCGACGAGGCGCACGGCGACTGGCAGCGGCCGACCGTGCCGCAGCTCCACCACTCGCACGCCTTCGGCTCGCTCGGCACCAACCTGCTGCGCGAGCGGCTGCCCTCCGTCTACCAGGCGCTGGTCGCGGCCGGCGTGCGGGAGATCGAGCTCGGCAAGGCCATGCCGCCGACCCTGGCCGACAAGACGCCGCACCCGGCCGACGCCGAGCTGCGGATGCTCGGCAGCCGACGGACCACCTTCGAGCTGGTCCTGCGCCAGGAGGCGCTGCGCAAGCCCGGCATCTCGCTGCGCCGGGGCGAGACGGTCCGCGGTCTGACCGTCGCCGACCGCGGCCCGGCCCGGGTGACCGGTGTGGTCACCAAGGACGGCCGCACCATCGCCGCCGATCTGGTGATCGACGCCAGCGGCCGCCGCTCGCAGGGCCACGAGTGGCTGCGCGAGCACGGCCTGGCCGAGCCGGAACTCGTCGCGCAGAGCGCCGACATCACCTACTACACCCGCTACTACCGCGCGCACGGCCCGCGCCCGGTCGGTCCGCTCAACCGGGGCTTCGGCGCCGGCGGGCTCTGGGACCACTACACCGGTGTGATGTTCCTCGGCGACAACAACACCTTCGCCATCTCGTTCGGCATCCTGCCGGACGACACCGAGCTGAAGCAGATGCGGGCCGAGGACGTCTTCACCGCCGTGGTCCGGGCCACCCCGCTGCTCGCCCCCTGGGTGTCGCCGGAGGCCTCCGACCCGATCTCGCCGGTGCACGCGATGGCGGGCCTGGACAACTCGCTGAAGCTGTACGGGCAGGACGCCCAGCCGGTGCCCGGCTTCCTCCCGGTCGCCGACGCCGTCTGCACCACCAACCCGGCGTTCGGCCGCGGCGTCTCGCTGGCCATCGCCCATGTGCTCGGCCTGGCCGACCTGGTGCGCGAGCACCCGGAGCCGGACGCCGAGCAGGCCGCGCTGGCGGCCGGCCTGGCCGGGCGGACCTTCCGGCCGTGGTTCGAGGACGCCGTCCGCAACGACGCGGGCCGCGCCCGGCTCTGGCGGGCCACCGTGGCCGGCCAGCAGCTGCCGCCGCTGCCGCCGGACGTGCTCACCTTCGGCACCGTCGCCGAGGCGGCCGGCACCGACGAGGTGGTCTGGCGTCGGCTGGTCCGCACCATGATGTCGCTCGACAACCCGGCCGGCCTGTACGAGGACGAGGAGATCCGGCTGCGGGTCAAGCAGGCGGTCGCGGGCGGCCCCCCGCCGTTCCCCGCCCCGGACCGGCAGACCCTGGTCGACATCGTCCGTCGCGCCGCCAACTGACGATCCGTCACAACCGCGTCGAGCGAAGCCGGTTCCACCGCGTCGAGGGACGCCGGTCCGCACCGTGCCGAGCGACGCCGCTCCACCGCACGGCCCCGCATCGCACCGTCGTACAGCTACAGGAGGAACGTCATGAAGGTCGTCGACCACCCCAACGCCAAGCTCATGGAAGCGGTGTACGCCGCGTTCACCGTGGGCGACGTGCAGAAGGCGGCCAGCTACTGGACCAAGGACTGCGTGCACTACTACCCGGGCACCAGCGAGCTGTCCGGCGCGCACGAGGGCATCGAGTCCGCACTGGCCTTCGCCGGCCGGATGTTCGAGATCTGCCAGGGCCGGATCACGATGGAGATCCACGAGATCGGCGCGAGCGACTCGTTCGCCTTCGCCACCGTCTTCACCCGGTACGAGCGTGAGGGCAAGAGCCTGGAGATGCCCTTCGTCAACGTCGCGCGGATCCAGGACGGCCTGATCGCCGAGTTCTGGACCTACCCCGAGGACCAGTACGCCGTCGACCAGTTCTGGGCCTGACCGCCCCCCGACTATTGAGAGGTCGCATCATCATGGCAGGCATCATCAGCAGCTGGGGTGACAACACCAACGGCCAGCTCGGCGACGGCGGGACGGTCAACCGGACCACCGCGCAGGACATCAAGGGCCTGGAGAACGTGGTCAAGGTGGCGGCCGGCAGCGGCCACGCCCTCGCCCTGACCGGCGACGGCGAGCTCTGGGGCTTCGGCCGCAACGCCTTCGGCCAGCTCGGCGACGGCTCCACCGAGAACCAGGCCACCCCGGTCCGCACCGTCGGCCTGCCCGGCCGGGTCCGCTCGGTCGGCGCGGGCGGCGGCCACACCGCCGCCCTGCTGGAGGACGGCACCGTCTGGGCCTGGGGCGCCGGCTTCTTCTGCGCCCTCGGCGAGGCCAACTTCGGTGTGCAGCCGGTCCCGGTCCGGGTCGACGGCCTGGAGGACGTGGTCGAGCTCGCGGTCGGCGGCGCGCACAACCTCGCGCTCAAGGCCGACGGCACCGTCTGGTCCTGGGGCCGCGACGACCGCGGCCAGCTGGGCGACGGTCCCGGTTCGACCCGCGAGGGCCGGATCGTCCGTTCCTACATGACCGCCTCCTTCGATTGCCGGCCGCGCCCGGCCGTGATCGAGAACCTGGAGCCGGCCGTCAGGCTGAGCGCCGGCGGCGGTCACAGCATGGTCGTGCACGCCGACGGCACCGCCTCGGTCTGGGGCTTCAACGACCGCGGCCAGCTCGGCGACGGCACCACCGAGGACCGCGCCGCCCCGCAGAAGGTCGCGGGCCTGCGCTCGGTCACCCAGCTGGTCGGCGCCTACCACCACACGGTGGCGCTGCTGGCCGACGGCACCGTCTGGGCCTGGGGCCTCAACGACGGCGGCCAGCTCGGCGACGGCACCACGGCCGACCGCGCGGTGCCGGCCCCGGTGCCGGGCCTGACCGGCGTCAAGGCCGTTTCCGTCAGCGGCGGCGGCACCGACGCGGCCCCCGGCAACGGCGGGCACGCGCTGGCGCTGCTGGCCGACGGCTCGGTGCAGGGCTGGGGCTGGAACAACTGGGGCCAGCTGGCCGCCGGCCAGGTCCAGATCGTTCCCACCCCGTCCCGGATCGCGCTGTCCGGCCCGGCCATCGGCATCGCGGCCGGCGGTGAGATCCCGCCGACCAACAAGTTCATGGCCAACCCCGGCGGTGGCTTCGCCTTCGCCCTGCTGGGCTGAGCCCCGGCCTTGCGCAACCGCCGGGCGGCCCGGCCCGTCCGGGCCGCCCGGTGCGGGGCCGTCCGGCCCGTCCACCCATGACCGCTGACCTCGGGCCGGGGGCGCCGTCCGCCCCCGCCCCGGTCCCCGCAGGGAGGCCTCACCCCATGACCGCCGTTCCCCAGACCGCCCCTGCTTCGGCCGGCGCGGTGTTCCTCTCCGAATTGATGTTCCCGTCGACCCCGCGCTGCCTGGCGCTGGCCGCCGAGTTCAGGCTCGCCGAGCTGCTGGCCGAGGGCCCGCTGCCGGTGGCCGACCTCGCCGAGCGCGCCGGAGTGACCGCCGGCCCGCTGGCCAAGGTGCTCGCGCTGCTCACCGAGGACGGCGTGTTCGAGGAGGTCGAGCCCGGCGTCTTCGCCAACACCGAGCTCTCCGAACTGCTCCGTCCCGGCGTGCCCGGTTCGATGGACGCGATGGCCCGGATGGTCGGCGCCGAGTGGCTCTGGGCCTCCTGGGGCGCGCTGGACCACAGCCTGGCCACCGGGAAGCCCGGTTTCGAGAAGGTGCACGGCACCGCGCTCTGGCCCTGGCTGCAGAAGAACCCGTCCGCCGCGGCGACGTTCAACCAGGCGATGACGGACTTCACCGACGCGCTCTCCGACGCCCTGGTGTCGGCGTACCCCGAGTTCGCCGAGGCCGGCGCGGTCTGCGACCTCGGTGGCGGGCAGGGCACCTACCTGGCCGCGATCCTGCACAAGTACGACTCCCTCGCCCGCGGCGTGCTGGCCGACCTGCCGAGCGTCATCGAGCAGGCCAGGACCCAGCCCGACGTCGCCAAGCTGGCCGAGCAGGGCCGGCTGGACTTCGAGCCGGTCGACTTCTTCGCCGGGGTCCCGGCCGGCATCGGCGCCTACGTCACCAAGCAGGTCTGGCACTCCTGGCCGGACGAGGCGCTGGTCCGGCTGCTGCGCAAGTGCCGGGAGGCCTCGCCGGGCGCCCGCTTCGTCGCGGCGGAGCTGGTGCACCGCGAGGGCGTGCCGAGGTTCGTGAAGAACTTCGACCTGGTCATGCTGGTCACCATGAGCGGCGAGGTCCGCACCGAGGAGCAGTTCGCCGAGGTCTTCCGGCGCGGCGGCTACCGGCTCAACCGGGTGGTGTCCACCGGGACGGCCTTCGCACTGCTCGAGGCCGTGCCGGACCCCGACCCGCTGGACTGACCGGACGCTCGGGACGGCCCGGGGGAGAATTCCTCCGGGCCGTCCCGGAGAATTTCCGACGTATTGCGAGAGGGCCCGGATCCGACATCGGATCCGGGCCCGCGGTTTTCCCTCCGGGTATTTCCCGGAGGGATTGCGCCACTCAGTCGAACCGGAATTCCGACAGGCCGCCGCGGGACCGGTAGCCGAGCGAGCCGAACAGCCCCTGGACCGTGTCGTTGCCCTCGGCGGTGACCGCCATGCCGAACAGCCCCTCGGCCCGCACCTCGGTCGAGGACTCGACGAGCAGCGCCCGGGCGTACCCGCCGCGCCGGACGTCGGGCTTCGAGTAGAGCGGGCCGTAGCGCACCACGCCCGCGACGGCGGCGGTCCGGCCGAGGATCGCGACGGGCTCGCCGTCGAGCTCCCAGGCCCGCAGCAGGCCGCCGGCGATCTGGCCCCGGACGGAGCGCGAGGCCATCTCCCGGCTGAGTCCGGCGCCGTGCGCGGCCTCCAGGCACCAGTCGGTGAACAGCTCCGCCTCCTCCTCGCGGGCGGCCCTGGACTGCCCGTCCGGGGCCGGCCGGCCGTCGGTGGTGACCGCGCCGTCCAGGCACAGCATCCGCTCGCGGCGATCGGCCCGGACCGGCCGGCCGGTGGCCTCGGACCAGGCCGCGGCGAACGCGGCGGCCGCCGCGTCCGGCCCGATCACGCCGGGCAGGAGGTCGGGCCCGGCGCCCAGTTCGGCGCCGAGCGCGGCCGCGGCGGCCGCCGGCATCCCGCTCAGCACGACCAGGTGCGGCGCCGTGAACGCCGCGACGCCGACCACCGGCGCCGTGTCCGAGGCCGGGTCCTCGACCCGGCTCCAGGCTATCGGCGGGGCGGTCGGCGGGCGGAATTTCGCGCCGGCCAGCATGGTCAGCAGGATGGAATTCTCGACGGGGTTGCCGGCAATCCACCCACCGGTTTCCGAGATGAACTCTTCGGTGTTCCTCGTGGTTTTTACGAACATATCGAAAAAATAGCCGGAGGGTGGATTGCTGGCAATGGCGCGAGTGGCGAACGGGCCCCGGTGCGTCCGGTTCCGGTCAGTTCGCGCCGGGACGCCCGGCGCCCGGCCCGCCCTGAGCGCCGGGACCGCCCTGGCCGCCCTGAGCACCGGGACCGCCCTGTGCACCGGGACCGCCCTGGCCGCCGCCGGGCCGCCCCATCGTCCCGGCGGTGACGCCGGCCGTCATGCCGCCCTCCAGCCCGAACAGCGAGCCGGTGACGAAGCTGGCCGCGTCGCTGCCGAGGAAGACCACCGCGTGGGCGACCTCCTCCTCGGTCGCGATCCGCCCCAGGGCGGTGGCCGCGCCGGCCCGCTCCAGCGCGCCCGGCTGCCCGCCGACCCGCTGGCGGAAGTCCTCGGTGTCGACCGGGCCGGTGATCAGCGCGTTGACCCGGATGCCCGCCGGGCCGGCCTCCAGCGCGGTGGCCCGGGTCAGGCCGACCACACCGTGCTTGGCCGCGGTGTACGCGCCCAGGCCGAAGGCGGTGCCCTGGACACCGGCGGTGGAGGCGTTGTTGATGATGCTGCCGCCGCCGCTCGCCCGCATGGCGGCGATCTCGTGCTTCAGCGAGTGGTAGGTGCCGACGAGGTTGACCGCGATCACCGCGGCGAAGGCGTCCGCCGGGACCCGGTCCAGCGGGCCGAAGGCCCCGCCGCCGCCGGCGTTGTTGAAGGCGATGTCGAGGCGACCGTGTCGCTCGACCGTGGTACCCACCAGGCGGGCGACGTCATCCTCGACGGTGACATCGGCGGCGACGAAGTCCGCCTGCCCGCCCTTCTCCCGGATCCGCTCCACCACGGCGTTGCCCAGCTCGGCCCGGCGGCCGGAGACCACGACGTGCGCCCCGGCGGCGGCCAGCGCCAGTGCGGCGGCGGCCCCCATGCCCGAGGTAGAACCGGTCACGAGCGCGATCTTCCCCTGGAGTTGGCTCATCGTTAGCTGCCCTTCCGGGCGGCCGCGGCCGCCCTTGACGTTGGCTCTTGACGGCTTATTTTGATTGTATAGTCTATACGAATTCAAGCTCGGAGCAAGGTCTCCGAGCCGGCGGACGCCTCTCAAGGAGTACCCAATGAGCGCCCCGTACGCTGCACCCGCCCCGGAAGTGCCACGTAAAACCTTCTTGACGATCTTTGCCGCCCTGGTGCTTGCCATGTTCCTGGCAGCCCTGGACCAGACGATCGTGGCGACGGCCCTGCCGACCATCGCCGGTGACCTCGGCGGCGTGACCCACCTGGCGTGGGTCATCACCGCCTACATGCTGGCCGCCACCGCGGCCACGCCGCTCTGGGGCAAGCTGGGCGACCTCTACGGCCGCAAGCTGATGTTCCAGTCGGCGATCACGATCTTCCTGCTCGGCTCGGCGCTGTCCGGCCTGTCCGCCAACATCGGCCAGCTGATCGGCTTCCGCACCCTCCAGGGTCTCGGCGCCGGTGGTCTGATGGCGCTGGCCATGGCCCTGATCGCCGAACTGGTGCCGCCCCGCGAGCGCGGCAAGTGGCAGGGCTACGCGCAGTCCTGCTTCGTGATCGCCGGTGTGGTCGGCCCGCTGATCGGCGGCGCCTTCGTCGACCACCTGTCCTGGCCGTGGATCTTCTACATCAACCTGCCGATCGGCGCGGTCGCGCTGCTGGTCGTCAGCTCGGTGCTGAAGCTGCCGGTCAACAAGCAGAAGAAGCAGCTCGACTACCTCGGTTCGGCGCTGCTCAGCTCCGCCATCGTCGCGATCCTGCTGGTCTCGGTCTGGGCCGGCGACCAGTACTCGTGGGGCTCGGTCCAGATCATCGGCCTGCTGGTGCTCGCCGCGGTGCTGCTGGTCGGCTTCGTCCTGCAGGAGAAGCGGGCCAGCGAGCCGGTCGTCCCGCTGGAGCTGTTCAAGGACCCGGTCATCCTGGTGGCCACCGTCGGCCTCTTCCTCGCCTCGATCTCGCTCTTCGTGGCGACCGTCTACACCCCGCTCTTCCTCCAGGTCGCCAACGGGGACACCGCCACCGAGTCCGGCCTGCTGCTGGTCCCGCTGATGATCGCGACCGTGGTCAGCCTGACCGTCTCGGGCAAGGTCGTCGCGGCGACCGGCAAGTACAAGATGTTCCCGATCGCGGGTCTGCTGATCATGGCGGTCGGCCTGTACCTGATGTCGACCCTCAAGGCCGACTCGTCCCAGGTGGCCGCGGGCGGCTTCCTGGCGGTCTTCGGCATCGGCTTCGGTCTGGTCACCCAGGTGCTCATCGCGGCGGTCCAGAACTCCGTCGAGATGCGCCAGCTGGGTGTGGCGACCGCCGCGGCGAACTTCTTCCGCTCGCTCGGTGGCGCCATGGGTGTGACCGTCTTCGGTGCCATCCTCAACGCCCAGCTGCGCGACCAGCTGCCGAAGAAGGTCCCGGCCGAGGCGCTGGCGCGGCTCGGCACGGACGGTCTGCTGACCTCGCCGGCCAAGGTCCGGGCGCAGGCGCCCGAGGTGCGCGACGGCGTGGCCTCGGCGCTGGCCGAGTCGCTGCACACGGTCTACCTGATCGGCATGATCATCGCGCTGCTCGGCGCCCTGGTCGTGGTCTTCCTCAAGGAGCGTCCGATGCGGGCGCCGATGGGCGCGCCCGGTGGCAAGGGCCAGGGCGGCCAGGGCGGCCCCGGTGGCCAGCAGCAGGGCCAGGGCGGCGGCCAGTGGCAGGGCCAGGGCGGCCAGGGAGGCCAGGGCGGCGGTCAGGGCCAGGGTGCTCCCGCCGGCGGCGGCCAGTGGCAGGGCCAGGGCCAGGGCGCCCCGGCCGGCCAGGGTGGCCAGGGCGGTCAGCCCGGGCACGCCGGTCCCGCGGGCGGACGACCGGAGACCGCGGCCGGCTGACGGCCGCCGCTCCGCCCGGTCGACCGACCGGCGTCCGCCCCGACAGCCCCTCCTCCCCCACCGTTACCCCCGGCGGTGGGGGAGGAGGCTTGTCCGGGGCCTGAACTGATAGCACGTCAGCATCGGATACGGCTCGAAACGGACGCCGAAAGCCGTCGCGGAGTGAGTGTTCACCCGCTAGGCTGGACGGGCAGTCGGCACCCCGGCCGCGGTGGGGCGGGGTGTCTGGCACGGCCTTCCCCGCCGCACTCCGAGCGCCGGGAGTACCGGCGCGACCAGCCCACCAGGAAGCGGGTCGACTCCATGGCCGACATACCCAGCCGGCGGCGTGCACTCTCCCGGGACCTCCCGCCCGCCGCCGCCCCCGGCATACCCCCGGCGACCAGGATCGGTGTCATCGGTCTCGGCGTCATGGGCGGCGGCATGGCCTCCCGCCTGCTCGACCAGGGCCACCGGATCGTGGTCCACAACCGCACCCCCGAGCGCGCCGCCCCGTTCGCCGCTCGCGGCGCCGTGGTCGCCGCCACCCCGGCCGAACTGGCCTCGCAGGTGGACGTGGTGCTGCTCAGCCTGGCCTCCGAGGCCGCCGTCGAGGAGCAGCTGTTCGGCGCCGGCGGGGTGCTGGAGACGCTGCCCGCCCACGGCATCGTGATGGACACCAGCACCGTCTCCCCGGACTTCGCCCGGTCGGTGGCCGAGCGGGTCGCCGGCCGCGGCCGCAGCGCCGTGGACGCCTGCATCATCGGCAACGGCCAGCACGCCAAGGACGGCGAACTGCGCTTCATGGTCGGCGGGTCCGCGGAGACCTTCGAGCGGCTGAGCGCCGTACTGGAGCCGCTCGCCAAGGAGATCCGCCACCTCGGCCCGAGCGGCCTCGGCGCCACCGCCAAGGTGATGCTGAATGTGCTGATGGGCGTCGAGATGCAGGTGCTCGCCGAGTCGGTGACGCTGGCCCAGCGGGCCGGCATCGACCGCGAGCTGGCCCTCTCGATGATCAGTGAGAGCGGCTTCAGCTCGCCCGTGATGAAGTACAAGGCCGGTGTGATGCGCCGCCGGGCCTACGGCGAGCCGCAGTTCCGGCTCGACCTGATGCGCAAGGACCTCCGGCTGGCCACCGCCGAGGCCGGGCGCCTCGGTGTCGCGACCCCGGTCTGCGACGCCACCCACGAGACCCTCGTCGCTGCCGCCGAGGCGGGCCTCGGCGAGCTGGACTGCGCCGCCGTGCTCTCCCATGCGGAGGTCACCGCCGGGCTTCCCGGCACCCCGGACCGTACGTGAACCACGCGCCCTCACCGAGGAGTTGATCCACGTGTCCCAGTCCCAGCCCCAGCCGAGACGGTCCCGGGCGGCCGGTTTCGGCACCGCCCTGGTGGCCCTGTTGACCGCCCTCGTCCTGCTCGCCGCCACCAACGGCGCGGGCGCCGAGGACACCGAGTCCCGCCCCCGCCCCCCGGCGAACTGGAGCAGCTGGCAGTTCGACCAGGCCGGCAGCCGGTTCAACGGCCAGGAGAGCCGGATCACCCCGGCCACCGTCGGCAACCTCGGCCTCAAGTGGGCCTTCGGCCACGAGAAGGTCCAGGGCGTCTACCTCGGCAGCCAGCCCGCCGTGGTGGACGGCACCCTCTACGTCGGCGGTGCCGAGGGCACCTTCCACGCCATGGACGCCAGGACCGGCGCGGCGCGCTGGACCTTCGACGTCACGCCGGTGGCCGGCGCCCACTCGGCCACCAACCCGGACCCGGTCCGCAGCAGCCCGGCCGTCGAGGGCAACACCGTCTACTTCGGTGACAACCGCGGCTACCTGTACGCGCTCGACCGCCGCACCGGCGCCCTGCGCTGGTCGCTGAAGCTGGACACCCACCCGCAGGCCCAGATCACCAGCTCGCCGCTGGTCTACAACGGCCAGGTCTACGTGGGCGTGTCCAGCAAGGAGTCGGGCGCCACCTTCGACCTGACCTACCCGTGCTGCACCTTCCGCGGCTCGGTGGTCGCCGTCAACGCGTACACCGGACAGCTGAGCTGGCGGCACTGGACCACCCCGCAGCCGCAGCAGGTCGGCACCTGGCCCAACGGCGCGGCCCGCTACGAGCCCTCCGGCGTCGCCGTGTGGAGCTCCCCGGTGGTCGACCGGGAGACCGGCACCATCTACGTCGGCACCGGCCAGAACTACACCGGCGCGGCCGGCGACACCGACTCGGTGCTCGCCCTGGACGCCCGCAACGGCAACGTGCGCTGGCGGTCCCAGGAGGTCTTCCCGGACACCTTCACCGTCGCCTGCGGCATCCCCGGCGCCGACGCCTACTGCCCCAGCAAGGCCAACGGCACCGATCACGACTGGGACTTCGGCGCCAGCGCCAACGTCTTCAGCATCGGCCACCGCCGGGTGATCGGCATCGGCCAGAAGAACGGCGTCTACCACGTCTACGACGCGCTGACCGGCGCCAAGGTCTGGGACCGCGCGGTGGTCGCCGACCCCAACACCAAGGGCGGCAGCTCCGGCATCCAGTGGGGCACCAGCTACGACGGCACCCGGCTCTACGTCGCGACCTGGTTCGCCAACCCGGGCACCCTGTACGCGCTCGACCCGGCGACCGGGGCGATCCTCTGGCAGACCGAGAGCCCGGCCGACGGGTGCCAGTGGGGCGGCGCGGCCGCCAACCCCGAGCTGTGCCAGCGGGCCTTCACCCCGGCGGTGACCGCCACCCGGGGCCTGGTCTACGAGGGCGGCGCCGACGGCAAGATGCGCGTCTTCTCGGCCACCACCGGCGCCGTGCTCTGGCAGTACGACGTGGTCCGCGACTTCACCACGGTCAACGGTGTGCCGGGGCACGGCACGGCGCTCTCCGGTGGCGGCGGCGCGGTGGTCGCGGACGGCATGCTCTACGTCCAGGCCGCGTACTACCCGCAGTACCCGAGCAATGCGGGCGGCGTTCTGCTCGCCTTTTCCCTACCGTAGGACCAGTCGGCGTAGCGAAGGTCAACTCACGGCCGGCGGCACCCAGTTGCCGCCGGCCCCGGCAAGGAGGAAATTATGGAGATCGTCGTGGTGGGAGCGGCCGGTCGGACCGGGCGGCTGCTCGTCGAGAAGGCCCTGGAGAACAAGCACAGCGTCACCGCGCTGCTGCGCGACCCGGCGAAGCTGCCGATCGAGCACGAGCGGCTGAGCAAGGTCCGCGCGGACGTGTTCGACGTGGACTCGCTGACCGGCCCGCTGGCCGGCAAGGAGGCCGTGGTGATCGCGCTGGGGGTGACCACCCGCACCACGACCACGGTGTTCTCCGAGGGTGCGCGCAACGTCATCGCCGCCGCCCGGGCGGGCGGGGTGCGCCGGCTGGTGACCATGTCCTCGGCCGGTCTGGAGACCAAGCACCTGCCGGCGATGCAGCGCTTCGTCGCCGAGTTCGTGGTGGACCGGGTGTACCGGAACATCCACCTCGACCTGGCCCGGATGGAGGACGAGGTCGAGGCCAGCCCGCTGGACTGGACGATCGTCCGGGTGCCGATGCTGACCGACGGTCCGGCCACTCCCAACTACCAGGCGGTGGTGGGCGGCCACATCGCGAAGGCGTCGCGCATCGCACGGGCGAACGTGGCCGACTACATCGTCACCCATCTGGATGACACGGCCACCTACGGCCGGCGCGTCGAGGTGGCCAACTGATGACCCCCGGCGGGGGCCGGCCCGCCCGCGGCACGTCCGCGGCGCGGGCCGGCCGCGCGCCGGCCACCGGCCGGGCACCCGCCGCCGGGGCCGACCGGGGCTGACCGGGGCCGACCCGGGCCGTCCAAGGCCGTCCAAGGCCGATCGAGGCCGATCGAGGGGGAAACGCACCGTGAACATCGTCGTCTTCGGCGCGACCGGTGGCACCGGCCGCCACTTCCTGGAGCTGGCCGCCGAGGCCGGGCACTCCACCGTCGCCTTCGCCCGCGACCCGCTGGCCCTGGCCGACGCCCGCCCCAGCACCATCCGGCAGGGCGACGTGCTCGACCCGGACGCGGTGGCCCGCGCCGTGGAGGGCGCGGACGCGGTGGTCTCCGCGCTCGGCATCGGCTACAGCCGGGCCGCCACCACGGTCTACTCGGCCGGCACCGACCACATCCTCAAGGCCATGCGCGCCACCGGCGTCTCCCGGGTCGTGTGCGTCTCCACCACCAGCATGAGCCCGGTGCCCTGGCGCGCCGCCCCGTTCCAACGGGCCCTCACCTCCTGGGTGCTGCACCCGATGCTCCGTCGGCCGTACGCCGACATGGCGCGAATGGAGCGGTTCCTGCTGGAGGACACCGAGCTGGACTGGACGCTGGTCCGGGCCGCCCGGCTCACCGGCGGCCGGGCCCGGGGCCGCTACCGCACGGCGGTCGGCCGGCGGCTGCCCGGGGCCTGGTCGATATCCCGCGCCGACCTCGCGCACTACCTGCTCGCCGCGCTCCAGGAGCCGGCCGCGCGGCGCGAGGTCGTGGAGATCGCCTACTGACCGCCCGTCCGCCGCCCGTCCGCCGCCCGTCCGCCGTCCGGCCGCCGCCCGTCCGGAGCCCGTCCGGAACCCCGCGCGCAGCCCGTCCGCCGAACGATCCCGGCCGTCGGCCGTCCGCACCTCGCGCCGTTCGTACTCAACGGGCGGTACGGCCGGCTACTCCCGCCGTGCGATGCCCCGCCCACCCCGGCCGGGCAGAGTAGGGGGTGATCCCGTGGATCACCCAAGCCGTGGGCCGGCGGCCGTACACCATCCACCCGGTGGCCGCCGGCCCGTGGCCCGCGTCGCCCCTCGCCCTCCGGAGCACAAGCCGATGCCCACACCTCCTGGTCCGCCCGCCGCCGACACCCCCGAGGCCCCGACGGCCCCCGCCGGGCCCCCGGCCGACCGTGCCGACCGGCCGGAGCCCCCGGCCGGTCTCGCCGGGCGCCTGCGGCTGCCCAAGCACGCCCGCCGGGTCTGGCTGACCGTGCACGTCGCCTGCTCGGTCGGCTGGCTCGGCCTGACCGCCGGTGTGCTCGCCCTCGGTATCGCCGGCCGCTTCTCCGACAACCCGGACACCGTGCGCGCCGCCTACCTGGCGCAGGAGATCTTCGCCGACTGGCTGCTGATCCCGATCAGCCTGCTCTCGTTGCTCTCCGGAGTGCTGCTGTCCCTCGGCACCACCTGGGGCCTGCTCCGCTACCGCTGGGTCGCCACCAAGTTCTGGCTCACCCTGGCCGCCACCCTGGCCTCGATCTTCGCCCTGCGCGCCTTCATCCACGACGCGGCCGGCCAGGTCGCGGCCGGCACCGTACCCCCGGACGGCCGGGCCCCGCACGTGCTGGTGATCGCCCCCTCGGTGGCCCTGACCATCTACCTGACCGCCACCGTGCTGTCCGTGGTCAAGCCCTGGGGCATGACCGCGCGGGGCAAGCGCCTGGCCGCCGAGGCCCGCGCCGCGCGCGTCAACCGGGCCGCGGGCGCGGCGCCGGGGCGGTGACCGTTACCCGTTCATGAGCACCGACCACGTGAGCACAGGCCACGACCCCTATCCCGGACCGCCGTGGACCAGACCCTCCTGGACCAGGCTCTCCGCCGTCCTGGTGGCCCTGGTCCAGGTGGTCGGCTCCACCGCCGCCGCCCGCCAGCAGACCGACCGGGCCGCGCTCGACGCGGTCGGCTACGCGCTGCTGCTGCTCGGGCCCGCCCTGCTGCTCCTGCGCGACCGCTTCCCCGGCCCGGTGGTGGCCGGCGTCACCGCCGTCACCATCGGCTACCTGCTGGCCGGCTACCCGTACGGCCCGGTGTTCTTCAGCCTCGCCGTCGCCGTCTACGGCGCGCTCGCCCGGGGCCGCCGGTGGTGGGCCTGGATCTCCCTCGGCGCCGGCTACCTGATCCATCTGGCCAGCTCCCACCTGCTGCCGCACGGCTGGCAGCGTGCCCCCGGGCCCGGCCCGAGCTGGTGGCAGGAGGCCGGGGCGGCGGCCTGGCTGCTGCTGATCCTGGCCGGCGCCGAGATCATGCGCTCGCGCGGCGAGCAGCTCGCCGCCCGCCGGCTGGCCCGGCGGCAGGCCGAGGAGAACCGCGCCGCCGAGGAGCGGCTGCGGATGGCCCGCGAACTCCACGACATCCTGGCGCACTCCATCTCGGTGATCCACCTCCAGGCCGGGGTGGCGCTGGAGCTCATCGACGAGCACCCGGACCAGGTGCGGGCCGCGCTGACCGTGATCAAGGCGACCAGCAAGGAGGCGCTGGGCGAGGTGCGCCAGGTGCTCGGCACCCTGCGGGGCCCGGACGGCCAGGCCCCGCGCACCCCCGCCCCCGGCCTGGCCCGGCTGCCCGAACTCGTGACCCAGGCCGGCCACGCCGGGCTCGCCGTCACGGTCGACACGGTCGGGACCGCCCGGCCGCTCCCCGCCCAGGTGGAGCTGGCCGCGTTCCGGATCGTCCAGGAGGCGCTCACCAACGTCATCCGCCATTCGGCCGCGCGGAGCGCCACGGTTCTGATGGACTGGTCCTCCCCGGCGGGGCTGCTGCTCCGGGTGGACGATCCGGGCCCGGCCGCCGGCGGTGACGGCGGTGGTTCCGGCAACGGCCTGGTGGGCATGCGCGAGCGGGCCGCGGCCTTCGCGGGCGAGCTGACCACCGGCCCGCACGGCGGCGGCTTCCGGGTCCGGGCCTGGCTGCCCGACCCCGCGGGGCCGGGCGCGGCGAGCGAGGGGAAGCGGACGGAATGATCCGAGTACTGCTGGCGGACGACCAGGTCCTGGTCCGGGCGGGCTTCCGGGCCCTGCTCGACGCCCAGCCCGACATCGAGGTGGTCGGCGAGGCGGACGACGGCGCGGCGGCCGTCCGGCTGGTGGAGGAGCTGCGGCCGGACGTCGTGCTGATGGACATCCGGATGCCCGGCACCGACGGCCTGGAGGCCACCCGCCTGATCTGCTCCCGCCCCGAGCTCTCCGCCGTCCGGGTGGTGGTGCTGACCACCTTCGAGATGGACGAGTACATCTTCGAGGCGCTGCGGCTGGGCGCGGCCGGCTTCCTCGCCAAGGACACCGAACCGGCCGACCTGCTGCGCGCCGTCCGGGTCGCCGCGGTCGGCGACTCGCTGCTCTCCCCGGGCGTGACCCGCCGGGTGATCGACGAGTTCGCCAGCCGCTCCCGGGAGCCCTCCGTCGGCGGGCAGCTGCTGGACGCCCTCACCGACCGGGAGCGCGAGGTGCTCACCCTGGTCGGCATGGGCCTGAGCAACGACGACATCGCCCGCCGCCTGGTGGTCAGCCCGCTCACCGCGAAGACCCACGTCAGCCGCGCCATGGTGAAGCTCGGCGTCCGCGACCGCGCCCAGCTGGTCGTCCTCGCCTACGAGTCCGGCCTGGTCCGCCCCGGCTGGCTCTGAAGCCCGCCCCGGAAGGCCCGGGAGCAGCCCGCGCCCCGGGGCGTACTCCCGGTGTCGTACCCGCGGTGCCGCTCCCCGGAGGACGCGGCGGACCCCCCTTCGGCGAGAAGCTCGTGGTGGCCTCGGAGACCGTCCGGGGCCGGCGCGGCCCCCGTCCGAACGTGCGGGGCACACCGAGGAGTTGACCGACATGCAGAGCACCGCACTGCTCGCCGACGCTTACTGCCGGGAGGGCTGGGGTCCCTGGAACGGGGGCGGCCCCGGTCCGTGGTTCCTGCTCTTCCCGCTGTTCTGGCTGATCGTCCTGGTCACCGTGTTCACCGTCTTCCGCCGCCGCGGCTTCGGCCGGCGCGGGCCGTGGGGCCCGCCGTGGGCCGGCGGCCAGTGGGGCGGCCCCTGGGGCGGCGGCCCGGGCTGGCGCGGCGGACCCCCCTGGGCCGGCGGCGGCACCGAGGCCCCGCTGGCGAGCCTGGCCCGCCGGTACGCCGACGGCGAGATCACCGAGGAGGAGTACCGCACCCGGCGGGACACCCTGCTGGAGCACCTCCAGGGCGGCCCGGACGACAGCAAGCCGGGTCAGGGCGGTACCAAGTGACCACCTCGCCGACCCTCGAACTGGTCGGGACCGACCGGATGGCCGCCCGGGTGGCCGACGCGGTCAAGGTCTACGGCATCGGCCGCACCGAGGTGCGCGCCCTGGACCACGTGACCGTCGGCTTCCCGGCCGGCCGGCTCACCGCGATCATGGGCCCGTCCGGCTCCGGCAAGTCCACCCTGCTGCACTGCGCGGCGGGGCTGGACCGGCTGACCGCCGGCACCGCGATGATCGGTGACACCGAGCTGGAGAACCTCAACGACCGCAGGCTGACCCTGCTGCGCCGGGAGCGGATCGGCTTCGTCTTCCAGTCCTTCAACCTGGTTCCGGTGCTGACCGCCCGGGAGAACATCACGCTGCCGGTCGACCTGGCCGGCGGCGAGGTGGACCGGGAGTGGGTGGAGACCCTGATCGACGCGGTCGGCCTGCGGGAACGGCTGGAGCACCGGCCGACCGAGCTGTCGGGCGGCCAGCAGCAGCGGGTCGCGCTGGCCCGGGCGCTGGCCGGCCGTCCGGAGGTGGTCTTCGCGGACGAGCCGACCGGCAACCTGGACTCCCGGACGGGCGCCGAGGTGCTGGAGCTGATGCGCCGCGCGGTGGACGAGATGGGCCAGACGGTGGTCATGGTCACCCACGACCCGACCGCCGCCGGCTATGCGGACGAGGTGGTGTTCCTCGCCGACGGCCGGCTGGTGGACCGGATGGAGCGGCCCACCCCGGCCGGGGTGCTGGACCGGATGAAGGACTTCGACCGTGCCCCCGCGGCAGGCCGGGGAGGCGCGGGGTCATGAGCGAGCGGAGCGAGCGAATCATCGTGGGGTGCGCATTGGGCGAAGCGCCTGCCGAGCGCAGCGAGGTGGACGCATGAGCAGTACCACCGCCACCCTTCGGATCAGTCTGCGCTCGCTGGCCGCGCACAAGCGCCGGCTGGCCGGGACGTTCACCGCGATCCTGCTCGGGGTGAGCTTCCTGACCGGCACCCTGGTGCTCGGCGACACCCTGCGCGGCAGCTTCGACTCCCTCTTCGCCGATGCCAACCGCGGCACCGACGCGGTGGTGCGCAGCGCCGACGTGATGGACACCGAGAACACCTTCGGCGGCGTCCGCGCCCCGGTGGACCTCGCGCTGGCGGACCAGCTGCGCCAGGTGCCCGGGGTCGCGGCGGCCGAGCCGGCCATCCAGGGCTCCGGGCAGCTGATCGGCAAGAACGGCAAGGCGGTGGGCGGCCAGGGGCCGCCCACGCTGGCCGGTTACTGGCAGCCGGACAGCGGGCTCAACCCGTACCGGCTGGCCGAGGGCCGGGCGCCGCAGCAGCCGGGGGAGGCGGTGATCAACCGGGGCGCGGCCAAGGCCGGCGGGCTGGGCATCGGCGACTCGACCATCCTGCGCGCCCCCGACCCGGTGCCGGTGACGATCGTCGGCATCGCGACCTTCGGCGCCTCGGCCGACGGCATGGGCCAGAACACCTACACCGGGCTGACCCTGGCGGACGCCGAGCGTTACCTGACCCCGAAGGGGCAGGGCCAGGCCACCTCGATCCAGTTCCGGGCCGAGGGCGGCGTCTCCCAGCAGGAGCTGGTGAAGGTGCTGACGGCGAAGCTGCCGGCCGGGCTGGAGGCGGTGACCGGGACGAAGGTCTCGGAGGAGGCCACCGCGCAGGTGTCCAGCCGCTTCCTGACCATGTTCACCACCCTGCTGCTGGTCTTCGCGGGCATCGCGCTGCTGGTGGCGACCTTCACCATCCACAACACCTTCGCCATCGTGGTGGCGCAGCGCACCAGGGAGAACGCACTGCTCCGGGCACTGGGCGCGGCCCGCGGCCAGGTACTGGGGGCGACCCTGGCGGAGGCGGTGGTGGTCGGGCTGGCGGCCTCGGCGGCCGGAGTGCTCGGCGGGATCGGGATCGCGGCCGGGCTGACGTCGCTGTTCAAGGTGATCGGCTTCAGCCTGCCGACCGGCAGCCTGGTGATCGGCGCCGTCTCGGTGGCTCTGCCGCTGCTGGTGGGCACGGTCACGGCGGTCGGCTCGGCGGTCGCGCCGGCGGTGCGGGCGGGCCGGACGGCCCCGCTGGCCGCGATGCGGGCGGTGGCGGTGGACGGCGCGGCCGACGGCCGGGCCGGCCGGGTCCGCTGGACCGCCGGCGCGCTGATGGTCGCGGCCGGGGTGGCCGCCACGGTGGTCGGCGCCACGGACGGCCCCTCGGTGGGGCTGACCGCGGGCGGGGCGGTGGCGACGCTGCTCGGTGTGGTGGTGCTCGGCCCGGTGTTCGCGACCTTCGTGGTGCGGGTGCTGGGCGCGCCGCTGCCGAGGCTGCGCGGCATGCCGGGCGTGCTGGCGCAGCGCAACGCGACCCGCAATCCGAAGCGGACGGCCGCGACGGCCAGCGCGCTGATGGTCGGGGTCACGGTGGTCTCGCTGTTCACCGTCTTCGGCGCCTCGATCAAGGCGACCATGGACGACACGGTGAGCCGGACCTTCGCCGGGGACCTCGCGGTCTCCACCGGCGGATTCCGGGCGGGGGCGCTCAGCCCGAAGCTGGCGGACGCGGTGGCCGCCCTGCCGGAGGTGCGGCAGAGCGTGGGCCTGGGCCGGGGTGTGGCGCGGGTGGACGGCCACGGCCGGACCCTGGACGTCACCGACCCGGCCCGGCTGGCCGGGATCGTGGACCTCGGCCGGGTGGACGGTTCGCTCCAGCTGGGCACCGACGGCCTGGCGGTGTCCCGGTCCGAGGCGGAGAAGCAGGGCTGGCAGGTGGGCACGACCGTGCCGGTGCGGTTCAGCGACGGCACCGAGACGCCGTTCACGGTGAAGGCGCTGTACCAGGGCAGTGAGCTGGCCGGCGACTACCTGGTCACCCGGGAGGCGTGGGCCCCGCACAAGGGCCAGGACTCCGACTCGCTGGTGGCGGTGGCGCTGAAGGACGGGGTCTCGCTGTCGGCCGGCAAGGCGGCGGTGACGGCGGCGGCGGTGCCGTTCGGCGACCCGAAGGTGCAGACCCGGGCGGAGTACGCGAAGGACTCGGCCTCGGTGGTCGACATCATGCTCTCGGTGGTCTACGCGCTGCTGGCGCTGGCGGTGCTGATCGCGCTGCTGGGGATCGCCAACACGCTGACCCTGGCGGTGCACGAGCGGACCAGGGAGCTGGGCCTGCTGCGGGCGGTCGGCCAGACCCGGAGCCAGTTGCGCGCGATGGTGCGCTGGGAGTCGGTGCTGGTGGCGCTGTTCGGCACGATCGGCGGCCTGGGCCTGGGGGCGTTCCTGGGCTGGGCGCTGGTCCGGGCGGCGGACACCGAGGGGACGGGCAGCTTCGCCGTCCCGCCGCTCCAGCTGTCCGTGGTGCTGGTGGCCGGGCTGGTGGCGGGTGCGGTGGCCGGTCTGCGACCGGCCCGCCGGGCGGCCCGGCTGGACATCCTGCGGGCGATCGCGGCGGGCTGACGGCCGCCGCCGCGCACACCGGAGCCCGGGCCCCCCGACCAACGGGGCCCGGGCTCCGGACGTGTGCGCGGTGCCGCGGGGCTCAGGCCGCCGCGGGCAGCTCGTCCAGGCCCTGCTGGACCAGCGCGGCCAGGCGGTCCAGGGCCTCGTCGGCGCCCTCGGCGTCGGAGGCCAGGACGACCTCGTCGCCGCCCTGCGCGCCGAGCGCCAGCAGGCCGAGCATGGAGCCGGCGTTGACCGGGTTGCCGCCCGGCTTGGTGATGGTGATCGGCACGCCGGTGGCCGCGACGGCCTTGACGAAGACGGAGGCGGGACGGGCGTGCAGGCCCTCGGCCCAACCGATGGTGACGCGGCGCTCGGCCATGAGACGTGCCTTTCCGGTGAAGCTGGTCATGGCCGCGATGGGGGGAACGGCCATGTTGTCTAGACCAGTGTTGCACGCAGCCGACCCCTGCGAGTCGCCGCGTTCGGGAGTTGTGATTGTTTCTTTCAGAGCCATAAACGGCGCATAATCCCCGTTCAGAGGCCCTGCCCACCCTGCCGTGAACGCACGCCCGGCGCCATTCGGCCCGCCGCCGGATAACCTGACGATCGTGGACGACTCCGCGGCACCGCACCCCGAGCAGGACCCGACGCCCGCCCGGACGGAGGCCCGCCACGACCACGGCCCGACCGGCCCGGACTACCCGCAGCACTGGGAGGCCGACGTCCTGCTGCGCGACGGCGGCACCGCCCGGATCCGCCCGATCACCCCGGCGGACGCGGGCCGTCTGGTCGAGTTCTACGAACAGGTGTCGGACCAGTCCAAGTACTTCCGCTTCTTCGCGCCCTACCCCCGGCTCTCCGCCAAGGACGTCCGGCGCTTCACCCACCACGACTTCGTCCACCGGGTCGGCCTCGCCGTCGTCGTCCGCGACCGCTTCATCGCCACCGTCCGCTACGACCGGATCGACGCCGACGGCCGCCCCTCGGAGACCGGCACCGACGCCGAGGTCGCCTTCCTGGTCCAGGACGCCCACCAGGGCCGGGGCGTCGCCTCCGCCCTGCTGGAGCACATCGCCGCGGTCGCCCAGGAACGCGGCATCCGTCGCTTCCAGGCCGAGGTGCTGCCGGAGAACCGCAAGATGGTGAAGGTCTTCACCGACGCCGGCTACGTCCAGCGCCGCAGCTTCGCCGACGGCGTGGTCCACCTGGAGTTCGACCTCGAACCCACCGCCGCCTCGCTCGCCGTCATGCGGGCCCGCGAGCACCGCGCCGAGGCGCGCTCCGTCCAGCGGCTGCTCACCCCGCGCTCGGTGGCCGTGATCGGCACCTCCCGCAACCCGCAGACCGTCGGCCGGACGCTGCTGCGCGACCTGCTCGGCGGTTTCGCCGCCGCCGACCGCCCGGTGTACGCGGTGAACCGCAGCGCCCCGCCCGGCACCGAACTCGACGGCCTCCTGGTGCACCGCTCGATCCTGGAGATCCCCGGCCCGGTCGACCTCGCCGTGATCGCCGTGCCCGCCCCGGCCGTGCCCCAGGCGGTCGCCGAGTGCGGCGCGCACGGCGTCCAGGGCCTGGTGGTGGTCACCGCCGGCTACGCCGAGACCGGCCCCGAGGGCCGCGACCGCCAGCGCGCCCTGGTCCGCCAGGCCCGGGCGGCCGGCATGCGGGTGATCGGCCCCAACGCCTTCGGCCTGATCTCCACCGACCCGGAGCACCCGCTGAACGCCTCGCTCGCCCCGGTGCTGCCCGCCCGGGGCGCCTTCGGCGTCTTCTGCCAGTCCGGCGCGATCGGCGTCGCCCTGCTGGAGGCCGGCCACCGGCGCGGCCTCGGGGTCTCCTCCTTCGCCTCGGTCGGCAACCGCGCCGACGTCTCCGGCAACGACTTCCTCCAGTACTGGGCCGAGGACCCGGCCACCGAGGTCGTCCTGCTCTACCTGGAGTCCTTCGGCAACCCCCGCAAGTTCACCCGGATCGCCCGCCGGCTCGCCCAGGCCAAGCCGGTGGTCGTGGTGAAGGGCGCCCGCCACACCGGCAGCCTGCCGCCCGGCCACGCCGTCCCGGCCACCGCGACCGGCCTGCGGGACGCCACCGTCGACGCCCTCTTCCAGCAGGCCGGCGTCACCCGGGTGGAGACCATCACCGAGCTGTACGACACCGGCGACCTGCTCGCCCACCAGCCGCTGCCGCCCGGCGACCGGGTCGCGGTGGTCGGCAACTCCGACTCCCTCGGCCTGCTCACCCACGACGCCTGCCTCTCCGCCGGCCTGCGCCCGCGCACCCCCGTCGACCTCACCACCGCCGCCACCGGTGAGAACTTCCGGATCGCCCTGGACACCGCGCTCACCGATCCCGGGGTGGACGCGGTGATCGCCGTCGCCATCCCGCCGATCGGCAGCCAGTCCTGGGGCGCCCGCCCGGCCGGCCGCCCCGCCGGCCCGGACGGTCCCGGGGCCGGCCCCGAGGTGGGGTCCGACGATCCGGAGATCGCCGCCGCCCTGCTCGCCGCCGGCGAGCGCGCCCGGGCCGCCGGCAAGCCGCTGCTCCTCGCCCACCTGGCCCTGACCGACCTGCCGGACCGGCTGCGCCCCGGCGGCATCCCCTCCTACCCCGCCCCCGAGCGGGCGGTCCGGGCCCTCGCGCACGCCGTCCACTACGCCGACTGGCGCCGCCGGATGGCCGAGGCCGAGGAGACCGCCAGGGTCCCCGAGCTCGAGGGCATCGACGAGGCGGGCGCCCGCGCCCTGGTCGACGCCGCGCTCGCCACCCGCCCCGCGGTCGCCGCCCGCACCCAGCCCGGCGGGGCGCGGATCACCCTGCCCGACCCCGAGGCGGCCGCGCTGCTCGGCCGCTACGGCATCGACGTCTCGCCGACCCTGCCCGCCCCGGACGAGGAGAGCGCGGTGCGGGCCGCCGCGGCCCTCGGCTACCCGGTCGCGCTCAAGGCCACCGCCCCGCACCTGCGCCACCGCCCCGACCTCGGCAGCGTCCGGCTCGACCTGACCGGTGAGGCCGGACTGCGGCACGCGCACCGCGAGCTGGACGAGCTGCTCGGCGGCGCCGCCCAGGCCGCGCTGGTGGTCCAGCGGCTCGCCCCCCGCGGCGTGGACACCGTGATCGGCGCCACCGTCGACCCGGCGGTCGGCGCGATCCTGTCCTTCGGTCTGGCCGGGGCCCCCGCCGAACTGCTGGGCGACGTCGCCCACCGACTGGTTCCGGCCACCGACCAGGACGTCGCCTCGCTCGTCCGCGAGGTGCGGGCGGCCCCGCTGCTGTTCGGCTGGCGGGGCGCCGAGGCGGTCGACACCGACGCCCTGGAGGAACTGCTGCTGCGGGTGTCCCGGCTGGTGGACGACCTGCCCGAGGTCGCCTCGGTCGACCTCGAACCGGTGGTCGTCGCCCCGCACGGACTGGCGATCCTGGGGGCGCGCGTACGCATCGCGCCCCTGCCGGTCCGCAGTGATCTGGGCCCGCGCGCCATGAGCACGCTGTAACCTTCCTTGGTTGCGTCCGGACCCGGGCGCCGTTGTCCGAAGCTCGGCGCCGCACCGCCCGCTTCGTCGGCGGACCATGCCAGGATGGAGTTATGGCGAAGACCGGTACCACCACCACACAGGACCTGCGTTCCGCGATCGAGCGCAGCGGCTACTACCCGGCCCTGGTGTCCGAGGCGGTCGAGTCCGCGGTGGGTCCCGAGCCGATCAGCTCCTACCTGGTGCACCAGGAGACCACCTTCGACGCCAACGAGGTGCGTCGGCACGTCACCGTCCTGGTCCTGACCCCGACCCGTTTCGTGGTCAGCCACACCGACGAGCAGACCGGGGACGGGAGCAGCCCCGCCGTCCCGCTCGCCACCACCTCCACCGAGAGCGTCCGGCTGGACCGGATCAACTCCGTGGTGGTCAGCCGGATGGTCGCCAACCCGGAGACCTACACCCCGGGCACGCTGCCCCGCGAGGTGGTGCTGACCATCGGCTGGGGCGCGGTCCAGCGGCTCGACCTCGAACCGGCCGGCTGCTCCGACCCGAACTGCGAGGCGGACCACGGCTACACCGGCTCCGCCACCGCCGACGACCTCTCCCTGCGGGTCAGCGAGGCCGGCGACGGACCGGAGACGGTGGCCCAGGCCCTGGTCTTCGCCCGCGCCCTCTCCGAGGCGACCGTCACCAGCGGCCCCCGGGTCTGACCCCGCCCCGGACGAGCCGCACAGACCCGCGCCGACCCGCCCCCACCGCGCCGACCGGCGCCGACCCGCACGGTCGCGCGCCGACCGCCGCCGACCCGCCGCCGTCCGGACACCGCCCGCCACGGGTCCGGACCGCGCCGGCCAGCCAGGAAGCCACCCCCGCCACCATGCCCTTCGCCCCCGACGGCCACGACGCCTTCGAGCTCCTCGACCCCGCCACCGCGCCCGCGCCGCCCTACGGCAGCGGCTCGCTCTGCGACCTGCTGCCCTCGGTGGCGGCCGGCCTCGGCGTGCCCGGCTTCGGCGCCGCGCTGCCGCTCGCGCCCGCCGACCGGGCGGTGGTCTTCCTGGTCGACGGCCTCGGGTGGGAGCTGCTGCTGCGCCATCCCGAGTACGCGCCGTTCCTCTCCTCGCTGACGGCCGGCTCGCTCGGCGGCACCGGCCGCCCGCTGACGGCGGGTTTCCCGTCCACCACCGCCACCTCGCTGGCCTCGGTCGGCACCGGCACCCCGCCCGGTCTGCACGGCCTGGCCGGCTACACGGTGGCGGTGCCCGGCGCCGGGCACCTGATGAACCAGCTGCGCTGGCAGCCGCCGACCGATCCGGCCGGCTGGCAGCCGTACCCCACCGTCTTCCAGCAGGTGCACGCCGCCGGGGTGGCCACCGCCCAGGTGTCCTCCCCGCTGTTCGCGCAGACCCCGCTCACCCGGGTCGCGCTCTCCGGCGGCACCTTCCTCGGCCGCACCACCGGCGAGGAGCGGATGGACCGGGCCGCCGCCTGGCTCGCCGAGCACGACCGCGCGCTCGTCTACACGTACGTCAGCGAACTCGACGGCGCGGGCCACCGCTTCGGGGTGGACTCGGACGAGTGGCGGATGACCCTGGACGCGGTCGACCGGCTGGCCCGCCGGCTCGCCGAACAGCTGCCCCCGCGCTCGGTCATGTACGTCACCGCCGACCACGGCATGATCGACATCGCCCCCGAGGACCGGATCGACTTCGACGAGGACTGGGAGCTCGGCGCCGGCGTCGCGCTGCTCGGCGGCGAGGGCCGCGCCCGCCACGTCTACGCCGTCCCCGGCGCCGCCGCCGACGTCCACACGGTCTGGAGCGAGGTGCTCGGCGACCGGATGTGGGTGGCCACCAGGGACCAGGCGATCGAGGCCGGCTGGTTCGGCCCCGCGGTGGACGACCGGGTCTACCACCGGATCGGCGACGTGGTCGCCGCCGCCCGCGACGACATCGCCGTCGTCGCCTCCCGCAACGAGCCCGGCGAGTCCGCGATGATCGGCCTGCACGGTTCGATGACCCCGGTCGAGCAGTTCGTGCCGCTGCTCGAATTCCGCCGCTGAACTCCCCCGACCTGAAAGGCCCTCGCACCACCCATGGCTGAACTGGTGTTCTTCTCCGGCACGATGGACTGCGGGAAGTCGACCCTCGCGCTCCAGATGGACCACAACCACGCCGCCCGCGGCCGGCAGGGGATCATCCTCACCCGCAACGACCGGGCCGGTGCGGCCACCATCTCCAGCCGGCTCGGTCTGCGCGCCGACGCGGTCGAGGTGGCCGACGAGTTCGACTTCCACGCCCATGTCGTGCACCGGCTCTCGGCCGGCGGCCGGGTGGACTACCTGATCTGCGACGAGGCCCAGTTCTTCGACCCCGCGCAGATCGACCAGCTCGCCCGGGTGGTCGACGAACTCGACATCGACGTCTTCACCTTCGGCATCACCACGGACTTCCGCACCCGGCTCTTCCCCGGCTCCCAGCGGCTGATCGAACTCGCCGACCGGGTCGAGGTGCTCCAGGTCGAGGCGCTCTGCTGGTGCGGAGCCCGGGCCACCCACAACGCCCGTACCGTCGGCGGGGTCATGGTGGTCGAGGGCGCGCAGGTCGTCATCGGCGACATCTCGGTGCGCGAGGACGAGGTCGGCTACGAGGTGCTCTGCCGCCGGCACCACCGCCGTCGGCTGACCGCGGCCACCGCCCGCGCAGCCGTGCTCTCCCCGGACGTGCTCCCCTTCGAGGAACAGCAGGCCTGAGCCGTGCCGTCAGCCGGCCTGCAGGACCGAGAAGTGCCCGCCGCGCGGGTCCGCCAGCCGGGCCGCCCGGCCGCGCGGCGTCCCCTGCGGTTCCACCAGCACCCGGCCGCCCAGCTCGACCGCCCGGCGGGCCGTCAGATCGACGTCGGACACCGCGAAGTGGGTGCGCCAGCGCGGCGGGTGGCCGCGCAGCTCGGCGCCGTGCCGGATCCCGGCCACCGGCCGGCCGCCGACCAGCAGGGCCGACCCGCCCTCGGCCTCGGCCACCGGCACCCCGAGCACCGCGCGGTAGAACACGGCCGCGCCCTCCGCGTCCGGGGTGAGCAGCTCGGCCCAGGCCGGTCCGCCCGGCCCCGGCCCGCTCTCCCGGCCGAGGTGCTCCTCGCCCTGCCAGAGCCCGAACACCGCGCCGGAGACGTCGGCCGCGATCGCCAGTCGCCCGGCCCGCTCGGCCTGGAGCGGTCCGACCGCGACCGTGCCGCCGCACTCCCGCACCAACTGGGCCGCGCGGTCCGCGTCGTCCACCGCGAAGTAGCTGGTCCACTGCACCGGGAAGCCGGCCACCGCGGACAGCCCGAGCCCGGCCACCGGCTCCTCGCCGAGCCGGGCCCGGACGTACTCGCCGAGCTGGGCCGGTCCCGGGGCGAAGGTCCAGCCGAGCAGTTCGCCGTAGAAGGCCCGGGCACCGGGCAGGTCGTCGGTCATCAGGCTGACCCAGCACGGGGTGCCCTGGGCCAGCCGGAGTGTCAGCGCGGGCATGACAGGTCTCCTCAACGGGCGGTCGGCGCACGAAACGGCGCAGTGAGGGTGATGCTTCCACCGTGGCGCTCGTCGAACCCTCGGGCCGCGCGGAAAGTCCGGCAAAGAGCGCACAAAGAGCGCCACCCCGCCGGGGCGCTCCGGTCCTGCGCCAGAATGACCGCCATGACCACCCTTCACGATGACTCCCCGCTGGTGTCGGTGACCGGTTTGCGGGAGTCGCTCGACTCCGGGCGCCCGCCGATCCTGCTCGATGTGCGCTGGCAGCTCGGCGGCCCGCCCGGCATCGAGGACTACACCGCCGGCCACCTGCCCGGCGCCCGTTTCGTCGCCCTCGACACCGACCTCGCCGCCCCGGCCGGCCCGCCCGGGCGCGGCGGCCGCCATCCGCTGCCCGACCCGGAGGAGTTCGGCGCCGTGCTGCGCCGCCTCGGCGTCTCGGCCGACCGCCCGGTGGTGGTCTACGACGGCGCCACCTCGCTGGCCGCCGCCCGCGCCTGGTGGCTGCTGCGCTGGGCCGGCCACCCGGACGTCCGGGTGCTGGACGGCGGCTTCGCGGCCTGGGAGGAGGCCGGCCTGCCGGTCACCACCGAGGTGCCGCCTGCCGGGGACGGTGACTTCAAGCCGGTCCCGGGGCAGCTGCCGGTGGTCGACGCGGACGGCGCCGCCGCCTGGGCCCGGGAGGCGCTGCTGCTGGACGCCCGGGCGGGGGAGCGCTACCGGGGCGAGACCGAGCCGATCGACCCGCGCGCCGGCCACATCCCCGGCGCGGTCTCCGCGCCGACCACCGAGAACGTCGGTCCGGACGGCCGCTTCCGCCCGGCCGCCGAACTCGCCGCCCGGTTCCGGGAGCTGGGCGCGGGGGAGCGGGGCACCGCCGTCTACTGCGGCTCCGGGGTGACGGCCGCGCACCAGATCCTGGCGCTCGCGGTGGCCGGGCTGCCGGCCACCCTCTACCCGGGCTCGTGGAGCGAGTGGTCCAGTGACGCGGCCCGCCCGGTCGCCGTCACCGACCAGCCCGGCTGAGCCCGCCGACGCCGAAGGCGCGGACGACCGGGTCGTCCGCGCCTTCGCACCGCTCTGCCGCGCCGCGGTCCTGCCGCCCCGCGGTGCTACTCCTGCTTCTTGCGCCGGCTGCCGAAGACGATCTCGTCCCAGCTCGGCACGGTGGCCCGGCGCCCGGGCCGCACACCGTCGGCCTCGGCCTGACGGTCGGTGGTGCCGACCAGCCGCTCCCGGTGCGGTGCCACCGCCCGGGGCATCAGGATGTCCGCGTACGCCGAACCCGCGCCGACCGCCGGGGCGGCGGCCGCGGGCTCCGCGACCTCCTCCTCGGCCACCTCGGCGGGCACCGGCTCGATCGGCGGCGGCGCGCCGACCGCGAGGTCGCCGCGGAAGGCGGGCACCACGTCCAGCAGGCTGGTCAGCGAGTCCCGGGACTCGGCCGTCGCCTCACGGGACTCCCGCACCTCGCGGGCCGACATGATCCGGTCCGCCGAGGGCCGGTCGATCATCGGGCGCAGCGGCCGGTCGTGGGGGAGTCGGGCGATCCGCGGGATGAACGGGAAGACCGAATCGTCCTCGCGCTCGACCGACTCGCCGATCAGCGCGCGGGCCTCGTCGTCGTTGGGCTGCACCAGCCGCCGGGGCGGGTCGTACGTCCAGGCCGCACTGCGGCCCTCGCCGTCGGCCCGGTAGGAGAGGATGACCTCCCAGGTGCCGTCGTCGCGCCGCCAGGAGTCCCAGCGCTCGGTCTCCTTCTCGGCGCCGCGCAGCGCCAGCCGCTCGGAGACCGCCTCGCCCAGCTGCGGGCCGGGGGCCTCGCCGTGCCGGCGGATCGCGGTCTTCCGGGCCCGCTCGGCCATGAAGGCGCGCTCGGCCAGCACCGGACCCTCGAAGCGGCGGACCCGGTCGACGGAGATGCCGGCGGCCTGGGCGACCTCCTCGGCGGAGGCACCGGCTCGTATCCGCGCCTGGATGTCCCGGGGGCGGAGGTGGCTCTCGACCTCGATCTCGATCTGGCCGAGGCGCGGCCGGTCACCACGGATGGCGGCCCGCAGCCGCTCGTCGATGGGGAGGGTGTACTCGGTGCTGTCGGCAGCCTTGAGCACCAGCCGTGTGCCGTCGTTGCTGACGGCCACAACCCGCAGTTCGGGCACGCTTACCTCCCGGGTGGTGCCTGCCGACGTCACCTGCGTCGCTGCTCCCGTACTGAGTGTGGCCTGCCCACTCGCGACTGGCCACAACCTTGCTGAGTTCCCCGGCGTGTCGGGCTTACGCCCGGCCACACCGCTGTGGCACGGTTGCCTTTTTGCCACGTCATCCGTCGACGTCGCGCCTGGGTGCCCCGACCGTCCTCGCACGTGGAGTGACGCGACGATCCGGGACCGGTGTCGCCGTGCGCGCCTGCGCCACCACTCCTTGTCAAGCTGCCGGTTGATGGGCAGTCGACAAGTCGACCTGGGCTCAGGCTTTACGAACAGTACTCCATTCGTGGCATCCGAAGGGGCGGCTCGCCGCTCAAGTCTCCCGCGATTCACGGGAATCTCAAGAGCACACGACCCCAATGGCCGAGGATCGACCGATGAACGGTGATCATCTTCACATATATCTCTCGCGGAGAACCGCATTTTCGACCCTTGTGTCCTTCTTTGGGCAGGATGGAGTGACTTGTTCGAAGGACAGTCGTACTGACGCGAGGGATGTCGATGCCGGAGCAGAAGCCCGAACGGGGCGCGGCGGAGGAAGGTCGCAGGCGAATTGATCTGAGTGCGACTCAGGTCGCCGCCAGCGCGCTGGCCACCGTGGTGGGGGCGGTGCTGGCGTCCGAACTCGGGGTGTACGGAACCATTCTCGGCGCGGCGGTGGTGAGTATCGGCGCGACCACCGGCGGGGCGCTGTTCCAGCACCTCTTCCGGCGCACCGGCGAGCAGCTGCGCGGCGCGGTCGACCGCGCCGCCGGTCCGGGGCAGCTCGCGAACGGTCTGCGGCAGGCGCCGGAGCCGGACCGGGCCGACCCGGTCCCGCCGCCCGGTCCGGACGGGTGGAGCGCGCCGCGACTGCTCCGGGCGCGGCGCCGGCGGAGCTGGAGGACGTACGCGGCCGTCTCGGCCCTGGTGTTCACGGTCGCGATGGTGCCGATCCTCGCCTTCGAGCTGGCGACCGGCCGACCGGTGTCGGCGACGGTCCAGGGCGAGTCGGGCACCGGCACCTCGCTGGGCGGCCGGGTCGACCGGAAGCCGCCGGGCGACGCGCCGCCCTCCGGGCCGGCGGCCGTGCCCTCGCCCTCCGCGGGCCGGGACGGCGGCGCCTCCGGCCGGCCGGCCCCCGGTGCCCGTCCGGGCGAGGACGGCGAGGGGCCGTCCTCCGCCCCGACGGCCTCCCCGTCCTCCGGCGCCCCGGGCGGTTCCGGCGCCACGCCGTCCGCGCCGGCCTCGGGCTCCCCCTCGGCCCGCCCCTCCGGCGAGCCCTCCGCCCCGGCCACGTCCCCGGCGCCGTCCGGCGGCGGGAGCGCCTCCGCGAAGCCGTCCGGCGGCGCGGTCCCGAAGCCCCCGGACCCGACCACCGCCGTCGTCCCCCCGTCGGCGGCCCCGGACCCGGCGACCACGCCCCGGGCCCCCCAGCTGCCGCCGGCACCCCAGGCGTCCTAGGCGCCCAGTACCCGGCGCAGGTAGTCGTTGCCGAAGCGGCGGTCCGGGTCGAGCTCGTCGCGCAGCGCGGTGAAGTCCGCGAAGCGCGGGTAGACCCCGGCGAGGTACTCGGCGTCCCGGGTGTGCAGCTTGCCCCAGTGCGGCCGGCCGCCGTGTTCGGTCATCAGCCGCTCCACCGCCGTGAAGTAGCCCTGCTCCGCGGTGCCCCGGTACAGGTGGACGGCGAGGTAGGCGGTGTCCCGGCCGTGGGCGGTGGAGAGCCAGACCTCGTCGGCCGGGGCGAACCGCACCTCGACCGGGAAGCTGATCCGCCAGCCGGACCGCTCGACCAAGGCCCGCAGCTCGCGCAGCACCTCGCCCACCGAGGCACGCGGCACCGCGTACTCCATCTCGACGAAGCGCACCTTGCGGGGGCTGGTGAAGACCCGGTGGGCGGTGTCGGTGTAGCTGCGGTCCGACCAGGCCCGGCTGGCCAGCGCGGCGATCGTCGGCACCGAGGCGGGGAAGCGGCGCCCGACCCGGCAGGCACCCTCCCAGACGGTGTTGGAGAGGAAGTCGTCCTCCAGCCACCCCTTGAACCGGGGCAGCGGCGCGGCCGGCCCCTGGCTGCGGTTGTTGCGCTTGGTGGAGCAGCGGTCGGTGTGCGGGAACCAGTAGAACTCGAAGTGCTCGTTGACGGCGGTGAGGTCGTCCAGCCGGTGCAGCACCTCGTCGAAGCGCATCGGCTGCTCGTGCGCGGTGAGCAGGAAGGCCGGTTCGACGGCGAGGGTGAGCGCGGTGATCACGCCGAGCGCGCCGAGGCCGAGCCGGGCGGCCTCGAACAGCTCCGGGTCCGCGGCGGGGGAGCAGTGCCGGACGCTTCCGTCGGCGAGCACGATCTCCAGCCCGCGGATCTGGGCGGCCAGCGAACCGGAGTCCCGGCCGGTGCCGTGGGTGCCGGTGCTGGTGGCGCCGGCCACGGTCTGCACCTCGATGTCGCCCATGTTGGTGAGCGAGAGGCCCGCGGCGGCGAGCAGCCGGTTGAGCCGGTGCAGCGGCAGTCCGGCCTCGACGGTGACGGTGCCGTTCTCGTGGTCGATCCCGCGGACGGCGGTCAGCCCGTGCGGGCGGACCAGGACGCCGTTGCCGGCGGAGGCGATCGCGGTGAAGGAGTGGCCGGAACCGACCGCCTTGACGGTCTCGCCCCGGTCGGCGGCGCGCAGGATCTCCTTGGCCAGTTCCTCCGCACTGCCGGGGGTGACCACCCGCGCGGGCACGGTGCTCTGGTTGCCCGCCCAGTTGGTCCAGCGGGTGCGGGCAGCGGTACTGGCCTGGGGCATTGCGGCGCCTCCTGCTCCGTGGCCGAACGGGCTTCGGCTCACCTCGTTCCCTACCCGCGGGTAGGCCGCGGGTAGGGAGGAGGGTAAGTCAGGTCAGCGTCCGAGGTCCACGGTTTCGGCGGACGCGGGGCTGCCCGGTTCGGCGTCCAGCCCGGCCCGCAGCCGCTTGAGTCCGGCCGCCGCCGTCAGGACGCCGAACAGCCCGGCGGTCAGCGGGACCCAGTAACCGGCCGCCGCCCCCGCGGCGTCGATCGTCCAGCCGCCGACCGAGGAGCCGATCGCGACGCCGATCGCCAGCCCGGTGGTCGTCCAGGTCATGCCCTCGGTCAGCTGGGCGGGCGGCACCAGCCGCTCGACCAGGGCCATCGCGGTGATCAGGGTGGGGGAGATGGCGATGCCCGCGATCAGCAGCGCGCCGCCGACCGCGACCAGGCCGCCCACCCCGCTCACCGCCTCGGCGACCAGCAGCAGCGGCACCATGCTGACCGCCATGAAGACCACCCCGCCGAAGAAGCGGCTCGCCATCGACCCGGTGAGCTTCAGGGTGCCGAACACGAAGCCGGCCACGCAGGAGCCGAGCGCCCAGAGCGCCAGGATCACGCTGGCGAGCGCCTTGTGGCCCTGGGCCTCGGCGTAGGCGACGGTGACCACCTCGACCGAGCCGAAGATCGCCCCGGTGGCGACGAAGGTCAGCACCAGGACGACCAGGCCGCCGTTCAGGATCGCGCTGCGGCCGGTGTGGGCGTGCGCGGGATGCAGCGGCGGCTCGGTCCGCCGCTGCGCGGTGAACAGGGCGATGCCGACGGCGAGGAAGACCCCGGCGAGCAGGACGCCCGCCTCCGGGAAGACCGCGGTGGCCAGTCCGATCGACAGGATCGGGCCGACGATGAAGCAGACCTCGTCGACCACCGCCTCGAAGGAGTAGGCGGTGTGCAGCTTCGGCGCCTCGTCCCGGTACAGGTGCGCCCAGCGCGCACGGACCATCGCGCCGGTGCTGGGCATCCCGCCCATGCCGACCGCGAAGACGAACAGCGTCCAGGTCGGCGCCGAGAAGTGGGCGCACAGCAGCAGTCCGGTCGCGGCGGCGATCGTGATGACGGTCGCCGGCACGGCGACCCGGCGCTGCCCGTGCCGGTCCACCAGCCAGGAGACCATCGGCCCCAGGATCGCCGCCGAGACCGCCAGCGTCGCCGACACCAGGCCCGCGATGCCGTACGAGCCCCTCAGCTGGGAGAGCATGGTGACGATGCCGATGCCGGTCATCGAGATCGGCAACCTGGCGATGAAGCCGCTGGACGAGAAGGCCAGAGTGCCGGGGGCGGCGAATATCTGGCGGTAGCTGGACAGCACGGGAGCTCCGCAAATCGGGGGTAAGGGACGAGGCTGGTCTCAACAGCTTACGAACCTTGGCAATCGGTATTTTCCGGACACCGGGCGCCGTCCCGGCGTCGGCCCCGGGGCCCACAGTGGCAGGATCGGTCCCATGTCCGACGCGCGCAACACCTCCCTCACCGGCGCCGCCCCGTACGACGCCCTGCTGCTGCTCTCCTTCGGCGGGCCCGAGGCCCCCGAGGACGTCGTGCCGTTCCTGGAGAACGTCACCCGCGGCCGGGGGATCCCCAAGGAACGGCTCCGGGAAGTGGGCAAGCACTACTTCCTGTTCGGCGGCGTCAGCCCGATCAACGAGCAGAACCGCGACCTGCTGGCCGCGCTGCGCAAGGACTTCGCCGAGCACGGCCTCGACCTGCCGGTGTACTGGGGCAACCGGAACTGGGCGCCCTACCTGGTCGACACCCTGCGCGAGCTGGCCGCCGACGGGCACCGCCGGATCGCCGTCCTCGCCACCAGCGCCTACGCCGGCTACTCCGGCTGCCGCCAGTACCGGGAGAACCTCGCCGACGCGCTGGCCGCCCTGGCCGCCGAGGGACTGCCGGAACTCCGGGTCGACAAGCTGCGGCACTTCTACAACCACCCCGGCTTCGTCGAGCCGATGACCGAGGCCACCCTGGCCGCCCTGGACCGGCTGCCCGAGCGGACCAGGGCCGGCGCCCGGCTGGCGTTCACCACCCACTCGATCCCCGACACCATGGCCGAGACCTCCGGCGCCCCGGACGACCCGGCCCGGGGCCGCCCGGGCGGTGCCTACGTCGCCCAGCACCTGGACGTCGCCCGGCTGGTCGCCGCCGCCGTCGCCGCTCGCACCGGCGTCGCGGACCGCCCCTGGGAGCTGGTCTTCCAGAGCCGCAGCGGCGCCCCGCACATCCCGTGGCTGGAGCCCGACATCTGCGACCACCTGGAGGCGCAGCACGCCGACGGCGCCCCGGCCGTGGTGATGGTCCCGATCGGCTTCGTCTCCGACCACATGGAGGTCAAGTACGACCTCGACACCGAGGCGACGGCCAGGGCGGCCGAACTGGGCCTGCCGGTCGCCCGGGCCGCCACCGTCGGGGCCGACCCCCGGTTCACCGCCGCCGTCCGCGAGCTCGTCCTGGAGCGGGCCGCCGCCGAGCGCGGCGAGCCGGTGTCCCGCTGCGCCCTGGGCGCGCTCGGGCCCAGCCACGACGTCTGCGCGGTGGCCTGCTGCCCCAACCCGCGCGCGCCCCGCCCGGCCGCCGCCGAGCGCTGAGCGCCCGGTCCCGTTCCGAACCGTCCCGGAGGAGAACCCGTGTCCAGCCCCGCCGTGCCCGACCCCGCCCTGCTCGACGAGCTGCTCGACGTCGCCCTGGACGCCGCCCGCCGGGCCGGGGCGCTGCTGCTCGACGGCCGGCCCGCCGACCTCGGTGTGGCCGGCACCAAGAGCAGCCCGGTCGACGTGGTGACCGAGATGGACCTGGCCTCGGAGAAACTCGTCCTGGAGCTGATCACGGCCCGCCGGCCCGAGGACGGCTACCTCGGCGAGGAGGGCGCGGAGCGGCCCGGCACCAGCGGTGTGCGCTGGGTCGTCGATCCGCTCGACGGCACGGTCAACTATTTGTACGGGCTTCCCTCCTGGGCGGTCAGCGTGGCCGCCGAGCTGGACGGGCACGCCGTGGTCGGGGTGGTGTACGCCCCGGCGCGCGGCGAGCTCTTCCACGCCGTGATCGGTCGCGGGGCCCACCGGGACGGACAGCCGCTCTCCACCCGCCCGGCGCCGCCGTGGGGCCAGGCGCTGATCGGCACCGGCTTCGCCTACGTCCGCGAGGTGCGGGTGCGGCAGGCCGAGGTGGTGCTCGCCCTGATGCCGGAGGTGCGCGACATCCGGCGGGCCGGCGCCGCGGCCGTGGACCTCTGCGACGTCGCGGCGGGCCGGTTGGACGGCTACTACGAGCGCGGGCTGGCCCCCTGGGACCGGGCGGCGGGCTGCCTGATCGCGGCCGAGGCCGGCGCCCTGGTCGGCGGCCGCCCCGGGCACGGCCCGGACGGCGAGCTGACCGTGGCCGCCGCGCCCGGGGTGTACGAGCCGCTCCAGGAGCGACTGGCCGCCCTGCGGGCCTGGGCCGACCGGTAGGGCGTGTCTGCACCTTCCCGCCGGATGTCGCGACGCGAACGTGTGGACACGCCCCGACGCCACCGGGCCCGCCCGCGCGACGGCGGGCGGGCCCGGTGGCGGTTCCGGCCACGAGGGGCAGCGAAGAGCCCTGACATACGGGGGATGCCAGGGCCTGGGTTTTCGCACGGCCCCCGTAGGGCCGCTGGTGCCGGAGGTCCGGCGACGGGTCGGGCGGTCGGAGGATCAGGCGGCGGTGCGGTGGCGCTCCAGCACCGTGTCCACGCCGTGCTCGGCGGCGAGACGGCGCAGATCGTCCAGCTCGGACTGTTCCACCTCGGCGAGGAACTCGTCCCCGGCCTCGATCGCGCGGTGCAGGTCCTGCTCGGCGTTGGCGATGCGCTGCAGGATTCCGGCGGTGAAGGCGTCCATACGGGCCCCCTTACTGTGTCGGACGTGCACGGTCGTGCGCCCCCTGCCCCAGGTGTGCGGTAGCCAACGGAAGCGTCCGATCCGGTTCGGTGAAGATGTCCGGTCGGGCGCGGAGACGGCCCTCGGCCGCTCCCGTGACGCCCCGAGCCCCAGGGCCGGCGCGGATGAACGCACGGCGGGTGGGTGCGATCGGCTCAGAAACCGGATCGCGGGTGTGCAGCTGTCCTCCCCGCCCCCGGGGTGGGGAAACCTCCTGCCGCGAGAAAGTTGCCCGCGTCACAGTCCAACCGGACTGTTCCCGCCACGAACCCCTGTGCGAACCCCTGTGCGGACCCCGGCCGCGGACCCCCGTCGCGGAACCGCAGCGCGCCCGGCACCGTCCGGCGGCGGACCTGCCTCCGGGGCAGCTTATCGCTGCTTTACCGCAGGACCAGGCAGGATGGAGGCACCGTCGGAGCCGTGCGTCCGCCTCCGGGGCCGGCCTGGAGAAGGGACAACGACCGTGCGGGTTCTCGTCGTCGAGGACGAGCAGCTGCTCGCCGAGGCAGTCGCCACGGGTCTGCGCCGCGAGGCGATGGCCGTCGACGTGGTGTACGACGGGGAGGCCGCGCTCCAGCGCATCGCGGTCAACGACTACGACGTGGTCGTCCTCGACCGCGACCTGCCGCTCGTCCACGGCGACGACGTCTGCCGCAGTGTGGTCGAGCAGGGCCTCGCCACCCGGGTGATCATGCTGACCGCCTCCGGCGACATCAGCGACCGGGTCGAGGGCCTCGAGATCGGGGCGGACGACTACCTTCCGAAGCCGTTCGCCTTCAGCGAACTCGTCGCCCGGGTCCGCGCCCTGGGCCGCCGCGCCACCGTCCCGCTGCCCCCGATCCTGGAACGGGCCGGCATCTCGGTCGACCCGGGCCGTCGCGAGGTCATCCGGGACGGCCGCCCGGTCCAGCTCGCCCCCAAGGAATTCGCCGTCCTGGAGGTCCTGATGCGGGCCGGCGGCGCCGTCGTCTCCGCCGAGCAGCTGCTCGAGAAGGCCTGGGACGAGCACACCGACCCGTTCACCAACGTCGTGCGCGTCACCGTGATGACCCTGCGCCGCAAGCTCGGCGACCCGCCGGTGATCGTCACCGTGCCCGGGTCCGGCTACCGGATCTGACCGGACCCGCCCCCACCCCGCGCCCGCCCCCGGCGGACGCCCCGAGAGGACCATCATGACCACCCCGCCCTCGGCCGGCGGGCCCTCCGGCGCGCCCTCCGGCGGGCGCGCCGTGCCCGGCCGGCCCGTCCCGCCCAAGCCCTCCCAGCCGCCCCGCGCGCCCCGGCTGCACCAGCCCGAGAGCTACGTGCCCGGTGACGGCATGCTCGCCTGGCTGCCCTTCCGCCCGACCATCCGGATCCGGCTCACCCTGCTCTACGGCGGGATGTTCCTGATGGCCGGGGTGGCGCTGCTGCTGCTGATGTACGTCTTCGTCCGGCAGGGCTTCCGCGACAGCCAGGTGCCGAACATCTCGATCCGCTCCGACGTGCCGTTCACCTTCATCACCCCGGACGGGCAGCAGGTGTCGGCCCAGGGCTTCAACAACTGGCTGGACGCCTTCCAGCTGAACCAGGCCAACACCGCGCTGAACACCCTGCTGCGCAAGACCCTCACCATGCTGGTCTGCCTGGCCGCGATCGCCTTCGCGGCCGGCTACGCGATGGCCGGCCGGGTGCTGCGCCCGCTCGGCCGGATCACCCGCACCGCCCGTGAGGTCGCCTCCTCCGACCTGCACCGGCGGATCGAGCTGGACGGCCCGGACGACGAGCTCAAGGAGCTCGCGGACACCTTCGACGACATGCTGGAGCGGCTGGACCGGTCCTTCGACTCCCAGCGCCGCTTCGTCGCCAACGCCTCGCACGAGCTCCGCACCCCGCTCGCGATCAACCGCACCCTGCTCGAGGTCCAGCTCTCCGACCCGGCCGCCTCGGCCGACCTCCAGCAGCTCGGCAAGACCCTGCTGGCCACCAACGAGCGCAGCGAGCAGCTGGTCGAGGGCCTGCTGCTGCTGGCCCGCAGCGACAACGAGCTGACCGACCGCCGTCCGGTGGAGCTGTCCGAGGCGGCCACCCGGGCGCTGGAGCAGACCCGCTCCGAGGCCGCCAAGCGGGAGGTCGACCTGCGCGCCACGCTGCACCCGGCGATGGTCGCGGGCAACGGCATCCTGCTGGAGCGGATCGCGCTCAACCTGCTCCAGAACGCCGTCCGCTACAACTCCCCGGACGGCTGGGTGGAGATCACCACCGCCCCGGTCCCCGGCGGCGGCGAGCTGGTGGTCTCCAACACCGGCCCGGTGGTGCCGGGCTACGAGCTGGAGCACATCTTCGAGCCGTTCCGCCGGGTCAAGGGCGCCGACCGCACCCGCAGCGACAAGGGGGTCGGCCTCGGCCTCTCGATCGTCCGCTCGGTGGTCCGGGCGCACAACGGCACCATCGAGGCGACCCCGCGCGCCGGCGGCGGCCTCACCATGCGCGTGCGCATCCCCGGTATCTAGCGGGCACTCCCGGCACCCCTCCCGCACAGAGGCCGCACCGGGCGGCTCCCGGAGCCGCCACGACCCCTTCACGGCCCTTCTCGGGCCCGTCCGCGGCCCAGCCCGGGCCAGCTCCGTGCGCGGACCGTTCCCAGCCGCCCCCGCCAGGCATGTCAAGACGACATAAGCCCTGGCGGGGGCGGCTTGTCTTTTCCGGCCCGGGCAACTTACGGTGTCGTAACCTACGCAACCGTAAGTGCGGTTGCCCCCAGTACTCCGGTGTGCCCGTCCAACGCGCTCCTCCGGCGCGTGACCTCCCCCAGGAGCCAGACCCGTGACCATCGCCCCCGTGCAGCGCAGCGCCTCGCTCGGTTCGAGCGCCTGGACCGACGCGCGACTGATCATGGCCCTCGAAGAGGTCGTCGAGAAGGAGCTCGAGCGCCACCTCAAGGTCGCCAAGGAGTGGATGCCGCACGAGTTCGTGCCCTGGAGCCGCGGGCGCGACTTCCCCGGCGTGCTGGGCGGCGAGGCCTGGGAGCCCGGCGACTCCAAGGTGACCCCGCTCGGCCGGGTCTCGCTGGTGGTCAACCTGCTCACCGAGGACAACCTCCCGAGCTACCACCACGAGATCGCGACCATGTTCGGCCGCGAGGGCGCCTGGGGGACGTGGGTCCACCGCTGGACGGCGGAGGAGGGGCGGCACGGCATAGCCATCCGCGACTACCTGCTCACCACCCGGGCCGTCGACCCGGACGAGCTGGAGCGGGCGCGGATGTCCCACATGGCCGAGGGCTTCGTGTCCGACAACGCGCACAGCATGCTGCAGTCGGTCGCCTACGTGGCCTTCCAGGAGCTCGCGACCCGCATCTCGCACCGCAACACCGGCCACTACGCCGGCTGCCCGCTGGCGGACCAGCTGCTCGCGAAGATCGCCAACGACGAGAACCTGCACATGGTCTTCTACCGGAACCTGCTGAAGGCCGCCCTGGAGATCGCCCCCGACCAGGCCATGCGGGCGATCGCCGACGTGGTGACCGACTTCCGGATGCCCGGCCACGGCATCCCCGGCTTCGAGCGGGCCGCCGCGCAGATCGCCCTCGGCGGCGTCTACAACCTCCGCATCCACCACGACGACGTGCTGCAGCCCGTGCTGCGCCACCTCAAGGTGATGGAGATCGGCGGACTCGGCCCCGAGGGCCTGCGGGCCCAGGAGGAGCTCGGCGTCTTCCTCGGCGGGCTGGACGCCCAGGCGACCAAGTTCGACGAGCGGCAGGCGGCCCGGCTGGCGCGCATCGCGGCCCGGCAGCAGTAGGCCGGGCGGCGGGTGCCCGTCCGGACGCTCCGGCGGGCACCGCGGCAGACGTACTGGCTTGGGCGGATTTTCCATGGTTTGCCCAGCCCGGAGCCTAACGTGACCAAGGTCACACCGTGTCGCTCCGGGGGATCGGGCAACCCCGGAGAGTGATCATCGTTCGGGCCCCCGCGATTGCCGTCCGTGACCGGAACGGCGATCGGACGCGGGGCGAAGGATCGGCTCCCCGCCCTGGTGGGCAAGGGAATTGGCGGGCGCGCGGGGGACCTTCGCTTACGGAGTGTGTCTGCCGGTCGCTCGCCGACCCGCTCCGGCGATGGCCCTGCGTGAGGCTCCGGGAGCCCAAGTGGATCATCCCGGCGGACCCCCGGCCGGGTGTCGATTGAGTAACAGGGCTTGAAGTAAGGCAAAATCTCCGCCTCGGGTCGGGCACAAGACCGACCCCCCATGCGTTACGTGCGCTGGAGATACCGCACACACCGCACAACCCGGAGGGGGAGAGCGAAATATGGCTACCGACTACGACACCCCACGCAAGACCGACGACGAGCTCAATGAAGACAGCATCGAGGAGCTCAAGGCCCGCAGGAACGACAAGGGCGGCAACGCGGTCGACGTCGACGAGTTCGAGGCGGCCGAGGGCATGGAGCTCCCCGGCGCGGACCTCTCGAACGAGGAACTCTCCGTCCGGGTGCTGCCGCGGCAGGCCGACGAGTTCACCTGCATGAGCTGCTTCCTGGTCCACCACCGCAGCCAGCTGTACAGCGAGAAGAACGGCAACCCGATCTGCCGGGACTGCGGCGCCTGAGGACCAGGGCGTCATGACTCGGGCCTCGCGGTGTCCGCGAGACCGGTGCGACGCCCCTTCCGGCCCCGGGCAGCGGGGCCGGACGGCAGCTCCGGCGTCCGTCCCGACGGACGCACCAGTCGTACGGGCGGACGGAAGCGCGTCTCCCGGAGACGCCGAGGGACGGTACCGCGAGGCGGTACCGTCCCTCTCCGTCTGTTCCGGCCGGGGCCGGGCGTCGGCCCCGCGGGCCCCGTTCAGGCGCGGGCGTTCCGGCGGGCCTCTTCCAGGGCCTCGGCGAGCTTCATCGGCGAGCGGGTGGAGAGGTAGAGGTAGGGCGTCGGGTCGGTCGGATCGCTGACCTCGACCCGGAGCGCGGTCGGCACGTAGCTGCGCAGCAGCATGAAGGCCCGCGGGTCGGCCTTGGGGCCGCGCCAGGCCGCGGCCTCGGCCGGACCGAGCGCGTGGGCGGCGCCGAGTGCGTCCACCGGGATCCGGGCCGGGCCGGCCACCAGGGAGCCCTGGACCACCCGGATCCGGGCGGAGCCGTAACTGCTGATCGCGGCGGCGCCGGCGGCGATGCCGACCACCAGCCCGACCAGGGCGCCCACCGCGCTGATCCGCAGCAGGATCAGGGCGAGCGTGAGGCCGATCAGGACCGGGAACAGCCACCAGGAGCGCGGCGCGGTGAGGCGTTCGTCGTACATGCCCCCCATTGTGGGCGTCGATACACCGGGCTCCCGACGCAACCCCCGCTCCCGGCACGGCTACCGGTCGGTAGGGTTGGGCGCCGTGACCGGTTCGACTGCCCCCACCGCGCCCCTGACCCCCGCCGCCCCCAGCGAGTCCGCGGCCCCGGCCCACCCGGCGTCGCCCGCGACGCCCCCGCCGGAGGCCGTCCTCCCGCCGCGCGCGCCCGAGGCCCCGGCCCCCGGCACCCGCCTCGGCTCCCACTACGAGCACTGCTTCGGCTGCGGCCCGCAGCACCCCGGCGGACTGCGGATCGACGCGGTCGCCGGGACCGGCCTCGACGTCACCGCCGAGTTCACCGTCCGCCCGGAGCACCAGGGCGGCCCCGGGCTGGCCCACGGCGGCCTGCTCACCACGGCCATGGACGAGACCCTCGGCACCCTCAACTGGCTGCTGCACGTCCCCGCCGTCACCGGCCGGCTGGAGACCGACTTCCTCTCCCCGGTGCCGGTCGGCTCCACGCTGCACCTGCGGGCCTGGATCACCGGCGCGCACGGCCGGAAGATCTACAGTGCCGCCGAGGCGCGGATCGGTGGGCCCGACGGCCCGGTCGCCGTGCGCGCACGGGCACTCTTCATCCAGGTGAAGCTGGAACACTTCACCAAGCACGGTCGTCCCGAGGACATCGAGAAGGTCCTCGACGACCCGGACCTGATGCAGCGCGCCCGAACCTTTGAGGTGAACCCTTGAGCACCACCCCCCGCGAGCCCCTCGACGTCCTGATCCGCCGGCTCGACCCCGAGCTGCCGCTGCCCGAGTACGCGCAGCCCGGCGACGCGGGCGCCGACCTGCGGACCACCGTGGACGCGGAGTTGGCCCCCGGTGAGCGCGCGGTGCTGCCCACCGGCATCGCCATCGCGTTGCCCGACGGCTACGCGGCGTTCGTCCACCCCCGGTCCGGACTCGCAGCTCGTTGCGGTGTTGCTCTGGTGAACGCCCCAGGGACGGTCGATGCCGGGTACCGTGGAGAGATCAAGGTGATCGTCGTCAATCTGGATCCGCGCGAGGCCGTCAGCTTCCGCCGAGGGGACCGGATCGCCCAGCTGGTCGTCCAGCAGGTCGAGAAGGCCCGCTTCCACGAAGTGGCCGAGCTGCCGGGGTCGGCACGGGCCGAGGGCGGGTTCGGGTCGACCGGTGGCCACGCCGCGGTCTAGGCTGCCCGCGGCCTCGCAGGAAGCCGAGCAGGTATTCGCATCGGTCTTGGACCGGGAAGGACAGTGACCGTGTTCCGTCGTCGCCAGAAGAGCGAGGACGCTGTCGAGCAGCTCGCCGACGACGCCATCAGCGCCGACGAGACGGCCGATGACGTCGAAGGTTCCGCCGAGAGCGAGAACGTGACCGAGCTGGACCCGACGGACCGGGTCGGCCTGCCGCCGGCTCCGCGTCCGGACGGTCCGTGGGACCACTCCGAGCTGGAGAACCCGGAGGAGGGCCGCGTCGACCTCGGCGGCCTGCTGGTCCCCGGTGTCGAGGGCATGGAGCTCCGGGTCGAGGTGGCCGGCGACTCGATCGTGGCCGCGACCCTGGTCCTCGGCAGCAGCGCCATCCAGCTCCAGGCCTTCGCGGCCCCCAAGTCGGAGGGCATCTGGGGCGAGGTCCGTGAGGAGATCGCCAACGGCATCACCTCGCAGGGCGGCCTCGTCGAGGAGGAGGAGGGCCCGCTGGGCTGGCACCTCCGCGCCCAGGTCCCGGTGCAGCTGCCGGACGGCACGCAGGGTGTACAGCTGGTGCGCTTCGTCGGCTGCGACGGTCCGCGCTGGTTCCTGCGCGGTGTCATCTCCGGCCAGGCCGCCGTCCAGCCCGAGATGGGCGGGATCCTCGAGCAGGTCTTCCGGCAGACGGTGGTCGTCCGCGGCGAGACCCCGATGGCGCCCCGCGACCCGATCGTGCTGAAGCTCCCCGAGGACGCGCAGATGGTCGCCGACGGCGGCGGCGCCGTCGCGGCCACCGGTGAGGGCGACAACCGCTTCGGCGGCACCTCGCTCGACCCGTTCGCCCGCGGCCCGGAGATCACCGAGGTCCGCTGAGCACAGCGCCCCAGCACGCCGATCGCCCCCGCCCGGACCACCGGGCGGGGGCGATTTGCTTCTGACGGTCCGGTCCCCGTACAGTTCCGGAGTCGCCGCGAGAGAGCGGGGACAAGCGGAAAGCGAAGTCGGTTGAATGAAACTCC
>NZ_JBIVGI010000017.1:175983-194887 GCF_044748625.1 Kitasatospora sp. NPDC089913 | reverse complement strand
AACCGTTGTCGTTGAGAACCACGTAGTCCGCACGACCGTCACCGTCGAAATCCGCCCACCGCACCCGCCCCGCACCACCCGACTCCGTACCGGCGGAGGCGCTCGCGCCGGTGATGTTGTTGTAGCGGAGACCGAAGTAGCCGCCGGCCGGGTGGCCGCCGATGTTGCCGCCGTAGATGGAGGCGGTGCCCTTCTGCATGTCGTTGGCCTTGCTGGACTCGGCGATGTAGGCGAAGGTGCCGGCGGACCTGTCTATCCAGCGGTCGAACAGGACGATGTGGCCCGAGCCGAGGATGTTGCCGTCGTGGGGGTCGTTGTCGAGGGCGTCGCCGGGCTGGAGGTCGGTCAGCGCGACGCGGGTGGTCAGCGACCGCACGTCGATGCTGTCGGTGTTCTCGCTGGAGGCCAGGTGCCAGGCCATCGAGACGAACCCGGAGCAGTCGGTGCGGTAGTAGCGGCCGCCGACGTCGGTGGCCGAGGCGTCCTGGTCGTACTGGACATTGCGGTTGTACCAGTCGTTGGCACGAGCGAGTACCTCGCTGCGGGTGATCTGGCCGCCCACCGAGGACGCCGCCTGGGCGGTGGTGGCGGTGGCGACGGTGACCGCGGTGGTGGCGATCGCGCCGGAGGCGGCGACGGTGGCGGCCAGGGTGAGCCGGACGAGCCTGGAGCGGAGGGAGGAAGGCATGCGGAAACTCCTTGGGTCGGGTTCGGGTGGTGACGTGGCACGGCGGGCGCGCGGGGCGGCCCGGCGGGTGTCGGCGGACGGCTGTCCTGCAGGAACAGCGGTCGGTGTCGAACAGCCGGGGCGAAGGCCCCACCGGCGGTCCGGTGGGCCGATGACGGACGATCAGCTGTTTTCCGGCGCCGGCGGGTGGTAGCGGCGGGAGAGCAGGGGTGAGGCGCGGTGGCCCCGGGTGATCAGGGTGTGCGCGGAGGCGACGGGGTCCGACGGGCCGTCGGCAGTGCGGCGGGTGAGGAGGTAGAGCAGCAGGTCCACCCGGTCGTCCTGGGCGCGGGCGGTGATGTGCTGGAGCCCGTCACCGGGCCGGGCGTGGGCCCACAGGATGCCGACGACCTCGCTCGCTTCCTGCGACGCGACCGCACCGCGATCCCTGCGCCGCAGGCTGGCGTGGACGACGTCCAAGGGGGGTCAGCCCCAGCCGAGGCTGCCGTCGGCCGGCACGGTGCCGCTCGGGGAGGGCGCAGCGGCGGCGGGTCCGGAGGTGGCGGCGGCAGCGGGGCCGGAGGCGGCGGGAGCGAGGACGGCCGGGGCCGCGAACAGGGCGGTGAGGGCGAGGGCGGTGACCGCGACGACCTTGACCAGGTGGCTGCGCATAACGGTGATTCTCCTGAACGACTTGGTTGGGCAACGGAGTTCCGGTTCGGCGTCCCGCGGTTGACGCTCGTTCCGGTTCGCCGTCCGGTCGGTTTCTCCGGCGGCGGTCACCAGCTTGGCCTGTCACGGGGCCCCGCCGGAAGGCGCTCCGGCTGTCGCCAACCGGACTGTCCGACATCGGACAATCAGTCATAGACATGTCAGAATCTTCGACGCGGCCGGCTCCCCCAGCAGGGGACACAGAGGGGAATCCGCTGGTCAAACCGGTGAAAGCCGCCGCAGCCGGGACAGGTCTGCCCTTGTGTGCAACTGCGCCCCGCTGAAATCATCAGTGCCGTTTCGTGCACCGTCGTGCATGTCCGCCACACGTTTCCGGGGGGAACCATGTTGGAGGCACTCGGCCTCTCGTCCACTGCCTGTCAGGTCTACCGGGCCATGCTCGACCACCCGACGGACGACATCGACACCCTCGCCGCCCGCACTGGCCTCACCCCCGGCCGGCTCCACGACGCCCTGGACGAACTCGGCACCCTCATGCTCATCCGCGCCTCCGCCGAACACCCCGGCCGGATGCGCGCCGTCGACCCCGCCATCGGCCTCGCCGACATCGTCGCCCGCCAGGAAGCCGACCTCGCCGCCCGCCAGGCCGCCCTCGCCGCCTCCCGCGCCACCGTGACCCGCATGGTCGCCGACCGCGCCGAACACCACACCACCCACGGCGAACGCCTCCTCGGCCTCGACGCCATCCACCACCGCCTCGAACACATGGGCCGCACCGCCACCCACGAAGTCCTCAGCAGCCAACCCGGCACCCAACGCCCCGAAGACCTCGCCGCCTCCCGCCCCGCCGACGCCCAGGCACTCACCCGCGGCGTCGCGATCCGCACCCTCTACCAGGACTCCAACCGCCACCAGCCCCACGCCGCCCACTACGCCCACTGGCTCCTCGGCCAGGGCGGCGAAGTACGCACCGCCCCCACCGTCCCCCAACGCGTCGTCATCGTCGACCGCACCCAGGCCCTCGTCCCCATCGACCCCGACAACACCCGCAAAGGCGCCCTGCACATCACCGAACCCGGCATCCTCAACGCCCTCCTCGACCTCTACGAACAGGCCTGGAACACCGCCGTCCCCCTCGGCGCCACCACCCCCGACGACCCCACCACCGGACTCACCCCCACCGAACGCCACCTCCTGCGCCTGCTCGGCACCGGCCTCACCGACGACACGGCCGGCCAGCGCCTCGGCATCTCCTCCCGCACCGTCGGCCGCCACATGGCCGCCATCATGGAACGCCTCAACGCCACCAGCCGCTTCGAAGCCGGCATCAAAGCCGCCCAACACGGCTGGCTCTGACACCCGCAACCCGCCCGCCCGGCCACGACCGGGCGGTGCCGGACCGGGCGGTGCCGGACCGGGCGGTGCCGGACCGGGCACCGCGCCGACCCGGCCGCACCTGGTTGTGCGTGGTGGCGACGCGCAGCGGTGACCGGTGCGCCGGGAGGCGGCCACTGCCGCCCCCGGCGCACGACGACAGGGGCTGCTCACGCGTCGGGGCGCTCCGGCAGGGCGAGCCGGTCCGGCCAGGAGAGGTCCCGGCCGAGGCAGCGCGCGGCCGGGCCCCGGCGACCCGCGGGCCCGGGGCCGGCCGGGTCGGGCAGGGGTGCGGCCCCAGGGGTGCACTTCCGGGGATGGGAGCGGCGGGTACCAACGGTGTAGGGAGAGAAGGCAAGGCAGCGGTAGGCGACCGGGAGGGTCAGTGCGCGCGAGGGCGGACAATCGCAGCGGGAACGGCGGCGAGCGGGCCGGCGGAGGTGACCGCAAGGCCCGGGAGACGCGGATGAGCGGGCCCCCGGCGGAGGTGATGTCCCCGGAGCAGGCTCGTGAGCTGCAGCGGAGCATCGGCAACGCGGTCGTGGCCCGGCTGGCGCGGGGCGGCCGGGACGGACAGAGCGGGCAGGGCGAACAGGGACCGGACCCTGTCCAGCGGTCCGGTGTGCACGAGGTGCTGCGGGGGGCCGGGCGGCCGCTCCGAGGGCCGGTGCGCGAGGAGATGGAGGGGCGGTTGGGGGCGGACTTCTCCGACGTGCGGCTGCACACCGGCGCCGCCGCCCAGCGGTCCGCCGCCGAGATCGGTGCACGGGCCTACACGTCCGGCCGTCATGTGGTCATCGGACACGGGGGCAACGACCGGCACACCCTCGCGCACGAGCTGACCCATGTGATCCAGCAGCGGAAGGGGGCCGTCGCCGGTACCGACCGGGGGGACGGCCTGCGGGTCAGCGATCCCGGTGACTCCTTCGAGCGCGAGGCCGAGGCCAATGCGCGTCGGGTGATGGCGCGCCCGCCCGGCCGGGCGGAGGCGGTCCAGCGGACGGAGGCGGTCCAGCGGACGGAGCCGGTCCAGCGGGCGGAGCCGGGCCACGGCCCGGGCGCCGCCGGGCCCGCCGTGCAGCGGAAGCTGGGGTTCGAGACGGAGATCGACATGCCCGTCGAGAAGTCCGGCGGCGCGACGTACGAGGGCGACACCGACCTGGCCGAAAGCACCGCGGCCGACTTCAAGCTGGTCTCCGACAAGCGGTCGCTGCGCAACGGGGGCGACTACTCGAACCTGGAGTTCGTGACCGGAGCGGTCGCGGTCGTCGGTACCGGCAGCGAGTCCGGGCCTGCGGCCCTCGACCGGATGGTCGACGAGATCAGGACCGTGCGCGAGGCGTTCTACCGGCAGACCGGCAAGACCCCGCTGGCGGGCATGGGCCTGCAGCTGGAGATCCTGCCCGCGGGGGAGGACGCCCGGATCGCCCCGGACCTCGACTTCCCGGACTACGCCGGCGCCCCGGGCATGGGTGACGGTCTGTTCGTCCACTACTCGGTCGGTGTGCCGCTCGCCGGGATGCCGCTGTTCTTCGACCACCTCCGGGAGGCCGCACCCCAAGGCCCGGGGGTGCCGCTCCCCCGCGCCCGGTTCCGGCTCTCGCAGTCGAAGACGTTCGCCGCGCAGGTCGTCGCCCGGTACGAGCGGGGCCAGGAGTCGGCGCGCAAGCGCAAGCGGCTGGAGACGGACGCGCTGGACGGCTACAGCCAGCTGTTCTTCATGCAGGTCGCGGCCATGGCCGACTACCTCGCGCAGGACGAGGACCGGGGCCAGATCAAGAACCTGACGGTCGTGCTGTCCCGCTCTCAGCTCACGGACGTCCGCGCGCTCCTCGACCCCGGGTTCCAGGACTTCCTGTCGGCCGACAGCGAGGCGATCGTCGACCTGCTCGCACAGTTCCAGGAGGATCCCGGCGACGGCAGCGCGAACCTGGAGTTCCGCGACGAGGCCACCCGGGAGATCGACGGCCTCCCGGTGTCGCTCCTCGGCTTCGCCGAGTCGACGCTGAAGGGCGTCCCCCGAATCCCCCAGCAGAGCGTGTTCGGCGGCATGAACCAGATCGCCCCGCACGAGGAGGAGGGCGCCATGATGGTCCCCTTCGAGATCCGGACCATGGGCTCCCTGATGAAGACCTGGGACGAGCTCAAGGCCGAACTGCGGGACCTCGCGAACTGGGCGGAGGAGGCGTACCGGCACGACCGGTCGCTCGCCGGCGACTCGGCCCGACGGCGCGCCGGTTCGTGACGCGTCCCGGCATCCGACGAGGGCCGGCCCGTGTCACGGGCCGGCCCTCGGTGCTCACCGACACTCCTGGACGGCCGCCGTCCCGGCCCGTCGGCACCCGAACGGTCGGTCGGACGCCGGGAGGGATCGGATCCAGCCTTATTTGAAGGTCCGTCAGGTTCACATTCGAACGCCCGGCCGGAGCCGCCCGGGGCCGCCGAAATGAGGATGTACGGTCACCTGCACGTCGCCCTCGCGGCGTCCGAACCGTCGTTTTTCAGCCGGAATGACTCAGGCTCACCTTTTCTCACGGGACAACCTGACAGACGATGCGTGTGCATCTGTTCACCTGAGGTCGCTCAACACGCCGCTCACGTTGAGGACCTCGTGGCACTCCTGGGCCTGCACGCCAGTGGCCGGAGTGCCCGGCTTCGCACAGGTCACCTGGACCGTCACGGTCTGGTTCTCAGTGATCCTGATGGGGGTGACCCAGTGGTAGTCCTGGTTACGGAACGTCTCCAGCGCGATCGTCGTGATCTTGCGGTCGCCGAAACCGATCGTCACGACGCCCTCGTCGCCCTGGAAGTTGGCGACGACGATGTCCGTGATCCCGAACGCCTTGCCCACGGGCACGGTGTAGGTGCCGACCTTGGTCTCGCCGGCGGCCGTCGTCTGGTCGACGGTGGCCGAACTCTGCTGTCCGCCACCCGATCCGGCAACGACGCCGCCCCCCGTTCCGGTTCCGGTGCCGCTTCCGGTACCGGCGCCGCCCGCGCCCGCCCCGGGCAGGGCACTCCCGGCCCCGGCGGCCGGCACCCCGGTGCCCTGCCGGCCGGAGCCCGCCGCCGGGGTCCGGCCGTCGGCCGGCGCTTCGGTGGGGGTCGGAAGCTGCTGCTGGACCGCCTGGTCGGCGGCCTCCTTCGCAGTGCTGCGTACGGCGGGACGCACCAGCAGGAACCAGGCCAGCAGCAGCGCGAGAAGCGCCGCCAGGACCGCCAGCAGCCAGGTCGGGAAGATCGGTATCTGGACGAACTCGGCCTCCGACCGCGGCTGTTCCCGGTCGTCCCCACGGACGTCCCCACGGGCATCCTCACCGGCGTCGTCGGCCCGGGCTCCGGCCTTCGCCGCATCCGCCGACCCGGCCTTCGCGCCGGGCTCCGTTCCGGCCTTCGCCACGGCCTTCGCCACGGTTTCCGCCACGGTGACGGTGAACGGCCAGGTCACCGGCTTCCCGAACCACACGGGCTTCCCGGCGCGGACCCGCAGCGCCACCTCCACCGACTCCCCCGGCTCCAGCGTCGGAGCCGCGGGGCGGACGTCGAACTTCAGGTCCTCGCCGGGCTGGTCCGGCGTGAATCCCACCTGGACGGGCCGGTTGCCCTCGTTGTGGACGGCGACGCGGAAACGGCCGCGCAGCCAGCCGCGGCGGCGCCTGGGAGTGCTCGCGGCCCGAAGCTGCCGGAATGCCTCGACCCGCACGGTGGTCTCGGGGACCTTGACCGCCTCGGGGTGCTCGGTGGGCAGGACCCGTACGGCCAGCGGCACCTCGCCCGCCCGCACCCGCGGCGAACGCGGCGGCGCCAGGCGGATGGTCACCGTTTCCGAGGTTCCGGGGTAGAGGGAGACCCGGTCGGGCTCGACCGTCGTCCAGGCAGCGCAGTCACCGACGACTTCCAGGTGGTACGCCTCGACGATGTCGCCGTCGTTGCGAACGGTCAGGCTGGTGGTCGCGGTACCGCCCGGCGTCACCGTCACCGACGGGATGTCGAGGCCGGGCGCGCCGGAGCCGGGAGCGGCTGCTGGAGGGGTAGAGGGAGTCGTCACGCCGCGACGCTACGCCGCCGCCCGGCCCGCCTCCACAGGCGCGGGGGCAAGGCCCGGGCAGCCCCGATGCCCCGAAGAACCCACCCCAACTCCCCTGCCCAGCGGCTTTGTTGCCCTTAGCACCCGCAGTACACCCCTCATACGCATCACGGAACAGGTACGCCTCATGCTCCACACCGACCTCATCGGCACCGCCCACCCGTGCGGTACCGGTGCCGGTACCGGCACCGGTACCGGCACCGCACGGCCGAGCGTCCCGCCCCAGGGCCGAGCCCCGGGCCGCGGCCCGGCGGCCCACGGCCCGGCCCACGCCCGGGCCGCGCACGACGCGGCGGCCGGCGAGCCCGGCGGGCGGGTCACCGTGGCCGTGTACGCCTCGGACCCGGTCCTGCACGTCGGGATCGTCCAACAGCTGCGCCAGCGGCCCGAGGTGGAACTCGTCGACGACGCCCACGCGCACGAGGCGCGGGTCTCGCTCGTCGCCGTGGACAGCGTGGACGACGAGACGACCGCCCTGCTGTACCGGCTGCGCCACAACTCCGCCACCCGCACCGGGCTCGTGGTCGGCACCTTCGACTCGGGCGACGCCCTGCAGCGCGCCATCGAGTGCGGGGTCACCGCGGTGCTGCGGCGCACGGAGGCCGACCAGGACCGGCTGCTGCGGCTGGTCCTGGCGATGGCCAACGGCGAGGGCGTCCTGCCCGGCGACCTGCTCGCGAAGCTGCTCGACCATGTCGGCAGCCTGCAGCGGTCGGCCCTCGACCCGCACGCCGCCTCCCTGTCCACGCTGACCCCGCGCGAGGCGGACATGCTGCGCCTGGTGTCGGAGGGCCTGGACACCGCGGAGATAGCGCGCAACACCTCGTACTCCGAACGGACCGTCAAGAACGTGCTGCACGAGGTCATCACCCGGCTGCAGTTGCGCAACCGCTCCCACGCCGTCGGCTACGCGCTGCGCAACGGGCTGATCTGACCCGGCTGGCCCGACCGGACCGGCCGCGCCGGGGGAAGCAGCGGCTCCGGCAGCGGCTCCGGCAGCGGTACCGGCAGCGGCACCGGCTGCCCGAAAGCGCAGCCGGTGCTTCCCCCGGGCGCGGCCCCGGGGCCCTGCCGGTCCGCCGTCGCGGACCGGCAGGGTGGCAGCGTCGGACATGGATGCTGGACCGGACTGTGAGGTGGACCGTGATGGGCACGGGTGGCTCCGGCCGTCGGCGACAGCGCTGGGGCAGGGCCGGCGCGGCACTGCTGCTGCTGGCGCCGCTGCTCGCGATGACGACGGCCGCCGGCCCGGGCAGCGCCGGGGACCGGCCCCCCGAGGCCGGCAGCGGGCCACGGACCGCGGCAGCCGATGCCGGGGAGAGCCGGATCGCGTACGCCGGTACCCGCCACCGGAGCCTCGGCCGGGTGGCGACGGACACCACGAGCCCGCCGCTGTTCGGCGAGGGCCCGGCGCACTTCGACGTCCAGCCGGCCGCGCTGGGCGACCGGCTGGTGTTCGCGAGCCGCCGCGACGAGCAGGCCCCGCAGGTCTACCTGCGCTCCGCCGACGGCGCCGTGCACCGCCTGACCAGCGGCCTGGACGCGGCGAACCCGCGGCTGACGCCGGACGGCCGGTCGGTCGTCTTCGACGCGGCCCGGCCCGCCGGGACGGGTGGAACCCAGCGCGACCTGTGGCTGGTGCGCACCGACGGCACCGGCCTCACCCGGCTGACCGACACCCCCGCGAACGAGGAGCACCCCACGGTCTCGGCGGACGGCACGCGACTGGCGTACTCCTCCGACGTCGACCGGACCGCCGGCCGGCAGGTCTACGTCCGGCCGCTCCGGGGCGGGCCCGCCACCCGGGTGTCCGACCCCGCCGACGGCGCCGGCACCGAACCGGTGTGGAACCCGGTGGACGGTCCGGCGACCCGGGACCGGATCGCGTACACCGCCACCGGACCGGAGGGACCCCGGCTGCGGTGGACCGACGGGCGCACCGGCGGGCCGCTGCTCGCGGGTCCGCGGGCGCAGTGGCGCACGCACGGGGCAAGCTGGCTGCCCGACGGGAACGACCTGCTCTTCCTCAGCCCGGACCGGACCTGCAGCTGCGAGGGCGACTGGGACCACGTGTTCCGGGTGAAGGCGTACTCGGAGGACGAACCTGCGGTGGTGCTCAGCGAGGACCGCGAGGTCGGACCGGCCACCTGGCTCGGCCCGCTCCAGGGCGGCGGCGCGGTGGTCGAGCGCGTCTCCGCGCACGGCCCGCACGTGGTGACCCTGCAGGACGTCCGGCCGGACGGATCCGACCCCCGTGACCTCAACCGGACCGTGCTCAAGGAGGACCCGGCGGCCGACACCGAGACGGACCCGGCGAAGGACCCGTTGTTCCGGCCCGCCGCCGGGTTCGACCCGTGGACCGAGCGGCAGAACTACACGCCCGACGGGCGGCGGATCGTGGTGACCCGGTTCGAGGACGCGCCGGCCGGACCGAACCTGCCGGCCGGGCGGATCCAGCGGATCTGGATCGCGGACGCCGACGGCTCCGGCCCGACGGCGCTCCCGCTCGCGGGCCGAGGCCCCAGGGACTGGGACACCGACCCAACGTTCTCCCCGGACGGCCGGTACCTGGCCTTCACCCGCAGCTCGCCCGGCGGGGTCGGCGACGCCTCCGGTCCCGGCCGGATCCTGATCGCGGACGCCGCCACCGGCGCGCTGCAGGGCGTGATCGTGCCGCCCGAGGGGCAGCTCCAGGGCGGCGACGCCCAGCCCACCTGGTCCTCCGACGGCACGACCCTGGCGTTCACCCGCAACCAGGTGATCAACGGCCGCGGGGGCAACAAGCACGTGTGGACCGTGCCCGTGGACCGGCTGGACCGGCAGCGCGACCTGAGCACCGCGCACTGCCCCGGCGCCTGCGAGGTCGTCGACGACAGCCCGGCGTTCTCACCGGACGGCGCCACCATCGCCTTCAACCGCAAGAACGGTGCCGGCCGGATCGACGAGCGCAACGGGATCCTGCTGGCCGCCGCGACGGGCGGCGCCTGCCGGGTACTGCTGCCCGACGCGGCCCGCGACCGGCCGGGGGCCTGCGGCCGGGAGCTGCCCGACACCACCGCCACCGGGCCCTTCCAGCCCCGCGACGCCGCCTGGAGCTCCGACGGCAGGACGCTGGTGATCAGCTCCCGGGCCGCCCTTGCCGCCAACAGCCCGGAGAAGCTGTCCCTGGTGGACGTGGCCTCCGGCGCCCGCACCTCGCTCACCGGCGGTCTGCCGGGCCGTCAGAAGGAGCCGGGCGTCCAGCAGTCCGTGGACCTCGCCGTCCGGGCGCCCGGGACCGCCGCACCACTCACCGTCGGCGACTCCGGGACCGTCCGGGTGGACGTCGTCAACCACGGCCCGGCGGCCTCGCCCGGGACGCGGCTGACCGTCGCGCCCCCGCTCGGGGTGACCGTCACGGGCCTCGCCGCGCCCGGCGCCACCTGTGACGCGGCGGCTCTGGTCTGCGCCCTGGGCGTGGTGCGCCCGGGCGCCACCGTGCCGGTCACGGTCACGGTCACCGGGGTCGAGCCCGGCGACCAGCCCCTGGACTGGTCGGTCACCGGTGCCGTCCTCGACCCCCGTCCCAGCGACAACACCGGCCGGACCGTGGTGCCGGTACGCCCGGCCCCGCCGACGCCCGGTCCGACGCCGACGGCGACCCCGACGGCGACCCCGGCCCCCACGCCGACCCCGACACCGACGGTGGATCCGCCGACGACCCCGGTGCCCGCGCCGGCCCCGCCCGCCCCTCCGGCCCCGGTCCCGCCGGCCCCGGCACCCGCCCCACCGGCCCCGTCGCCGATCGGCACGCCCCGGCCCCTGCCGCCCGCACCGCCGGCACCGCCGGCCGGCCCCGGGCTGAGCCTCACGGCGCAGCCGAACCCCGGCTACGTGGGTGGTCGCGTGGTCCTCACGTACACCGTTCGCAACGGCCGCGAAGGGCTGGCCACCGGTCTGCGGCTCCGGGTGGGGCTGCCCGGGGGCGTGCCCCACGACGCGCCGCCGCCGGGCTGCGACAGCGCCTGGGTGTGCGCGCTGCCCGACCTCGCCCCGGGCGCCCGGACCGTCGTCCAGGTCGTCCTCAGCCCCGACCGGGCCGTCACCGGCCTGGTGACCGGCACCCTGACCACCACCGGCACGGACGCCGACCCCGCGGACAACGAAGCCCGTCAGCAGCTGCGGATCCTCCAGCCGCGCATCGTCGCCGTCCCGCCGATCGGCAAGCCCGGCTTCGTCACCTCGGTGCGCGGTGAGGACTTCCCACCCGGCGCGCCGGTGCGGTTCACCTGGCAGCCGGGCATCACGGCCGCGGCGGCGCCGACCGTCCCCGGTCCGGACGGCCGGTTCACCGGCCAGTTGCTGATCCTCGCCAAGGACGCGACCGGCCCCCGGGTCATCACCGCGAGCGGGCCCGGCTTCTCCCCGGTGCGGACCGACTTCCTGGTGGTCAGCGGCACGGTCCAGCCGCCCAACGAAATGATCCGCCGATGATCCACGAGGTCGACGAGGGGCTGCGCCGGCTGCTCGCGGAGTCCGGCCTGGAGACGTCGGGCGTCGACGTGGTGTTCGACGCGCCGACCCGCGACTGGGCGGCCCGCCGCAGCGCCCCGACGGTGTGCGTGTTCCTGTACGACGTCCGCGAGGACCACAGCCGGCGCGCCAGCGGCGCGGGCGAGGTGTACGACGCGGACGGCTTCCTCGCCGCGCGCCGCGCCCCGGCCCGCTGGTTCGAGCTGACGTACCTCGTCACCGCGTGGGCGAGCCGGCCGCAGGACGAACACCGGCTGCTCTCCCAGGTGCTGAGGTGCCTGGTGTCCACCGACGCGCTGCCGGCGCGGCTGCTCACCGGTTCGCTCGCCGAACTCGGCCTCATCGTGGGCCTGGACGGCGGCGGTACCGGGCTCGACGCGCCCGCCGCCTCCGACGTGTGGTCGGCGCTGGGCGGCGAGCTGAAGCCCTCGCTGGGGCTGCGGGTGCGGGCACCACTGGCCGGGGCCGTCACCGCCACCGCCCCGCCGGTCACCGAGGGGCTCGTGGTCCGGGCCGCCGCCCGGACCGCACCGGAGGAACCGGCGGCGGCACCGGAGGAACCGGGGGCCGCACCGCAGGAGCCGACGGCCGCACGGCGGCTGCGCTACACCGAGGTGGCCGAGCCCGGTCCCGAGGGATTCGGCGGCCCCCGGGAGCGGGGGTCGGCCCCCGCCCGCCGCCGGCGCGGGGGGCGGCAGCCGTGACCCGGACCCTGGAACCCACCGCCGCGGCGCCGGCCCGGGCCCCGTACCTGTGGACGCGGCTGCGCGTCGTCGAGGAGCGGGTGCGCGAGGCCGTCGCGATCCGGCGCGCGCTCGATCCCGATCCGGACGATCCGTACCGCGGCCAGTTCCTCACCCCCGAGGCGGCCGTCCGCGTCCTGGACGAGGGGGACCGGCCCGCTCCGCCCGCGCTGCCCGGACCGGACGCGCCGCCGCCCGGCTCCCCGCTGGCCGTGCTCGCCGACCGCTTCGCCCTGGCGCCGCTGGACCTGGACCTGCTGCTGGTGGCCCTGGCCCCGGACCTCGACAGCCGGTTCGAGCGGCTCTACGGCTACCTGAACGACGACCTGACGCGCCGCCGGCCCACCGTCGGGCTCGCCCTCGAACTGTGCGGGCAGCGCGGGGTGGCGACGGCCCGGTTCCGGCTGGCTCCCTCCGCGCCGCTCGTCGCGGGTGGTCTGCTGGAGGTCACCGAACCCGAGCGGCCGCCCCTGTCCCGGGTGCTGACCGTCCCGGACCGGGTCACCGCGCACCTGCTGGGCGACACCGCGCCCGACCCGCTGCTGACGGGTGTGCTCGGCCGTCCGGCCGGTGATCCGGCCGTCGACCCGGCCGAGCTGCGCCGGGCCGCCGCCGCGACCGGGACCGGCACCGGCCATGTCCACCTGCGCAGCCGGGGCGGCGATCCCGAGGGGCTCGCCGTCGCCGCGCTGCGGGCGGGCGGGATGCCGCCGCTGGCCCTGGACCCGGCGGCGCTGGCCCGGGACCCCCGGGGCGTGCCGGGCATCGCCCGGGCCGTGGCACGCGAGGCCCGGCTGCTGGGCGCGGGCGTCCTGCTGGGGCCGCTGGAGGAACTGCCCGACCGGCCCGACGAGCGGGCCGGGGTCCTGCGCACGCTGTGCGACGCCCTGCGCGGCCTCCCCTTCCTCACCCACGGGACCGGCGGCTGGGAACCCGCCTGGGCGGCCGACACCCCCGTCACCCTGACCGTGGCGGCACCCGCCCCCGACCGGCAGGTCGCGCGCTGGCGGCACGCGCTGGCGTCGGCCGACGAGCAGCACGGCGCGAGCGGCGAGGGCATCGGCGAGGAGGGCGTCGGCGGCGAGGACGGGGCCGAGGCGCTCGCCCGGTCCGTGGCCGCGCACCGCCTGGACGCCGGGCAGCTGCGGCGGGCCGCTGGCACCGCGGTGCGCACGGCCGCACTCGACGGCCGCCCGGTGTCCCCCGACGACCTGCGCACGGCCGTCCGGGCCCAGAACGGCGCGGGGCTCGCCCGGCTCGCCCGCCGGGTCGAACCCGCGGTGGGCTGGGAGGACCTGGTGCTCCCCGCCCCCACCCACCGCAGCCTGCGGGAACTCGCGGTGCGCGCCCGTCACCGCGAACAGGTGCTCGGGCAGTGGGGCATGCGGCCCGGCGGCGGGCGCGGGCGCGGGGTGATCGCGCTGTTCGCTGGTTCGTCCGGTACCGGCAAGACGATGTCGGCCGAGGTGGTGGCGGCGGACCTGGGCATGGACCTGTACGTGGTGGACCTCTCCACGGTGGTCGACAAGTACGTCGGTGAGACCGAGAAGAACCTGGAGCGGATCTTCACCGAGGCCTCCGCCGTCAACGCGGTGCTGCTGTTCGACGAGGCGGACGCGATCTTCGGCAAGCGTTCGGAGGTCAAGGACGCCCACGACCGGCACGCCAACATGGAGTCGGCGTACCTGCTCCAGCGGATGGAGTCCTTCGACGGCATCGCCGTCCTGACCACCAACCTGCGCGCGAACCTGGACGAGGCCTTCACCCGCCGGCTGGACGTGATCGCGGACTTCCCGGTGCCCGACGCCGACCAGCGTCTCGCCCTGTGGGACCGCTGCCTGGGCTACCGGGTGCCCCGGGGCGACGACCTCGACCTCCGGTTCTGCGCGGACCGGTTCGACCTGGCCGGAGGCTCCATCCGGGCCTGCGCAGTGACCGCCGCGTACCTCGCCGCCGAGTCGGGGCGACCGCTGACGATGGCCCAGGCGGTGACGGCGGTCGCGCAGGAGTACCGCAAGCTCGGCCGGCTGGTGCTGGAGGGCGAGTTCGGACCGTACGTGGACCAGGTCGCGCGGGCCTGAGCCGGGGCGGCCGGCGGGCCGTCGCGGCCGGCTGCGACGGCCCGCCGGGGGCGGTCGGGGAGGGTCACGGGGCCCGGGAAGGGTTCGCGACGGGCAGGGGAGGGCCGGGAAGGGTTCGCGGAGAGCCGGGGAGGGCAGTGCCCTTGCCCCCGGGCAGGTCCTCCGGTCCCTCCCGCCGGTGACGGCCCGCCGGAAAAGCTGGGGCCGGGGCGCGGCGGCGCGCGACCGGGTCCGTCGACGGCGTTCTGCCGTCGGCCGACCGACGTCCGCCGTACCCGGCCCGAACCCGGCCCGAGATCCACCGAAACCGTCCACCGAAGAGCGTCCACCGAACTCCGGTGACACGAAGGAGCGAGCATGCCGACGTACCTCACCCCGGGGGTCTACGTGGAGGAGGTGCAGTCCGGTGCCCGCCCGATCGAAGGGGTCGGCACCGCCGTCGCCGCGTTCGTCGGGTTCGCCCGGACCGGCCCGTTCCACGAGCCGACACTCGTCACCAGCTGGGACCAGTACTCCCAGCGCTTCGGCGGGTTCACCGAGGGCGCCTACCTGCCCCACGCGGTCCACGGGTACTTCGCCAACGGCGGCGGCGCCGCGTACGTCGTCCGGGTCGGCGGCTCCGACCGGGACAGCTCCGCACCCGCCGCCGCGGTCCCCGAGCAGCGCGCGGCGGAACCCGTCGCGCTCGACGGGTTCCTGTTCGCGGCCCGGCCGGGGGTCACCGGCGTCTCGGTGGAGATCGCCGACGCGGACGGCGAGAACCCGCCCGAGGACCGGTTCAGGCTGCTGGTCCACCGCGACGGCGCGGTGGCCGAGACCTTCGAGGCGTCGGCCCGCCGGAACGTCAAGGGCTACCTCGTCACCCAGGCCCGCGGCTCGGCGCTGATCGAGGTCACCGAGCAGCGCGGCACCGCCCAGGGCCGGCCCGCGAACCGGACGGCGGCCCTGCCCGACGCCCCCGCCGCCGTGCCCGCCCCGGCCGGCGGCCAGGGCGCGCTGCCCCGGCTCGACCCGGCCGAGTACGTCGGCGACGCGGCCGCCCGCACCGGGCTCGGCGGTCTGGAGTCCATCGACGAGATCACCATGGTCGCGGTGCCCGACCTGATGGGCTCCCACCAGCGCGGAGAGATCGACGCCGAGGGTGTGCGCACCGTCCAGCTCGCCGTGATCTCGCACTGCGAGCAGATGGGCGACCGGGTCGCCGTCCTGGACGCCCCGCCCGGTCTCACCGCGCAGCAGGTGCGGACCTGGCGCAACGACGAGGCGGGCTACGACTCCCGCTACGCCACCCTCTACTACCCGTGGATCCGGGTCTTCGACCCGGCCGCCGGGCGCAACGCCACCGTCCCGCCGAGCGGCCACATCGCCGGTGTGTGGGCGCGCAGCGACGCCGAGCGCGGGGTGCACAAGGCCCCCGCCAACGAGGTGATCCGCGGCGCGGTCGACCTGGAACTGCGCCTGAGCAAGGGCGAGCAGGACCTGCTCAACCCGATCGGGGTGAACTGCGTCCGGGCCTTCCCCGGCCGGGGCATCCGGATCTGGGGCGCCCGCACCCTCTCCTCCGATCCGGCCTGGCGCTACCTGAACGTACGGCGCCTCTTCAACTACCTGGAGGAGTCCATCCTCCTGGGCACCCAGTGGGTGGTGTTCGAGCCGAACGACGACCGGCTCTGGTCGAGCATCCGACGCAACGCCACCGCGTTCCTCACCGAGGAGTGGCGGCGCGGCGCGCTGTTCGGGCGGACGGCCGCGGAGGCGTTCTACGTCAAGTGCGACCGGGACAACAACCCGCAGGAGTCGATCGACCAGGGCCGCGTGATCTGCGAGATCGGCGTGGCACCGGTCAAGCCGGCCGAGTTCGTGGTCTTCCGGCTGGCGCAGTACTCCGACAGCACGAGCCTCGTCGACGAGTGACCCGCGGGTCCGCCGGTCCCGGGACCACCGGGCCGAACAGCAAGGAAAGGTGACAGACAGTCATGGCAGAGGGCGATGCTCTTTCCACCCACATCTTCGGCGTCCAGCTCGGTGGCTACCTGGTCGAGTCGATCCAGGAGATCAGCGGCCTGACCGTCGAGGAGGAGGTCGTCGAGGTCCGGCAGGTCAGCAAGGACGGCAAGCAGATCATCCGCAAGCAGCCCGGCGCCCGCCAGGCCGGCGAGGTCACGATCACCCGGGGACTCGACAAGAGCAGCGAGTTCACCAAGTGGATCACGGAGACCCTGAACAACGGGGCCGTCGACACCGCTCGGCAGAACCTCACCATCGAGATCAAGGACTCCACGGGCGCGACCGTCCGGCGCATCCAGCTGATGAACGGCTGGGCCTCGAAGTGGGAGGGCCCCTCCCTCAAGGCCGGCGAGTCCGCCGCGGCCACCGAGTCCGTGACCATCGTGTTCGAGGAGATCATCGTCGAATGAGGCGACGTACGGTGACGGCGGGCAGCCTGGAGGAGATCCTCCAGGCCACGGAGCCCGCCCCGGCCGCCCAGGCACCGCCGACGGCGCCCTCCGGCGGCGCTCCGGCGCGGCGCGAGGAGCACGCGCTGCGGACCGAGTTCGAGTTCGAACTGCCGCGCGGGTACATGGACGAGGCGGGCACCCTGCACCGGCACGGCTCGATGCGCCTGGCCACCGCGCGCGACGAGCTTCGGCCCCAGATCGACCTGCGGGTCAAGGAGAACCCGGCGTACCTGAGCGTGGTGCTGCTCAGCCAGGTCATCACCCGGCTCGGCACCGTCACCGACGTGCACGCCGGCGTCGTGGAGCGGATGTACGCGACCGACGTCGCGTTCCTCCAGGACTTCTACCGGCGCGTCAACAGCGAGGGCCACACCCGCGCGGCGGTCATCTGCCCGCACTGCGAGGGCGGCTTCGAGGTCGACCTCTCCGGTGGGCGCCTGGGGGAATCGTGACGTACGCGCTCCCCCGGCTCAGGGAGGAGATCGCGTACATCGCTTACCACTTCCACTGGCAACGCGACGAGATCCTCGACCTGACCCATGCCGAACGCCGGCAGTGGGTCACCGAGATCGCACAGATCAACTCCCGTATGAACGAAGGAGGTTGAACAAATGGCGTGGCGGGACAGGGTCCGTCGGCGCGGCGCCGCGCCGCACGCCGCGGGTACGGGCGCGGCGGGTACTGGTGCGGCGGGTACTGGCGCGGGCGTGGTCACGGGCGCGGGCGCGGGCAAGGAGGCCCCCGTCGGCGGGGGCCCGGGCGTGCCCGCGGACTGGGACGGCGGGTGGCGCCGCACCGCACCGGCCCTCCTGACCGTGTCACGGGCGCCGATGAGTGTCAGCGACGGACTCGCCTTCCGGGACGGGCTGGCCGCCTGGCGCGATCCGTCCTTCGACACCGGCCTCGCCCACGCCCTGCTGCCGACCGCCCCGACCGGCCTCGTCCGCGGCATCGCCCGCCCCGCCGTCGCGCACCCCACCCACAGCGGAGGCGGCCCGCTGCTGCTCAGGGCGCTGCGCCCGTCCGACGCGGACACTGCGCCGGACACCGCGCCGGTCGCCGCGCCATCGGCGGGGGCGGGAGCGGGAGCGGGGGCACCACTGCCGGAGGTGCCTCCCGCAGCGGGTGCGCGGGCCGCCGGGCGGGCGCAGCCAAGTGGGTCGGGTGCGCGTGCGTCGGGTGCGCGTGCGTCGGGTGCGCATGCGTCCGCGAAGGGCACATCGCTGTCCGCGCAGGCCGCGCCCGCAGTCGGCACCGGCGCCGGCACCGGTCGCTCGCGGGCCGACGGGGTCGGCAAGCCCGGCGAGCGGCCGGGTCGGTCCGGCGGCGGGCAGAAAACCCCCTCGGCGGCCGGGGCGGCCGCCGGTGCACCCGCCACCCACAACCGTCCGCCCGCACCGTCCACGGCGGTGCTCGGCGCGGACGCGTTCGGCCCGGACGCCGATCCCGTCGTCCAGCGGGCCGAAGCGACCGCCGCAGCCCCGACCGTGACCCCGATCACAGCCCCGACCACAGCCCCGGCCGGGGCCGGCCGTACGCCGGTCCCCGCACGACTCCCGCTGGTCCGCCGCATCGCGGTGGTCCCCGGCGCATCCGTCTCGGGCGCGCCCGAGACGGCCCACGTCGGCCGGTCCGTGCAGCGGATCGCCACCGGAGCCGGGCCCCTCTCCGCCGTCACCGGCGGCCGGCCGGGCCAGGAGGCACCCGCCGCCGACGCGCGTCCCGGCCGTGCCGGTGAAAGGGCTCCGGGGGACCGCGCGGAAGCCACGCAAGCCGTGGTGCGGACGCGCCCTGTCGGCCCGTCGCTGACCGTCGCCCGGGTGCCCGCCACCCCCAGGCGCCGGGTACCCGCCGTGCGCCCCGCCGTCCCCCCGGCACAGCTCGCCGGTCCTTCCCCCGAGACACCCGTACAGCGGGCGGCCGACCAGGCGCCTCCTCTCGGCACCCCGTCGACCGGAGTCCCGGCGCCCGCCACGTCCTCGGGCGAGACCGGTCCCGGCCCCGCTACGGCGATGGCACCGGCACCGGCCATGCCTGTCGTCCAGCGGCAGACGGAGATCACCCCCGACCGGCCCGGCACACTCCTGCGGGGCACGGACGAGACTCCCGTTCGGCGTACGGCCGACCGTCCCGCCCCGAGCGCCTCGGCATCCGAACTGCCCTCTTACACAGGCTCCTTGGCGCAGGGTGGGACCGCGCCCGCGCCGGTCGCACCCACGCTCCGGCGCCGGGCGGAGACCGTGTCCGACGCACCCGTGCAACGCGCGGCCGACCACCCCACCCTCGGCACACCGACGACCGAACTCCCC